>DASWFO010000232.1:0-27099 GCA_036394195.1 Alphaproteobacteria bacterium | reverse complement strand
GCCCGCCGGTCCCCAATGCGACACCACCGGCACCTTCCATCCCATGCGGTCGAGCGACTTCACGACCTGCGAGGCCGGGCCGACATTGCCGACCAGGAACAGCACGTCGGCGCCGCCGGCCTTGAGGCGGCTGAGCTGCGGGACGACGTCGAGCTCGTTGCCTTCGAACTTCTCGATCCCTGCGTATTTGATGTTCTGCGCGGCCAGCGCCGCCTTCAGGCCGGCCTCGTTCGACTCGCCCCACGAGTTGTTGACCAGGATCATGCCGGGGTTCTTGGCGCTGTACGTCTTGAGGGCGTATTGGAGGATCGCCTTGTCGACGAGCTCGTCGACCGCCGAAACGCGGAAGACGTAATTCGGGTTGGCGCCGTTGCGGGTGATCGGCGTGCCCGCCGCCCACGTGCCCATGAACGGCGTCTTCTCGCTGTTGGCGAGCGGCACGATCGCCATCGACACCGGCGTGTCCAGCCCGCCGAACAACACCGTGACCTTCTCGCGCTGGATGAGCTCGCGGGCGGCGGCCAGGCCCTTCGAGGGATTGGATTCGTCGTCGCGGCGGACCAGCTCGACCTTGCGGCCGAGGATGCCGCCCTTGGCGTTGATCTCATCGATGGCGATGGTGAGGCCGCGGGTGATCGCCTCGCCGGCGCGCGCGGACTCGCCTGACAATGCCGCGACCAGGCCGAATTTGATCGGTTCCTCGGCCCTGGCGACGGGCGCCAGTGCCAGAAGGGCCGTGCCGCTGGCCGTCGCCAGGAGCCGGCGTCGTGTCATGCTCATCATGGTTCCCCTCCGATTTTCAGGACCTGCCCCTGCCCGGTGCAGTGCGATAACCGTGCGAATTCCGTGCCATGAGCGAGATTATGGCAGGGCCGGGGGCTGCGGCGTTCACATGATCGTATGCGGGGCCGCGAAGGACAAGGCCGCCGGTGGAAAGCCCGGGTGCGGGCTTGTATGGTGAGGCGCAATGTCGGGTCTGCCCACTCACGGCCGCTATGCGTATCGCGGCATCAAGGACCGGCCGCTCTATGACTGGCCGAACGGCAAGCGGCTCGCCGTTTATATCGGGCTGAACCTCGAGCATTTCGCCTTCGGCGAAGGCCTGGGGGCCGAGTTCGCCCCGGGCGGCCCGCAGCCGGATGTGCTGAATTTCGCCTGGCGCGACTACGGCAACCGCGTCGGGGTGTGGCGCCTGTTCGACGTGTTCGAAGAGCTCAAGTTCCCGGTGTCGCTGCTGATCAACTCGTCGCTGTACGACTACTGCCCGGAGGTCATCGCGGCGTTCCGGCGGCGCGGCGACGAGATGGTCGGCCACGGGCGCACGAATTCGGAGCGCCAGGGCGTTCTCGATGAAGCAACCGAGCGGCGGCTGATCGCCGAAACGAGCGCCGCGATCGCGAAGCACGAAGGCGGGTCACCCGCGGGTTGGCTGGGCCCTTGGATTTCGGAAAGCCGCCTGACGCCCGACCTGCTCGCGGAGCAGGGCTATACCTATCTTCTCGACTGGTGCATGGACGACCAGCCGATCTGGTTCAAGACGCGGGGGAGACGGATCCTCGCCGTGCCGTATCCGCAGGAGGCGAACGACATCCCGGCGATCGTCGGCCGCAAGATCGGCCCCGACGCGTTCGCCGATCTGATCGTCGACAATTTCGACGAGATGCTCGATCAATCGCGCTCGGGACCGCTGGTCATGGGGATTGCGCTGCACCCCTATATCGTCGGACAGCCGTACCGGCTGCGGCACCTGCGCCGGGCGTTGGCGCATATCGCGAGCCGTGCCGGCGAGATCTGGCTGGCGCGATCCGGCGACATCGCGCGGCATTGCCTGGCCCTTCCGCCCGGCGTGGTTCCGTGACGCGGTCTTAGTTTGTATTGATTGGCCCTCACGGCTGCGGCAAGATCGGTGCAATCGATTGCAGGCGCGCGGCGGGCTGTAGCCGGGCGAAAAATGCCAAGTAAAGCGAACCGAGGAGCGAGACGATGACAAAGCAACGCATCAGCTATGTCGATCCCGCGACGATCAAGGATCCGGCCATGCTCGCCGAGCTCGACCGCTGCCGGCGCGAAGGGACGCCGCGGCCGGAAAGCCAGGCGGTCCGCGCGCACGTGCCGGCGACGTTCTGGTCGTTCGCCAATTCCTGGCGCGATGTTTTTCACAAAGGTGTTCTCGACCACAGCATCAAGGAGCTCTGCCGCGTCTATGTCTCACAGTCGGTCAAGTGCGAGTACTGCGGCAACCAGCGCTCGATCAAGTCGCGCAATTCCGGCGTGGTCGAGGAAGACTACAAGGATCTGCTGAATTTCGAGAAGTCCAGCCGCTACGACGATCGCCAGAAGGCGGCCCTCGCCTACGCGGAATGCATCACCTGGGATCTGCCGGCTGACGACGCGCTGTGGACCCGCCTGTATCACCATTTCAGCGAGCCGGAGCTGGTCGAGCTCGGCTATTTCATCGCCCTCACCATGGGCCAGCAGCGCTGGCTGCGGACGCTGAACATCGAGCACCACCAGGTCCTCCCCGGCACCGACGCCTCGATGGCGCCCGGCTTCGAGACGGCCGAGGCACTCGCCAGAAGCAAGGCGTCGCCCGACTACTGGGCCAAGCAGGATGCGGCGCCCGCCAGCCGCTCGTCGGCCGCGGAATGAAAGGATCTGCCGGCGCCTTGCGCGCATCCGAGACCGCGTCCCGGGCGACGGCGGCGCCTCACGCCGCGCGCATCCACGCGGTCGGCGCCGGCAAGCGCTATGGCGAGCTTCAGGTGTTTCAGAACGTCGATCTCGAGGTCGGCGAGCGCGAGATCGTGGCGTTGGTCGGCCCGTCGGGCTGCGGTAAGACGACGCTGCTCCGTTGCATCGACGGCCTGCTGCCGCTGAGCGAGGGCGACATTTTTGTCGAGGGCGAGCGGATCACCGAGCCGCGGGCCGGGGTCGCCATGGTGTTCCAGCATTTCGGCCTGTTCCCGTGGAAGACCGTGTACGACAACGTCGCCTACGGGTTGCGGCTGGCCGGCGCCTCGCGCGCCGAGATCGCCGCGAAGGTCCCGCAGTTCATTGCCATGGTGGGGCTGAACGGCTTCGAGGCCGTCTATCCCTATCAAATGTCCGGCGGCATGCAGCAGCGCTGCGGCCTGGCGCGGGCGCTCGCCGTCGAGCCCAAGGTGCTGCTGATGGATGAGCCGTTCGCGGCGGTCGACGCGCAGACGCGCGAGATCCTGCAGTTCGAGCTGCTGCGCATTTGGGAGATGCGCCCCACCAGCATGCTGTTCGTCACCCATTCGATCGAGGAGGCGGTCCTGCTGGGCGACCGCGTGGCCGTTCTCAAAGGCCGTCCGAGCCGCGTGCAGGAGATCATCGAGGTCGACCTGCCCCATCCGCGCACCCGTGAGACCCTGACGCATCCGCGCTTTGCGAGCTTGCGCGAGCGGGTGTGGAACACGCTTAAGGACGAGGCGCGCCAGGCCCAGTTCGAGCTTGAAGGCAAGGCGCGAAGCCGGTAAGCGGTGTAAGCTTTGTAAGCTCGACGCATCCCGGCGTCCTGACTTCGAGGGAGGAAAACATGCCGACCGGCCTTCGCCTGCGGACGATGCTGATGACGGCGGCCATCGCGGGCCTCGCAGCCCTCCTGGTGGCACCCGGGCCCGCCCGGGCCGAGGAGAAGATGTCGTTTGGCCTGCCGGGCGTGCCACCGGTCTACGTGGCCGTCCTGCAATACGTTGCCCGCGACGCCGGTTTCTTCAAGAAATACGGCCTCGACGTCCAGCTGCGGAACTTCGACAACGGCACGGTGGCGGCGCGCGCCGTGCAGACCGGCGATATCGATCTCTCTTTATCTCCGACGCCTGTCGTGATCGGCATCACGTCCAATGCCGGCGTCGACATGGTCGCGATTGCCGGCAACGAGAACACCGATTGGGTGCTGGCCACCCTGGACCCGAAGGTCAAGGCGTGCTCCGACCTCAAGGGACAATCGATCGGCATCGACACAATCAATGGCGCCCGCTCCATCGCGCTGCACCAGATGATGGCGCCCTGCGGGCTCAAGGCAAGCGACGTTCAGGAGGTGGCGCTGGGCAGCAATACCGGCACGGCCATGGCCGCAGGCCAGCTCGCCGTCGGCGTGTTGCACATCGACGATGTGCCGATGATCGAGGAAAAAGCCAAGAAAAAGGTCGCCTACGTCACCACCATGAAGCAGGTGAACCCCATCAACCATTACATGGTGTTGACGACGCAGCGCGGCACGCTGGACAAGAAGCGCGATGCGTTCGTGCGGCTGATCGCTGCCGACATCGAGGCCGCACGCTTCATGAAGGACCCCAAGAACTCGGACAAGGTCGCTCAGATTGCGGCCATCACCGGGCATACGCCGTCCGAGGCCAAAGCGGCCTTGGAGGAATTCCTCAAGATGGAGTTCTGGCCGGTCGACAAGGACGGTCTCGGCCGGGAGAACGTCCAGGCCGCGATCGACATCCAGGCGAAGACCGGCGGCATCCGCGACGGCAAGACGCCGATCTCCTATGACAAGCTGGTCGATGCGACCGTGTATCGGGACGCCATGGCGATGGTGAAGGCGCATGGCGGGTCATAGGTCGGCGCCGCCGCCTACTGCCGCTCGATCCCGGCCACTTTCACGACCTCTTCCCATTTCGCCAGCTCGGATCGGATGAGCCGGGCCAGCTCGTCCGGCGTGCTGGTCTGCGCCTCGAGGCCCATGGAGGCGAGCTTGGCCCCGATCTCCGGCCGGGTCAGGTAGGCCACGATCGTGCGGTTGAGCTTGTCGATCACCGGCGGCGGCGTGCCGGCGGGCGCCACCACCGAGAACCACGTCCGGGCGGCGTAGCCGGGGACGCCGGCTTCGGCGATCGTCGGAATGTCCGGGAGCCGTTTGGAGCGTTGGGCCGGGGCAACTCCCAGCGCCCGCAATTTGCCGGCTTCGATCGAGCCGATGACCGCCGGGACGTCCACGAACATCAGCGGCAGGTGGCCGGCGATGACGTCGGTCGCCGCGGGCACGCTGCCGCGATAGGCCACCGGCTGCATCTTCAGCCCCGTCATGCTGAGCAGCAATTCCATCATCAGATGATGCGGCGAGCCGAATCCCCCGGTGGCATAGCTCAGCGTCCCCGGCGGACGCTGCTTGGCGAACGCGATCAGCTCGTGCAGCGTGGTCGCGCCCATTGACGGATTGACCACGAGCACGAAATCGGTGAACCCAACCATCGCCACCGGCGCGAAATCCTTGACCGGATCGTATGACAGCGTCTTATAGACATTGGGCACGAGCGCGAATGTGGTGACCGGCGCTAGCAGAAGCGTGTAGCCGTCCGGCCGCGATGTGGCGACTGCACTGGCGCCGACCACGGTTGCCGCGCCCGGACGGTTCTCGACCGGAACCGGCTGCTTGAAGGCCTCGGCGAGTCCGCCGGCCACGGTGCGACCGAACAGGTCGGTCGACGCTCCCGGCGTATAGGGGACAATCAGCGTCACCGCGCGAGAAGGGTAGTCATCGGCTTTGGCCGCCCGCATGACCAATAACGAGGGGGCCAGCGCAGCGAGGAGGACGGCAAGCACGCAAGTACGGTTGCGGAAGCTGTTTTTCATCGCTCCCTCCCTGGGGTCTTTTTGCGACTTATGTCCGAACGATCGTGGGTCGGCTGCTCCTTATTCGTGTGCGATGCTGAGGGCGCAGAGTGTACAGCAATCGGCGGGTCGCGTCGCCGTCCGGGCTCCACGGCGAGCCCACACCTGTCCGCCTGCCCTGGACTGCGACCCACGGGCCCGGATAGATGTGTTACCCATGCACCCGTCTCTAACCCCGGCTCAGCGAACACGCACGTGAAACGCACCTCACTTTGGTCTGACTGGCTGCCACCCGCGATCACGCTGATCGCGGGTGCGGTTTTATGGCAATACGCCGGCAGCCGGACGAGTGCCGCCTTCCTGTCGACCTTCACCGCGACCATGTCGCGGCTTTGGGGCATGGTCGCGAGCGGCGAACTGGTCGACGCGCTCGCGCAGTCGCTGCTGCTGTTCGTGACCGGGTTCGCGCTCGCGGTGGCGGTCGCCGTGCCGCTTGGGTTGCTGCTTGCGCGCGTGACGGTGCTGCGCATCGCGACCGAGAGCTACATCATGATGTTCAACAGCATGCCGATGGCGGCGCTGATTCCGTTCATCCTCTCGATCATGGGCTTCGGCTTCGCGCCCAAGGTCGTGGTGGTGTTTCTCTTCTCGGTATTCGCTGTGCTTTACAACACCATGGAGGGTGCCCGCAGCGTGAAGCCCGAACTGCTCGAGGTGGCGCGCTCGTATCGCTCCAGCGAATGGCGGCTGTGGCGCGACGTGATGCTGCCCTTCACCCTGCCATTCACGTTGACCGGTATCCGGCAGGGCATCGGCCGTGGTCTCGTCGGCATGGTGGCGGCCGAATTCTTCCTGAGCGCGTCGGGCATCGGGAAGCTGATTACCGTGAACGAGCGCGATTTCGACACCGCGGGCGTGCTGGCCGCGATCATCGTGATCACCATCTTCGGCACGGTGTTGATGAGCCTCGGGCGGGCGGTCGAAAACCGCTTCGCCGCATGGCGGGGATTGTCGCGATGAGCGACGCCGTCGCGCTTCCGGCAATCCGTCGCCGGGCCTGGGCCATCCCGGGCGGCAATCTCGGCATCAAGATCGCCGGCGGGCTGGTGATCGCGGCGGTTTGGCAGATCCTGGTCGGGATCTTTGCCCCGCCTTACGTGGCCAAGCCCATCGGCATCGTCATGGCCATCCCGTCGGTGCTGTCCAGCCCGCAATTCCTCGCCGCGGCGTGGAGCACGTTGTGGGCGGTGGCCCAGGGCCTGGTCGTGGCGGTGGTGATCGGCACCGTGGTCGGGCTGGCAATGGGTCGCATGCGCACGGTCGACCGGGCGTTCGCGGTCTACGTCAACGGGCTGAATGCGATGCCGATGGTCGCGGTGCTGCCGCTGCTGACACTGTGGTTCGGCTACACCGGCGATGCGCGGATGGCGACAATTGTCTTCGCGGCCTTCTTTGCGATTGCTCTCAACATGGCGGACGGGGCGCGCGCCGTTCCGCCGGAATATCTCGAAGTCGCGAGATCCTACCGTGCCAACTGGCTCGGCATCTGGTTCGGCATCACCGTGCCCGCGGCCCTGCCGTATCTTCTGGCCGGCCTGCGCATTGCCGCAGGCAGGGCCCTCATCGGCGCGATCGTCGCCGAATTCTACATTTCGCTCGACGGTCTCGGCTTCTACATCCTGTTCAACTCGCGGAGCTTCCATCACGACGAGGCGTTCGTGGCGGTCCTGCTGCTCGCCTTGTTCGGGCTCGGCATCGAGGCCGCGATGAACTGGGCGATGCGCCGCTTTCTGCCGTGGTACCGGCGCGAAGGGCGGAACTGACGGATCCCGCGAGGCTGTGCTAGCATCGGCTCAAACAAGCATCGATTTCCGGGGGAGGAAAACCATGAAGCCAGTTGTTTTGGGTCTGACCGCTACGGTCGGTCTTGCGCTCGCGAGCGCCGCAATGGCGCAGAGCGCGCCCAAGGTCGGCGATCCGCCGGACTCCAAGAACATGTCGCTGGTCGGCTACAGCGACCTCCAGGCGCGCAGCGCTTATTCGGTGGTCATCCAGCAGCAGGGCCGCCGCTGGATTGCCTATATCGGCCACCACGGCGGCACCGACGACATCAAGCAGCCGTTCAACCCGCTGACCGGCAAGAACGAAGACAACGGCACGTCGATCGTCGACGTCACCGACCCGCACCATCCCAAATATCTGGCGCACATCCCGGGCGAGCCGGGCACCTACGAGGGGGGCGGGGCGCAGATGGTGCGCGTCTGCGACGGCAAGAGCCTCCCCAGGGGCGATCGCAGCGCCGTGTACATGCTGCGGGTGTTCGGTAACCAGGCGCACGAGATCTGGAACGTCGCCGAACCCGAGCGCCCGAAGCTGGTCACCCGCGTGGTCGAGGGTCTCAAGGGCACGCATAAGAGCTTTTGGGAATGCGACACCGGCATCGCCTATCTCGTGTCCGGCGTGCCCGGCTGGCGGGTGCCGCGCATGACCCAGATCTTCGACCTCAGCGATCCCGCGCATCCGGTCCATATCCGCGAGTTCGGCTTGGCCGGCCAGGAGCCCGGCGCCGGCGGTCCGACCCCGATGATGCTCCACGGCATGATCTCGGTGCCATCGGCAAACCGCGTCTATTTCGGCTACGGCACGAACGCCGAGGGCGTCATGCAGATCGTCGACCGCGAGAAACTGCTGAAAGGCCCGACGGAACCGACCGACGCAAACCTGCGCTATCCGGAGGTCGGCCGGTGGGAGCTGTCGTCATTCAACGGCGCGCATACGGCGTTTCCGATGCTGAATGTCCCGGTCGCCGAGTTCGCCGACGACAAGCTGGGGCGGGTGCGCAACTTCGTCGTCGTCACCAACGAGCAGATCCTGAATGAATGCCTGGAGCCGCGGCAGATGGCGTGGTTCGTCGACGTCACGGTCGAGAAGCATCCGGTCTCGGTCGCGACCTACGGCGCCAAGGAGGAGCCGGGCGACTTCTGCCATCGCGGCGGCCGCTTCGGCACGCATTCGTCGAACGAGAGCATGACGCCGATCTATTACGGGCGGCTGATGTTCTTCACCCACTTCAACGGCGGGGTGCGCGCGGTCGACGTGCGCGACCCCTATCATCCGCGCGAGGTCGGCCACTACATTCCGTCGATCACCAAGAACACCGACAAGCGCTGCATCAAGCTCCACAGCGGCGAGGAGCGCTGCAAGGTTGCCATCCAGACCAACAATCTGGAGGTCGACGACCGCGGTTATATCTACGCCGTCGATCGCGCCAACACCGGGATGCACATCCTGCAGGTTACCGGCGAGGCGCGGAAGATCGCGAATTTCCCGCGGAAAGAGGCGAAGGCGGAGTAGGACCACTCGCGTTGTCGTCACCCCGGGCAAGCGGCGAATGCCGCGCGACCCGGGGTCATCTTGCCGTCTGCGCTATGGACCCCGGCTCTCGCCCGGGTCTGCAAGGGGCTTCGCCCCTTGCAGAAGATTGGGGCTTGGCCGGGGTGACGCTGGACCTTGCCGGGCACCGGTAACGCGAGCCGGCCATCATCTATATGCGCCGAGATTGTTGACGTTGCTGAGCGACGTCCCCGACCGCGCCAGGGCGTCGAACAGCTTCGCCGCCACCTGGTGCGGCTCGGCCATGCTGAACGTCTCGGCGTGGCGGCCGGTCGGATCGACCAGCGACAGCGTGGCGCTGTGGTCGACGACGTAGTCGTCGCCGCCGCCGAGCAGGACCTTCTCGTATTTGACGCCCAGCACGGCCGCCGCGGCCGCGATCTGGTCGGGCGTGCCGCCCAGGCCAATCAGGCGCTTGTCGAATGCGGCGGTGAATTCGCGAAGCAGCGGACCCAGGTCGCGTTCCGGGTCGACGGTGACGAAGAGCGGCTGCACGTGCTCGGCGGCCGGCCCGAGCTCGTCGATCGCCTCGGCAAGCACGGTAAGTCCGGTCGGACACTGGTCGACGCAATGCGTATAGCCGAAATAGATCAGCAGCCACGTGCCGGCGAAATCGGCGGTGCTGACCGGCTGGCCGTCGGCATCGACGAAGGCGAGCGGGCCGTCCAAGGTCCGGTGCGTTGGATCGGCGAGCGCTGCCGGCGCACCGACGGCGAGACCTGCGGAGAGCCACACGATGGCCACGGAGCGGCGGAGCAGCGCCATCAGTGAGCCATCCGGCCGTGGTCCATGGCCCCATGGTCCATCTGGCCGGCAGGTGGGGTCATGCTCATCGCCCCCGCGCGCTCCACCTTGACCGTGACCGCCACGTCGCCGGCGCTCTCGAACTTGAGCGTGAGCGGAAAGCTGTCGCCCGGCTTCAGCGGCTGCTTCAATCCCGTCAGCATGATGTGCTCGCCGCCCGGCTTGAGCTCGACGGTCTCTCCAGGTGCCACGGCGAGTGCCTCGACCGGGCGCATTTTCATGACGCCGTTCTCGACCTTCGTTTCGTGCAGCTCGGCGGTGCCGGCCAGGGGCGTGCTTATCGTCAGGAGCCGATCGGGGGTCGTCCCCGTGTTGCGGATCCTAAGATAGGCGGCGCTGTCCTTCGAGCTGCCCGGCGTCGCGCGCGCCCAGGCGGTGTCGATCTCGATTCCGCTTCTCGACTGCGCCCACCCGGCCGAGGCGCCGGCGAGCACCGCCAGTGCTACGAAAACCACTCTCACCATGCCGGCAGTGTCGCACGGGCCGCATCGCGGCTTCAACTCAAGCACGGTCATTTGCGTTCATCGCGCAATCTTTGTAGCGTTGCGCCATGAATGATCACCCGGCGAATCCCGGCGACGCCCGCGTCCGCGCGGCCGTCGCTCATTGGGCGCCGCGCCTCGTCGCTAACGGCGTCAACCTCTCGGACTTCGAAGAGGTGGTCGCCGGTCTGGCACACTGGGATGACTGGTGCAGCACCTGGTCGGCGCGCGCGGCGGTGCACGAGGCGCTGGCACGGGAGGCCCTGGCGGCCGGCCGCGCCCTGAGTGCCGGCGAGCACTTTACGCGCGCCGGCCTCTATTACCATTTCGGTAAGTTCCTGTTCGTCAACGACGTGGAACAGATGCGCGCGGCGCACCAGAAGGCGGTCGAATGCCGGCGGTTGGCGCTGCCGTATCTGCAGCCCCCGGGCGAGCGCGTCGAGATTCCATATCTGGGAAGGACCCTCGCCGGAATCCTGCGTCGCCCCGTGTCTGCCAGGCGAGCGCCGCTGGTCGTGATGACGATGGGGCTCGACTCCTGCAAGGAGGAGATGGACGCCTATGAACAGACGTTCCTCGCCCGCGACCTGGCGACGCTCTCGTTCGACGGGCCGGGACAGGGCGAGGCCGAGTACGATTTGCCGATCCGCGGCGACTACGAAGTCCCGGTGGCGGCGGTCGTCGATTGGGCGGTGCAACGGCGGGACATCGATCCGGACCGGATCGGCCTGTGGGGCGTCAGTCTCGGCGGCTATTACGCGCCGCGCGCCGCGGCGTTCGAGAAGCGCATCAAGGCCTGCATCGCGCTGTCCGGGCCCTATGATTGGGGCGAATGCTGGGACGGGCTGCCGGAGCTCACGCGCGAGGCGTTCCGCGTCCGCAGTCACTGCCGGACGGCCGACGAAGCGCGCCGCCACGCCGCCACGCTGTCGCTGAAAGCCGCCGCGTCGAACATCACCTGTCCGCTGTTTGTCGTGGCCGGCAAGCTCGATCGACTGGTTCCCTATCAGCAGGCCGAGCGCCTCGCGGCCGAGGCCAAGGGGCCGGTGGAGCTGTTGCTCGTCGACGACGGCGGCCATGTCGTCAACAACCGCGCCTACCGCTATCGGAGCCAGACCGCGGATTGGATGGCCGAGCGTCTCGGCCGCGCCTGATTGACACTCGGCCGCGGTGCTGCAATCGTTTGCAGGCAAAACAGCGTCTAGAGGACTCGCCATGGCCAAGACCAAGCATCCCGAACCGATCATCGTGAAGCCGGAGGACGTGGATCCCCGTCACGACTGGAACCGGCCGTTGATGGCGCTGGGCCAGATGGCGGTCGACTTCGAGGAGCGCGTCGATTTCCGCCGGCTGCATCGATATCGTCTCGGCCGCACCCGGCAGGCGCTGGCGAAATCCGGCTTGGGCGCCATCCTCACCTTCGATCAGCACAACATCCGCTACATCTCGTCGACGGTGATCGGCGAGTGGGCGCGCGACAAGCTGTCGCGCTACTGCCTCTTGACCGGCACCGGCGATCCGTATGTGTGGGATTTCGGCTCGGCGGCGAAACACCACCGCCTCTACGCGCCGTGGCTGGAGGACGACCATTGCCGCGCCGGCCTGCTCGGCCTGCGCGGGGCGATCCACCCGCGGGCCGGGCTGTTCCGCCGCGCCGCCGAGGAGCTAAAGTCGCTGCTTGAGCATGAGGGTGTCGCGAACATGCCGCTCGGCGTCGACATGGTCGAGCTGCCGATGCTGTTCGAGCTCCAGCGCGTGGGCATCGAGGTCCGCGACGGCCAGCAGATGATGCTGGATGCGCGCGAGATGAAGAGCCACGACGAGCTGATGCTGCTGAACATGTCGGCGGCGATGGTCGACGGCACCTATCAGAAAATCGCCGAGGCCTTGAAGCCGGGGGTTCGCGAGAGCCAGATCGTAGCGCTCGCCAACCACGACCTCTATAGTCAGGGCTCCGACTGCGTCGAGGCGATCAACGCGATCTCGGGCGAGCGCTGCTCGCCGCATCCGCACAACTTCACCGACCGCCTGATCCGGCCGGGCGACCAGGCGTTCTTCGACATCATCCAGTCCTATATGGGCTACCGCACCTGCTACTACCGGACGTTCAATGTCGGCCGCGCGACCGAGGATCAGCGGGACGCCTACAAGCGCGCCCGCGAGTGGATCGACAAGGCCATCGAGATGATCAGGCCGGGCGTGCGCTCGGACCAGGTGGCGGCCTGCTGGCCGACCGCGGACAAGATCGGCTTCACCAGCGAAATGGAGGCGTTCGGCCTCGAGTTCGGCCACGGTCTCGGCCTCGGCCTGCACGAGCGGCCGATCATCAGCCGGCTCAACTCCATGGAGGATCCGATGGAGATCAAGGCCGGCATGGTGTTCGCGCTCGAGACCTATTGCCCCGCCAAGGACGGCATCTCCGCCGCCCGGATCGAGGAGGAGATCGTCGTCACCGACAAAGGCTGCAAGGTGATCACGCTCTACCCGGCCGAAACCCTGCCGATCGCGAATCAATACTGACTGTCATCGCGAGGAGCAAAGCGACGAAGCGATCCAGCACGGGGCCTGGATTGCTTCGCTTCGCTCGCAATGACGTTTCCTTCCGGTGTCTTTATCCCGGCCGCGCCGTCGAGCCCCGCACGACCAGCGACGGTTCCAGCTTGATGTCGACGCCGCGCGCGGTCGGTTCCTTGATCCGCTCGAGGAGCGCGCCGGCGGCGAGGACACCCATCTCGTAGTGCTGGATGCGCACGGTGGTGAGCGGCGGGCTCACCTTGTCGACGAACGGCATGTCGTTGAAGCCGGTGACCGAGACATCCTGTGGGCAGCGCAGGCGATGGCTTGCGAGAGCGTCGTACGCGCCGAGGGCCAGCAGATCGTTGCCGGCCACGACGGCGGTGAATTTCTTGCCGCGGTCGAGCAGGGCCAGTGCCGCGCGCTCGCCGGCGCGCTCGCTGTAGGCGTCGGCGACGATGATCAGGGCGGGATCGGGCTTGAGGCCAGCCTCGGTCATCGACTCGATGAAGCCGCGGTGGCGTTCGTAGCCGGTCGAGATCTGCAGCGGCCCCGCGATGTGCGCGATCTTCCTATGGCCGAGCCCGGCCAGGTGCGCCACCGTTAGGTTGATGCCGGCCGCATCATTGGTGATGACCGACGTGGTCCGGCCTTCGTTCTTGGTGGTGCGGTTGATCAGGACGAGCGGAACCTCCTCGGCGATACAGCGGTCGATCGTCGGATCCTTGCGCTGGGCGGTCGCCAGGATGAGGCCGTCGACGCGCCGGCCGAGCATGCGGTCCAGGACCACGGCACCGCGTTCGGCGACGCCATCGGTGTTGGCGATGATGGCGGTGTAGCCGGCATTCCCCAGCGCATCCTCGATGCCCCGCAGGATCGGCGGAAACACCGGATTGGTGATGTCGGGGATGAGGACGCCGACCGTGCTCGAGCGCCGTGTCCGGAGGCTGTGGGCCAGCGCGTTGGGGTGGTAGCCCAGGTCGCGCGACGCGTCGATCACCTTCCGGGCGATCTCCGCCGTCACCATGTGGCGCGTGTTGGCGTTGAGCACCCGCGACACCGTCGACGGGTGAACCCCGACCGCGCTTGCGACATCGTGGATGGTCACCTTGGCCCGCGCCATGGCCGACCATAGAACACGCCCAATGGCCGCGACAGCCCCGGATTCGCCGTTTGTGACAGGCGTATTGCCGATTTTCCTAAAATCCTGTACAACCCTGCAATCGTTTGCACAACCGCCTTTCCAGGAACTTCTATGGACGCGAGCACGATGCCTGCAGCGAAACTCGGCAATCAGACGCTTGGCTGGATCGGGACCGGCCGCATGGGCTTTCCGATGGCGGCACGGCTTCTGAAAGCCGGCGGCAAGCTAGCCGCGTTCAACCGCACGCGCGCCAAAGCCGAGCCGCTGGCGAAGGACGGGGCGACGGTCGTGGACGCGCCGATCGATCTCGCCGACCGCGACATCGTCTTCACCATGGTCAGCGAATCGCGCGATCTTCTCGAAGTGACCCTGGGACCGAAAGGCGTGTTGTCGGCCAAGGGCAAGGCGCCGAAGATCCTGATCGACTGCTCGACGGTGTCGGAAGAGGCGTCGGCCAAGCTGCGCGAGGAATGCGGCAAGCGGGGCGTGCAGTTTCTCGCCGCACCGGTGAGCGGCAACGGCAAGGTGGTGAAGGCGGGCAAGCTGAGCCTCGTGGTCTCGGGACCGCAGGCGGCCTTCGAGACGGCGCGGCCGTTTCTAGAACCGCTCGGCCTCGCCGTCACCTATGTCGGCGAGGGTGAACTCGCGCGCATCGTGAAGATCTGCCACAACGTCCTGCTCGGCGTGACCATCCAGGCGCTGGTCGAGATCACCGTGCTGGCCGAGAAGGCCGGCGTGAAGCGCCATGCGTTCCTCGACTTCATCAACAAGAGCGTCATGGGCTCCATGTTCACCCAGTACAAGACGCCGGCGCTGGTCAATCTGGATTTCACGCCGACCTTCACCCCGCCGCTGCTCCGCAAGGACATGGAGCTGGGTCTCGCGGCGGCGCGCAAGCTCGAGATGCCGATGCCGGTCGCGGCCGCGACGCGCGAGGTGATCCAAAGCCTGATCGGCCACGGATACGTCGATACCGACTTCGCCACCTTGCTGCTGCTGCAGGCGAAGAATTCCGGCATCGAGGTGAAGTCCGAGAACGCTCCGGTGAGTGACGGACTGTAGCGGATACGTTAAATAAGACTTCAGTACCCAGTCGTTCGGGAGTGCGCCCATGAAGGTCTCGAAATCCGTGCTGGCGGCGGTCATGCTGCTGGCCGCTGTGCCGGCATTCGGCCAGAGCTATCCGAACCGCCCGGTCAGGTTCATCTCGCCGTTTCCGCCCGGCACCGGCATCGACATCATTTCGCGCGCCGTGGGCGACCGGCTGAGCCCGGCGCTGGGCCAGCCGGTGGTGGTGGAGAACCGCCCGGGCGCCGGCGGCACGATCGGCGCCGCCGTCGTCGCCAAGGCGGCGCCCGACGGCTACACCGTCCTCATCCAGTCGTCGTCCCACACCGCGAGCCCGTTCCTCTATTCCAATCTCCCCTTCGACACGGTCCAGGACTTTTCGGCCGTGACGATGCTGGCGGTGCTGCCTCAGGTGCTGGTCGTGGCGCCGGACAACAGCAGGGGCATCGGGTCGGTGAAGGACCTGGTCGCCTACGCGAAGGCGCATCCCGGCCAACTCAATTACGCCTCGGCCGGCAACGGCAGCGCCACCCATATGGCCGATGAGAAGTTCAAAGTCGCGGCCGGAATCGATGCGGTCCACATCCCGTTTAAGGGCACGCCCGAGGCGATGACCGACATCATGGCCGGGCGCGTCGATTACATGTTCGCCCCGATCGTCTCGGCCATGGAGCTGATCAAGTCAGGCAAGCTGAAGGCCATCGCCATGGGCGCCGACAAGCGGGCGCCGCAATTGTCCGATGTGCCGACCACGGCCGAAGCCGGCGTGCCGAATGCGGACTATATCTTCTGGGCGGCGATGTTCGTGCCGAGCAAGACGCCGCCTGCCGTTGTGAGCCGGCTGTACCAGGAAACGACGAAGGTCTTGCAGTCGCCCGAAATGAAGGAGCGGCTCGCCGCACTCGGGGCCGAGCCGTGGTCGATGAAAGGCGAGGCCGTCAACGCGCTGGTGAAAAAAGAGCTAAGCGATAACGCCGCCCTGATCAAGACAGCCGGGATCCAGGCGAACTGACTTTCGGGACCCGCCGGGCGGCGGCGCCGAAAAAAGCGGCGCCGCCCGATTGTCTTTGGCTGCTGTGTTGGTGCTCAGCTTGCCGTCGACGGCCGGTTGTTCTGCACAAAAACAAGGCAAAACCCCGGAGCCGGGCTTTCCAAGCTGCCGCCAAGTTGGGCTGGCCGGGCCATAAAATGCGGCAGGCCCCGGCGAGGGGGCTTGGCACGACTCTCGCACTGCTTCTCTTGCCGCTGCTCGGCCGGCGGTAACTCAGGGAGAGAAGGAGAACAACCGTGTCGAAATCCAGATTTGCGCGCGCCGCCGCCGCTGTGGCGACGGTGGCGGGCGTCATCGGCTTTGCGGGGAGTGCGGCCGCTCAGCAGCCGCCGATCAAGGTCGGGGTCCTTCATTCGCTGTCGGGCACCATGGCGATCAGCGAGACGACGCTGAAAGACACGGTTCTGATGATGGTCGACGACATCAACAAGAAGGGCGGCTTGCTCGGCCGCAAGGTCGAGGCGGTGGTGGTCGATCCCGCGTCCGACTGGCCGCTGTTCGCCGAGAAGGCGCGCGAGCTGATCTCCAAGGAGAAGGTCGATGTCGTGTTCGGCTGCTGGACGTCGGTGTCGCGCAAGTCAGTCCTGCCGGTGTTCGAGGAGCTGAACGGCCTCCTCTTCTATCCCGTGCAGTACGAAGGCGAGGAGAGCTCGCGCAACGTGTTCTACACCGGGGCGGCTCCCAACCAGCAGGCGATCCCCGCCGTCGAATACCTGATGGGCAAGGACGGCGGCAGCGTGCAGCGCTGGGTGCTCGAAGGCACCGACTACGTCTACCCGCGCACGACGAACAAGATCCTCGAGGCCTTCCTGAAGGCCAAGGGCGTCAAGCCCGAGGATATTCTGATCAACTACACGCCGTTCGGCTTCTCCGACTGGCAGACCGAGGTGTCGAAGATCAAGCAGTTCGCCTCGGGCGGCAAGAAGACCGCCGTCGTCTCGACGATCAACGGCGATGCGAACGTGCCGTTCTACAAGGAGCTCGCGAACCAGGGGATCAAGGCGTCCGACATCCCGGTCGTCGCGTTCTCGGTCGGCGAAGAGGAGCTCGCCGGCATCGACACCAAGAACCTCGTGGGTCACCTGGCCGCGTGGAACTACTTCGAATCGGTCAAGAACCCGACCAACGACGGCTTCATCAAGGAGTGGCATGGCTTCATCAAGAACGAGAAGCGCGTGACCAACGATCCAATGGAGGCCACCTATATCGGCTTCAAGATGTGGTCGCAGGCGGTGGCCCAGGCGGGCACGACGAACATCGATGCGGTCCGCCAGGCCATGTACGGCCAGAAGGTGAAGGCGCCGTCGGGCTTCACGGCGGTGATGAACACCAACCATCACCTGTCGAAGCCGGTGATGATCGGCGAGATCCGCCCGGACGGTCAGTTCAACGTCGTCTGGCAGACCAAGGGCCCGGTCAAGGCGGAGGCGTGGTCCAAGTACATCCCCGAGAGCGCCAAGCTCACCGCGGATTGGACCTTCCCCTGGGTCTGCGGCAACTGCCAGAAGCCTAAATACGTCTCGATGGAGTAGTGCTGGCAGGGCCGCCCGCCCTTGGGTAGGCGGCCCTCCCTTCCGCCTTGCAGTGTAAAGTCCAGTTCCGCTGAGACCGGAGGCCATGGCAGCACGTCGGGGGTTGAGGGGTAACGGGCGGCGCGTTGTGCTGCTGGCGGCAGGACTTTGGCTGCTGATCGCGGCCCCGCTGGCGCGCGCCGATGGTCTCGCGGATCAGCTGTCCGGCCTGACCGATCCGGATCCGAAGCCGGCCATCCAGTCTCTGTTGTCCAGCGACGATGCGAAGGCCAAGACGGCGCTGCAGGCGCTCGCCGCCGGCAGGCTGTTCCGCCGGCTCTCCGACGGCGCCGTGGTCATCGGCGACAAGGACGGCGAGATGTACGCCGTCACCAACGCCGCGACCGGCGATATCGAAGACATGGCAAAGGAGAGCGACGTCGAGGCGATCCAGCTCGACGACGAGGCGCGGGCGCTTCTGCAGGGTGCCGGCCCGGCCTCGGCCGCGAGCGATGCGCAGCCGCTCGATTTCGCAGGCGCCGTCAAACTCCTGAACGCTGATTCGTTCGCCGCCAAAGGCGCGGCGATCGGCCGGCTGACGGCGGTGGGCGACCCGCGGGCCGTCCCGGTGCTGCGCGCCCTCGCCGACGGCCGGCTGTTCGTGCGCCGGGCTGACGGCGTGATCGTGATCGGCGATCGCAGCGGCAACAATGTCCGGCTGACCGTCGCGGCGACCATGGAGCCGGACGGCGTCGTCGCGCCGGCCGAGATCGAACCGGTGGTGATCAACAACAACCTGCGCAATGTCGTGCGCGAGGCGGTGGGCCGGCTTGGCCTCGTGAGCCCGGATGCGGCGCAGCGCCGCGCCGCCGCGGACGCGCTGCTCGAAAACGCGGGCACGGAAGCGGCGAGCCTGCTGGCCCAGGCCTACGCGAAGGAGACAAACTCCGCTGCGAAAGCGTCGATGCAGACGGCACTCGCCGCCCTCGATCTTGTCAGTCCCGATAAGGCCACCCGCATCGCCGCCGCGAAGAGCCTGGCGGGTGCGACCGACATGCGCGTCCGCTCGCTGCTCGAGGCACGGTCGGCCGGCGAGACCGATCCGGACGTCAAGGCCGCCGTCACCGCGGCGTTCGACAGCGTCCAGCAGCGGCTGACCTTCACCGGTTATGCCGCCAACCTGTTCCAGGGGATCAGCCTTGGCAGCGTGCTGCTGCTGGCCGCGATCGGGCTTGCGATCACGTTTGGCGTCATGGGCGTGATCAACATGGCGCATGGCGAGATGATCATGCTCGGCGCCTATTCGGCTTACGTCGTCCAGGAAGTGTTCCGCGCCTATCTGCCACCGGACTGGCTGGATGCGTATCTGCTGGTGGCGGTCCCGGTGGGCTTCGTCGTCGCCGGGGCCTTCGGCATGGCGATCGAGCGCAGTGTGATCCGCTTCCTCTACGGCCGGCCGCTCGAGACCCTTCTGTCGACCTGGGGCATCAGCCTGATCCTGCAGCAGCTGGTGCGCACCGTGTTCGGCTCGCCGAACAAGGAGGTGGCGAACCCGTCGTGGATGACCGGCGGCTTTGACGTAATCGGCGGCTTCTTCATCACCTGGAACCGGCTCTACATCATTCTGTTCTGCTTCGGAGTCCTGGGGGCGATCGCGCTGATTCTGAGCCGGACGGCGTTCGGCCTGCATATGCGGGCGGTGACTCAGAACCGCGACATGGCCGCGGCGATGGGCATTGCGACGGCGCGCATCGATGCGCTCACCTTCGGCCTCGGCTCCGGCATCGCCGGCATGGCTGGCGTGGCGCTCAGCCAGATCGGCAATGTCAGTCCCAATCTCGGCACGATCTACATCGTCGACAGCTTCATGGTCGTGGTGTTCGGCGGCGTGGGGAACCTGCTCGGCACGCTTGTGGGGGCGATGACCCTGGGCGTCGTCAACAAGGTGCTTGAGCCGTTCGCGGGTGCCGTGCTGGGCAAGATCGCCGTGCTCGTCTTCATTATCCTGTTCATCCAGAAGCGCCCGCGCGGGCTGTTCGCCCTGCGCGGCCGCGCGGCGGAGGGCTGAGATGGCGCCGTTCGCCCGTCTTCTCGACCGTCGCGGCTGGGCGGCGTTCCTCGGCCTCGGTGCCGTGCTGGCGGTCCTGGTACCGCTCCTGAATCTGTTGCCCGAGACCTCGCCGTTCCATCTGCCGAACTACCTGGTGCCGCTGCTCGGGAAATACGCCTGTTACGCCATTCTGGCGTTGTCGCTCGATCTGATCTGGGGCTATGCCGGGATCCTGAGCCTCGGCCAGGGGGCCTTCTTCGCGCTGGGCGGCTACGCGATGGGGATGTACCTGATGCGGCAGATCGGCCGGCGTGGCGTTTACGGCCATCCCGAGCTGCCGGACTTCATGGTGTTCCTGAATTGGAACGAGCTGCCCTGGTACTGGTACGGCTTCGACCATTTCGCGTTCGCCGCGGCCGTGGCGCTCCTGGTGCCCGGCCTGCTCGCCTTCGTGTTCGGCTGGTTCGCCTTCCGATCTCGTGTCACCGGGGTCTATCTCTCCATCATCACCCAGGCGCTGACCTTCGCCCTGATGCTCGCGTTCTTCCGCAACGACATGGGCTTCGGCGGTAATAACGGCCTGACCGACTACAAGGACATCCTCGGCTTCGAGATCCAGGCGCCGTCGACCCGGCGCGGCCTCTACATAGCCTCCGTCGTGGCGCTGGGCCTGAGCTTCCTGCTCTGCCGCTTCGTCATCGCGTCCCGTCTGGGCCGGGTGCTGCTGGCCCTGCGCGACACCGAGAGCCGGGTGCGCTTCCTGGGCTATTCGGTCACCAATGCCAAGCTGTTCGCCTTCACCATGGCGGCGGTCCTCGCCGGCCTCGCCGGTGCGCTTTACGTGCCGCAGGTCGGCATCATCAACCCCAGCGAATTCTCGCCCGCCAACTCGATCGAGGTGGCGATCTGGGTGGCGGTCGGCGGCCGCGGCACCCTGGTCGGCGCCATTCTCGGCGCCGGGATCGTCAACTGGGTCAAGACCTGGCTCACCGGGGCCGCGCCGGAGATCTGGCTGTTCTTCCTCGGTGCCCTGTTCGTCCTGGTCACCCTGGCGCTTCCCGCCGGCGTGGTGGGCTTGGCCAGGCAATGGCGCAACCGCCGGCGGCGGCCGGTTCCGGTGCCCGCCGAATGAATGCCCTCAGCCCTCCGCCGCGCGCCGCCGCCGAGGCGCTGCTTTATCTCGACGGCGTCACTGTCAGCTTCGACGGATTCAAGGCGCTGAACAACCTGTCGCTGGTCGTCGACCGCGGCGAGCTGCGCACGATCATCGGGCCGAACGGCGCCGGCAAGACGACCATGATGGACGTGATCACGGGCAAGACGCGGCCGGACACCGGCACCGTGCTGTTCGACAGCAAGGTCGACCTGACCAAGCTCGACGAGACGGCGATCGCCAATCTCGGCATCGGGCGGAAGTTTCAGAAGCCGACCGTGTTCGAGAACCTGACGGTCGCCCAGAACCTGGAATTGGCCCTGAAGGGCGAGCGCGGCATCTGGCGGACCTTGCTGGCCGAGCTCAGTGGCGAGGACCAGGGCCGGATCGACGCCACCTTGGAGGCGATCGGCCTCGCGGCGCGGCGGTCGGACATCGCCGGAGGTCTCAGCCATGGCCAGAAGCAGTGGCTCGAGATCGGCATGCTGCTCATCCAGGATCAGCAGATCCTGCTGCTCGATGAGCCGGTCGCCGGCATGACCGATCACGAGACGCAGCAGACCGCGGAGCTGATCCTGAGCCTGGCCGGTGCCCGCACCGTCGTCGTGGTCGAGCACGACATGGAGTTCGTGCGCAGCCTGGGCGCCCGGGTCACCGTCCTGCACGAGGGATCGGTGCTCGCCGAGGGCTCGATCGACCACGTGCAGAACGACCCGCGCGTGGTCGAAGTCTATCTGGGCCGCTGACCATGCTGAGCGTCGACAACATCGACCTCTATTACGGTGCCAGCTATACGCTCCGCCGCGTGAGCCTCACCGCGAACAAGGGCGAGGTGACGTGCATTCTCGGCCGCAACGGCGTCGGAAAGACCAGCCTGCTCCGCGCCATCTTCGGCCTGCAGCCGATTGCGAGCGGCAAGGTGGTCTGGGAAGACCACGATATCAGCAAGCTGCCGCCGCATGCCCGCGCCCGCTGCGGCATGGCGCTGGTGCCGCAGGGCCGCGATATTTTTCCGCGGCTCACCGTTCAGGAAAATCTCCAAACCGGGTTTGGGCCGCTGCCCCGCGAGCAGCGCGAGCTGCCGGAGGAGATCTTTTCGCTGTTCCCGGTGCTGCGCGACATGCTGCGGCGGCGCGGCGGCGACCTCTCCGGCGGGCAGCAGCAGCAGCTGGCGATCGCGCGGGCCCTGGTCACCCGGCCACGGCTGTTGATCCTAGACGAGCCGACCGAAGGCATCCAACCGTCGATCATCAAGGACATCGAGCGCGTGATCCGGCTGCTCGCCCAGCGCGGCGACATGGCGGTGCTGCTTGTCGAGCAGTATTTCGAGTTCGCCCGCGACCTCGCCGACGCGTATGTCGTCATGGAGCGCGGCGAGATCGTGCTGCACGGGCGCAAGTTGGACATGGAGGAATCCGCGGTCCGGCGCTACCTTACGGTGTAAGGTTCAGGGTGCCCTTCGATCCGCAATCCGGCCGCTCCATCGCTCTCGAGCGCGGGGACGGCGTTGCCGAGCTGGTCTTCGCCGCGCCCGGGCCGGGCAGCGGCCTCGCCCACCTGTTCCAGACCGACCCGTGCCGCGTCCTTTTTCCGCGTGCCGAGCGCGGCCATCCGCCGACCGCCGTGCTGCTGACGACCTCGGGCGGCCTCACCGGCGGCGACCGCCTGCGCATTCGCCTCAGGGCAGAAGCAGGAGCCGCGGCGACCGTGACATCCCAGGCCGCGGAGAAGATCTACCGGTCGCTGGAGGGCGATTGCCGGATCGACGTCGCGGTCGAGGTGGGGCGGGCGTGGCTGGAATGGCTGCCGCAGGAGACGATCCTGTTCGACCGCGCCCGCTTGCGCCGGCGCACCGAGGTCGCCGTGGCGGCGGGCGGACGCTTCCTTGGCTGCGAGATGCTGGTGTTCGGCCGCAGCGCCCGCGGCGAGAGCTTTACGACGGGCTTGCTGTACGACGGCTGGCGGATCCGCTCCCACGGCCGGCTGGTCTGGGCCGACGCGCTGCGCCTCGACGGCGATGTCGGCCGGACCCTCGCCGGCCGGGCGGCCTTCGATGACGCCCGCGCCGTCGCCAGTGTCATTTATGTCGGTGACGACGCCGCGACGCACCTGGACATGGCGCGCGACGTGCTAGCGTCGGCCGGCTGCGCCGCGGCCACTACCGTGGTGAACGGAATTCTGCTGGCGCGCTTCATCGGGCGCGATGCCGCCACCGTCCGGCACGAGATGTGTCGCTATCTCTGCGCCGTACGCCAGACGGCCGGCGGCTGGCCGCCGGTGCTGCCGCGCGTCTGGTATCAATGAGGAGGAGAGGGCGGTCGTGAATCTGACTCCACGAGAAAAGGACAAGCTTCTGGTCGCCATGGCGGCCATGGTCGCGCGACGGCGGCTGGAGCGCGGTGTGAAGCTCAATCATCCGGAGGCCGTGGCGCTGATCACCGATTACGTCGTCGAGGGCGCGCGCGACGGGCGCAGCGTCGCCGAGTTGATGCGCGACGGGGCGGCCGTGCTAAAGCGCGCCCAGGTGATGGACGGCATCGCCGAGATGGTCGCCGAGATCCAGGTCGAAGCGACGTTTCCGGACGGCACCAAGCTGGTGACCGTTCACGAGCCAATCCGCTGAGGGGGAGGGGGACGAGAATGATTCCAGGGGAAGTCCTGCCACAGGACGGCGACATCGAGCTCAATGCCGGGCGCAAGACGGTCAGCGTCGAGGTCGCGAACAGCGGCGACCGGCCGATCCAGGTTGGCTCGCATTATCATTTCTTCGAGACCAACCGCGCCTTGAAGTTCGACCGCGCCAAGACGCGCGGCTTCCGCCTCGATATCCCGGCCGGGACGGCGGTGCGCTTCGAGCCCGGCCAGACGCGGTCGGTGCGGCTGGTCGCCTATGCCGGGGCGCGCACGGTCTACGGCTTCAATGCCAAGATCAACGGCAAGCTGAAGGGCTGAGCCATGGCCACACGCATCAGTCGCTCGGCCTATGCCGACATGTTCGGGCCCACCACCGGGGACCGGGTGCGGCTCGCCGACACCGACCTCATCATCGAGGTCGAAAGCGATCGCACGACCTACGGCGAAGAGGTGAAGTTCGGTGGCGGCAAGGTGATCCGGGACGGCATGGGCCAGAGCCAGCGTCCGCGTTCGAAGGGTGCTGTCGACACCGTGATCACCAACGCCCTGATCCTTGACCACTGGGGCATCGTGAAGGCCGATATCGGCCTCAAGGACGGCAAGATCGCCGCCATCGGCAAGGCGGGGAATCCCGACGTGCAGCCCGGCGTGGATATCATTATCGGCCCGGGCACCGAGGCGATTGCCGGCGAAGGCAAGATCGTCACCGCTGGCGGCATCGACACCCACATCCATTTCATCTCGCCGCAGCAGATCGAGGAGGCGCTGTATTCCGGCGTCACGACGATGATGGGCGGCGGCACCGGCCCGGCGGCGGGGACCTCGGCCACGACGTGCACGCCCGGCCCGTGGCACATGAAGCGCATGTTGCAGGCGGCCGAAGCCTTTCCGATGAATCTCGGTTTTTTCGGCAAGGGCAACACGTCGCTGGCACCGGGCCTCGCCGAGCAGATCGAGGCCGGCGCCTGCGGGCTGAAGCTGCACGAGGACTGGGGCACCACGCCGGCCGCGATCGACAATTGCCTCAAGGTCGCCGACAAATACGACGTTCAGGTGGCGATCCACACCGACACCCTGAACGAGTCCGGCTTCGTCGAGGACACCATCGCCGCCTTCAAGGGCCGCACCATCCACGCCTTCCACACCGAAGGGGCCGGCGGCGGCCATGCGCCCGACATCATCAAGCTGTGCGGACAGGCGAACGTGCTGCCGTCGTCGACCAATCCGACCCGGCCGTATACGGTCAACACGCTGGATGAGCATCTCGACATGCTCATGGTTTGCCATCACCTCGATTCGAACATCCCGGAGGACGTGGCATTCGCGGAAAGCCGCATCCGGCGGGAGACCATCGCCGCCGAGGACATCCTGCACGACCTCGGCGCCTTTTCCATGATGTCGTCGGACAGCCAGGCGATGGGCCGCGTCGGCGAGGTGATCATCCGCACCTGGCAGACCGCGCATAAGATGAAGCAACAGCGCGGCCGCCTGAAAACCGAGAGTGGCGACAACGACAATGTGCGGGTCAAGCGCTACGTCGCCAAATACACGATCAACCCGGCGATCGCGCAGGGCATCAGCCAGCATGTCGGCTCGCTGGAGCCCGGCAAGCTCGCCGACCTGGTGATCTGGTCGCCGGCCTTCTTCGGCGTGAAGCCCGACATGGTGCTGAAATGCGGCTCGATCGCGGCGGCGCCGATGGGCGATCCGAACGCCTCGATCCCGACGCCGCAGCCCGTGCATTACCGGCCGATGTTCGCAAGCTTCGGCCGCAACCGGACCGAAAGCTCGGTGCTGTTCGTCAGCCGCGCCGCCCATCAGGCCGGTGTCGCCAAGAAATACGGCCTGTCGCGGCCGACCCTGGCGGTGCGCAACACCCGCGGCGGGATCTCGAAAAAGAACATGATCCATAACGCGGCCACGCCGAAGATCGAGGTCGACGCGGAGACGTACGAAGTCCGCGCCGATGGTGAGTTGCTGACCTGCGCGCCGGCCAAGGAGCTGCCGATGGCGCAGCGCTATTTTCTGTTCTGATGCGGAGCGTCAAAGTGCATTCGCTACCCCCCTCCCTAACCCTCCCCCGCAAGGGGGAAGGGAACAGAAGCGGGATGCAACCTCTTACCCCCTCCCGCTTGAGGGGGGAGGCGCGTCGGGCGCCCGCAAACGTTCCAGTGGAGCGTTTGCAGCCCACGCGGGATGGGGGAGATCCCCGGCTCACGAGCGACGTGGCGTATCGCTCGCGCGGAACACGGCCCTAGCGATGTGGCACGCGCATCGAGTGACGCCCGCCGGACGATGGCCGCAGGAGCAATGCCGCGGCACGCTGACCCTGGCGTTCGACGACCGTCACCGCCGGCGCATTCGCCTCGCGACCGATGCCGGTGAGCCCGTCGTGCTCGATCTGCCGCAGACGGCCGTGCTGGGCGACGGCGACGGCCTGGCGCTTGCCGAAGGCGGGTTCCTGGCCGTCCGCGCCGCGGCCGAGGACCTGGTCGAAGTGACGGCGCCGACGCCGGACCTGCTGGTCCGCATCGCCTGGCACATCGGCAACCGGCATATCCCGGCGGAAATCCGCGGCGACCGGATCCTGATCCGCGACGATCACGTCATCGTCGCCATGGTCCAGGGCCTGGGTGCCGCCGTGCGGCGGGTGCGGGCGGCATTCACGCCGGAGGGCGGCGCTTACGCGTCGCCCGCTCACCACGATCATCATAGTCACGGCCACCATGACCATGAGCACGCGCATGACCACGACTGAGCCGACAACCACTGAGGCGACCACGACGGGGGCGGCGCTCTATCGGCTGATGAGCTGGCTGTCGCCGGCGTATCCGCTGGGCGCCTTCAGCTACAGCCATGGCCTCGAATACGCGGTCGAAGCCGGACGCGTCACCATGGTCGCGGCCCTCATCGACTGGGTGGGCACCGTCATCGAGGCGGGGGCCGGACGCGTCGATGCGGCGTTGTTCGTCGCGGCCTTCCGCGCCGTCGAGGCCGGTGATGATTTGGCCTTTGACGCGCTCGTCGAGCTCGCGGCCGCGTGGCGCGGCAGCGCCGAGACGGCGCTCGAGAGTGCGGCGCAAGGGGCGGCGTTCGTTGCCGTCACCGCGGCGGCGTGGCCGCACGCCGAGTTCGCCCGCTTGGCCGCCCGGCACGGCGGCCAGCTGCCGCTGCCGGTTGCGGTTGGCGCCGCCAGCGCGCTGCACGGCATTTCGCTGTCTGCCGCCGTCTCGGCGTATCTCCAGGCCTTCTCCGCCAATCTGATCTCGGCCGGCGTGCGGCTGGTCCCGCTCGGCCAGACCGACGGCCAGCGCGCTATCGCGGCCCTGGAGCCGGTGGTCGCCCGGGCGGCCGCGGCGGCGGCGGACGCCGATCTTGACGCGCTCGGCACCGCGGCCCCGCTGCTTGACTGGTGCTCGATGAGGCACGAAACCCAGTACACGAGGCTCTTCCGCTCATGACGTCTCCGAACGGACCTTTGCGCGTCGGCATCGGCGGCCCGGTGGGCTCCGGCAAGACGGCGCTGGTCGACCGCCTGTGCAAGCACATGCGCGACCGCTACGACATCGCGGTCGTGACCAACGACATCTACACTAAGGAGGACGCGCAGTTCCTGACGCGCTCGGGTGCCTTGGCGCCGGAGCGCATCGTCGGTGTGGAGACCGGCGGTTGTCCGCACACCGCGATCCGCGAGGATGCCTCGATCAACCTC
>DASWFO010000231.1:0-12578 GCA_036394195.1 Alphaproteobacteria bacterium | reverse complement strand
GTCGGGTGCGGGTCAATCGATCACCCGCGGCGTGGTCACCACCGCCAGGATCGCCGGCGGCGCGGTGGTCGAGCGAGCCCCGGCCTTCGACCTGAATGCGCAGAAGACGGTGACGGTGTCGCTGCTCAATCCGGATTTCTCGATGGCCCGGCAGGTGGCGCGTGCGATCAACGCCGGGCTCAAGGCCGACGTGGCGCGGATGACGGACAACACCAACATCGAGGTTGCGATCCCGTCGACCTACGCCGGCCGGGCAGTGGAGCTGATCGCCGACATCGAGAACCTGCCGGTCGATCCGAACCAGTCGCCGGCGGCGGCCCGGGTCGTCATCGACGACCGCACCGGCACGATCGTCATGGGCGATCAGGTCCGCCTGTCCACCGTCGCGGTCAGCCAGGGCGGGCTGACCGTGCGGGTCACGGAGACCCCGCAGGTCTCGCAACCGGCACCGTTCTCGGGCGGCCGGACGGTGGTGGTTCCACGCACGAACATCGACGTATCGGACGGCAGCGGCGGGCGGATGGTCGTCCTGCCCTCCGGTGCGACGATCGGCGATCTGGTGCGCTCGCTGAACAACCTCAACATCGGCGTGCGCGATCAGATCGCGCTGCTGCAGGCGATGAAGCAGGCCGGTGCCATCCAGGCCGAATTGGTCGCCGGCCACTGAGGCGATGGCACGCCCGCCGCGCCCGATTCAGTAGCGCTTGTACGACAGGAACTTGCCCGACATCGTGATCTGCACGCGATCGCCCTTGGGATCGGGCTTGCGCACCATCTCCATGTCGAAGTCGATGGCGCTCATGATGCCGTCGCCGAATTCCTCCTGGATGAGCTCCTTCCAGGTCGTGCCGTAGACCTGGATGAGCTCGTAGAAGCGATAGATCACCGGGTCGGTCGGCACCGCGGTCGGCAGCGAGCCGCGATAGGGGATGTCCATCAGGGTCTGCTTCTCGTCGTCGGAGAGGCCGAACATCTCGGCGACGATCTTCGCCTGCGGCTCGAGCATCGACATCTGCCCGAGCAGGGCGGCGGTCGTCCACATCGGGGACATGCCGACGCGTTCGGCGATCTGGGTCCACGTCCATTTCTTCTTCTTTTTGATGCCGACGATCTTCTCGGCGAGCTTGGATTTGGCGTCGTTCATCGCGGTCCTCCTTGTCGGGCTGGTCAGGTCACGGCGCGCAGGCCGTGGGGTGGGGTGTCGTGGGTCGGCGCCGGCTCGAGGCCGGGCCGGGTTTCGGGCGGACGGCGCGGGTCGTAGCCGCCGCCGGCGATCTCGTCGTCGAAGCGGCGCGACCGCTCGACCAGGAAATCGACGATGTGGTTCCGCAGCCGGTAGTATTGCGGGTGCTTGTGCACGTCATGGCGGCTCCGCGTGCGGGGCAGCGTGTTGACCACGATCTCCGCGACTTTCGCATAGGGGCCGTTCGTCATCAGCACGATTCTGTCGGCGAGAAGGATCGCCTCGTCGACGTCGTGCGTGATCATGAACGCCGTCTGGTGGGTGGCGCCGCACAGGCGCAGCACTTCGTCCTGAAGCACGCCGCGGGTCAGCGCGTCGAGTGCCGAAAACGGCTCGTCCATGAGCAGGATCTTGGGCTGGATGGCCAGCGCCCGGGCGATGCCGACGCGCTGCTTCATGCCGCCCGAGAGCTGCGCCGGCTTCTTGTGCTCCGCCCCCGCAAGCCCGACCAGGTCGATGAACCGCTGAACATGCGCCCGGACGGCGTCGCGGTCCCATTTCGGCCATCGCGAGCGCACCGCAAAGGCGATGTTGCCGAACGCCGACATCCAGGGCAGCAGGGCGTGGCTCTGGAAGATCACGGCGCGGTCAAGCGAGGGACCCGCGATCTCGCGGTTGCCCACGATCACGGCGCCGGAATCCGGCGCGTCGAGGCCGGCGAGGATGTTGAGAATGGTCGTCTTGCCGCAACCGGAATGGCCGATGAGGGCGACGAACTCGCCCTGTGCGATGCCGAAATGGATGTTCTCGAACACGACCTGGGCGCCGAAGCGCTTGGCGATGCCCTCGATGTTGACGAAGCTCGTCTCGGTCATGGGCGCGCCGCGCTCACTCCTGATAGGAGACCAGGCGCGCGAACCAGCCCAGCGCCTGGTCGAGCGCCATGCCGATGAGGCCGATCGACAGGATCGCGGTGAGAATGCTGCTGATCGACAGGTTGTTCCACTCGTTCCACACGAAGTAGCCGATGCCGGTCCCGCCGACGAGCATCTCCGCCGCGACGATCACCAGCCACGCGATGCCGATCGAGATCCGCATGCCGGTCATGATGGTCGGCGCCGCCGCCGGAAGGATGACGCGAAAGGCGCGGCGGAACGGGCCGACTTCGAGCGTGCGCGCGACGTTCAGCCACTCGCGGCGCACCGAGGCCACGCCGAACGCGGTGTTGATCAGCATGGGCCAGATCGAGCAGATGCAGATCACGAAGATCGACGAGATCGAGCTGTCCTTGATCGTGTAGAGCGCCAGCGGCATCCAGGCGAGCGGCGAGATCGGCTTCAGCACCTGGATGAACGGATTGAGGGCGCCGTAAACCAGCGGGGACATGCCGATCAGGAAGCCCAGCGGAATCGCGATCGCCGCCGCCAGAAAATACCCCGTCATCACGCGTGCGATGGAATAGGCGAGCTGGATGCCGATCCCCATGTCGTTGGTGCCGCGGATGTAGAACGGGTCGGAGATCTGGCTCCACAGCTTCGCGCCCACATCCGCCGGGGAGGGGAACGGCGTCTTCTGGCCGATAGCGGCGGCGGCGCCGACCAGCTTCGCGTATTCGGGATCGACCGCCGGGCCGGCGCTGCCGCCGCCCGAGCTGGAGGCGACCTGCCACGCGCCCAGGAACAGGACGAACAGGCAGATCGCCAGCAGCGCTGAGGGCAGGGCTGACGATCTCATGGGTCAGGCGCGGCGGATCTTGAAGCTTGCCACGTACTCGTCGGGCTTCGCCGGGTCGAACTCCTTGCCCATGATCACGTGCTTCTTCGAGGTGGCGGTGGGCGGTGTCAGCCCGACCTCGCGCATCAGCTTGGCCGCATCGGTGGCGAGAAACACCTGCTCGGCGACCTGCTGGTAGTTCACGTCGGTCTTGATCTGACCCCAGCGCTTCATCTGGGTGAGGATCCAGACGGCCATCGAATTCCACGGGAAGGGATCGAAATCGATGCGCTTCGGATCCTGCTTCACGTTGCCGAGACCGTCGGCGTAAGTGCCGGTCAGCACCTGCTCGACGACCGTCACCGGCTGGTTGAGGTAATTCTGATCGGCGATCGCCGCGGCGACTTCTTTGCGGTTCTCGGCCTTGGAAGCATACGCCGTCGCCTCGATGATAGATTTGAGGAGCGCGTGATACGTGTTGGGCATCGAGGTGACGAACTCGCGGCTGGCCGCGAAGGCGCAGCACGGATGCCCGTCCCAGATCCCTTTCGACAGCATGTGGATGAATCCGACGCCGTCGTAGACCGCACGCTGGTTGACCGGATCGGGGGCGAGGAAGCCGTCGATGTTGTCGGCGCGGAGATTGGCGACCATCTCCGGCGGCGGCACGGCGCGGATCTGGATGTCGGTGTCGGGATCGAGGCCGTGTTCGGCGACGTAATAGCGCAGCAGGTAGTTGTGCATCGAGTAGTCGAACGGGACGGCGAATTTGAACCCCTTCCACGCTTTCGGATCGTTCTTGTCCTTGTGCTTGGTCGCGAGCGTGATTGCCTGGCCGTTGATGTTTTCGACCGCCGGCATCGTGTAGGGGATCGGGTTGGACCCGGCGCCGAGCGAGATCGCGAGCGGCATCGGCGACAGCATGTGGGCCGCGTCATATTCCTTGTTCAGGGTCTTGTCGCGGATCACCGCCCAGCCGGCGGTGCGGACCACTTCGGCGTTCAGCCCGTTCTTCGCGTAGAAGCCCATCGGGTGGGCCATGATGATCGGTGTGGCGCAGGTGATCGGAATAAATCCGATCTTCAGATCTTTTTTCTCGAGCGCTCCCGGCGCCTGCGCCAGCGCTTCCCTGGCTGCAGCGAGAGGAAAGAATTGGGAGAGAGCGGCCAACGCGGTGCCGGAGCCGATCGTCTGCAGCAGGTTGCGCCGCGAGACGTCCTGGCCGAAGACGGCTTTGACCACCGCGGTCTCGGCCACCCGGGCCGCGGCGGCGTCGAGATCGGCGGAGATCGTCCGATCGTGCTCCGCCTGAGTGGCATGGCGCCCGCAGACGCACCGCCGGTCGAGCGTTGTCGACGGATCGAATGGATTTTGGAATGCTGAAGCCATGCCTCTTCCTCCTGCCGCGAGCCGCCTGTATGGCCAAGTCAGCAAAGCCTGTGCCATGGGGCGCCGGGTGCCGGCGCCGGGCCGGAGGAGCAAAAGCCCGTTATTTCGGCAAAAAATGCCGCACGCTCAAAAAACGGGCGGACTTGCTCGCCAACCGGGCACTGGCGAGCAGATTCCTGTCGAAAGGCGTCCCGAAATCCGTTTTAATGATTCGGCCTGAAAGTCGCCGTAATTGGGGGGCTCCCGTGATCCGAACCTTGTCGGCGCTAACCGCCGCCACGCTGGCTGTGGCACCGGTCGCGGAGGCGTATGCCGCGTCCTGCTATAGTCCGGCCGAGACCACCGCGGTCCATGTGCGGATGCTCCAGTCGGAGCTCATGGTCGCGGCCCTGGCCTGCCGTGACAGCAATCCCGAGCTCGGCATGGTCGCCCAGTACAACGACTTCGTGCGGCGGCTGAGCGACCGGCTGGTCAGCCATTCGAAGGTCCTGCAGGCGCATTTCCAAAAAGCCTTCGGCTCCGACGGCATGCGCCGGCTCGAAGCGTTTGTGACGGCGCTGGCGAACGACGCCTCCAAACGCAGCATGACGTCGGCCAGCTATTGTCAGAGTGCCTCCGTGTTGTTCCACGACGTCTCGATGCTGGAGCGCCCCGATCTCGAACGTTTCTCGACGACCCATGCGGCCGAGGTCGCGATGCCGCTGCCGACCTGCGCCTCCGGCGAACACCGGCAGGCGGCCAGCGAATAGTTCGGCTTGAAACGAAAAGGGGCGCTTCTTGCGAAGCGCCCCTGAGTAACACCGACTGTCGGCTTTATTGGAGAAGGATCTCCACCCGCCGGTTCTGCGGTTCGCGCACGCCGTCCGGCGTCGGGACCAGGGGCTCGGTCTCGCCCTTGCCGATGACGACGATCTGATTCTCCGGAATGCCCTGCCGCACGAGTGACGCCTTGACGGCGTTCGCGCGACGGATCGACAGCGCCATGTTGTAGCGGTCGGGCCCAGCCCGGTCGGCGTGGCCGGTCGCCTGGATGCGGCTGACGTTGCCTTCCTTGGCGTTGGTCGCGGCCTGCTGAATGATGCGCTGCGCTTCCGGGGTGACGTCCGATTTGTCGAAATCGAAGAACACCAGATAGGAGCGCTGGATCTGGCGCGGCGCCTGCACCGGCGCGGCGGGCGCCGGCGGCGGAGGCGGCGTCACGGCGGCGGCCGGCATCGGCCGAGGCGGCGCGCCGAATTCCCAGCGCAGCCCGAGCAGCACCGTGTGATTGGTGTAGCGCGTGTCGACCTTGCCGCCGGTGGTCGTCTTCAAGTCGGGATCGACGGCGCCGAGGAAGCGATAGCTGGCGTCGAGCTTGAGATTATCGGTGATCGCGTAGCTGAGACCGCCGATCGCCTGATAGGCGAGGTCGTTTTGCGAGTCCGAGATTCTCGTGGTCGAGCCGGGGACCGTGACGCTGCGTGCCGCCACGTTCGCCAGACCGATACCGCCGCCGAAATAGGGCGTCACGGGCCAGCCGAGCGCCAGGTCGTAGAGGCCGTTCAGCATGAACGTGTACGAGCGATACGCTCCCGACGCGGCACCTGTCGACGCCTTGTCGACATCGTTGTGGCGATAGCCGAGCTCGCCTTCGATGCGGACACCGTTGCCGAGGCCGTAACCGACCGAAGCAGCGCCGGCGATCCCCGTATTGAAACGGTACTCGGTGTCGATGCCGGACCCACTCGTCTTCGCCTTGTTGGTGAAGTTCGGGCCGACGGCGAGACCGACATACGGGCCGGTGGTGTATTGAGTGGCGGTCTGGGCAGATGCTGGAGCTGGGCACAGCGCGCAGACAGCGGACGCGACCATCGCGCCGGCGAGGACAGACTTCATGCTTGTCATTCACAACCCCTGTTAGAGCGGCAGCCGCGATTGCCCGACACGGCGTCCGCTCTGTTTTTTAATACTTTCTTGCAGCGTAATACAGGGGTTGGCGGTATTTTCGGGCACACTGTTGTATTTGTGCCACGCCAAGGGGCGACCGGGAAGCCAAGCAGACGGGCGTTGCGGTGCCACTTTCCCGTGATGCGGTTCAACTGCTATCTGATTGTGGTTACAGCCCAGCTTGGACATACCCCGATGACGGCTCCTCGCGCCTCGACCGCGCTTTCGCGCTTTACGGTTCTCGACCTGGCCCGGGTCCGCTCGGGACCGACGGCGGTTCGCCAACTCGCCGACTGGGGGGCCAACGTCATCAAGATCGAAATGCCGCCGGGCCTCGAAGACGGCGAGGGACCGGGCGGGCCGCGCGAGGACTCGGACTTCCAGAATCTGCAGCGCAACAAACGGGGGATGACGCTCAACCTCAAGCATCCCGAAGGTGTCGCGATCCTGAAGCGCCTGGCCGAGCGCGCCGATGTGGTGGTCGAGAACTTCCGTCCCGACGTGAAGGATCGGCTGGGCATCGGCTATGAGGCGCTGTCCGCCGTCAACCCGCGGCTGGTCTATGCCAGTATTTCCGGCTTCGGCCAGGACGGGCCCTACCGGTCGCGTCCCGGCTTCGACCAGATCGCGCAGGGGATGGGCGGCTTGATGTCGATCACCGGCCTGCCGGGCCAGGGGCCCGTGCGGGTGGGCATTCCGATCGCCGATCTCACCGCCGGGATTTTCTGCGCGTACGGAATTCTGGTAGCGCTGCTCGAGCGCGAGACGTCGGGCCGCGGCCAGTGGCTGCACACCTCGCTTTTGCAGGCGCAGATCTTCATGCTCGATTTCCAGGCCTCGCGATGGCTGATGAAGGGCGAGGTCCCCAAACAGGCCGGCAATAATCACCCGACCAGCATCCCGACCGGCGTCTTCAAGACCAGGGACGGCCACATCAACCTCGCGGTCACCGGACAGAAGATCTGGGAGAGGTTCTGTCAGGCGGTGGGCATGCCCGACTGGATCAAAAATCCCAACTACGCGACCGGCGCGGTGCGCTCGAAGAACCGCGACGCGCTGAACGCCGATATCGAGCGTGAGATCCAGAAACAACCGAGCCAGACCTGGATCGAGCGCTTCAACGAAGCCGGCGTTCCGGCGGGGCCGATCTATTCCGTCGATCAGGTTTTTGGCGACCCCCAGGTGCGGCATCTCGGCGTCGCCCAGGGCCTCGAAAAGTCGGGCAAGGGCCGGGTCGACTATGTCGGACAGCCGGTGGTGCTGACGCGCACGCCGAGCCGGGTCGCGGCACACCCGCCGGGCCTGGGCCAACATACGGATGAGGTGCTGGGCGAGCTCGGGTTCGACGCGGCGAGCATCGCGAAGCTGCGGGCGGAAAAAGTCGTCTAAGCGCCTGGAAAATCGCCGATAGGGAGAGTGGCATGCCTACCGACAAGATGATCGCGAAGAAGGACGGCGGGATCGGCTGGATGATCTTCAACAATCCCGAGCGCCACAATGCGGTGTCGCTCGAGATGTGGACGGCGGCTGGCGAGATCGTCGAGAAATTCGCGGCCGATCCGGAGGTCCGGGTCCTGGTCGTGACCGGTGCCGGCAGCAAGGCCTTCATCTCCGGCGCCGATATCTCGCAGTTCGAAAAGGTCCGCGCCTCGGAAGCGGACTTCGCGCGCTACAACACGACCACGCACGCCGCGTTCGAGGGGCTGGCGCGTTTTCAGAAGCCGACCATCGCCATGATCCGCGGATATTGCATCGGCGGGGGCCTGGCGTTGGCGGTGTGCTGCGACCTCAGGATCTGCACGGAGGGCTCCAAGTTCGGCATTCCCGCGGCGAAGCTCGGCCTTGGCTACGGATTCCCCGGCGTCAAGCGGCTGGTGGATGTGGTCGGGCCGTCCTTCGCACAGGAGATCTTCTTCACGGCGCGGCAATTCGACGCACGCGACGCCCAGGTCATGGGGCTGGTCAACCGGGTGGTGCCGGACGGCGAGTTGGAGGGCTACGTGAAGGACTACGCCGCGATGATCGCCGCCAACGCGCCGCTGACCGTCGGGTCGATCAAGCGCATCGTCGGCGAGATCCTGAAGGATCCGGCCGAGCGCGATCTTGCCGCGTGCGAGCGCCTCGTCCGGGAATGCAACGCGAGCCGCGATTACATCGAAGGCCGCACGGCGTTCATGGAAAAGCGAAAGCCGGTGTTCAGCGGCCGCTGATCCGCCGTCAGAACGTCACCGAGAGCACGATCGAGCCCAGATAGTCCGGGTGGTGCTGGCCGTAGAATTCCTTGGTGCGGACGGCCTGGGTGTAGGTCAGTCGCGCGTGCGCGAAGAGCAACTCCAGGCCGCCCTGCAGATCGCCGACGAGCGGCCGCTTCGAAACCGACTGGCTGTTCGCGAAGGAATTGCCGTCGAGGAAGATGTTTCGCCCGACGGCGCGGCCGTCGAAGCCGGCGAACATGTACCAGCCGAAGATCTCCGGCGCGTAGAAGAAATCCGAGCCCGGCACGGCGGGGTCGATGCGCGGCGGGCCAAAGTCCGCGTGCAGCCCCTGGCCGATGCGGAGCGTCGCGCCGGCGCCGGCATAGGTGAATACGTTGCCGAGGGCGCCGACGGCGTGCGGCACGACGTCGACCCCGACAACGTCCGGCGCATCCTCGATCAGCGTGGCGCGCCACAGCCGCTCGGCCTTGAGCACGAGGCCAGGCTCGTTCTTGATCTGGTTGTTCCAGCCATTTGCCTGGTTCACGCCGATGACCGCGTGCCAGTGGTTTTGCGCCTGCTCGCCCAGTGCTGCCGGTCCGACGACGCCGAGATCCAGTTCGAGCGTGTCGAGACGGTCGGGCGTCTCGGTCTGCAGCTTGAGCCCGCCGTAAAGCCACGCGGCGTAGGGGCGGTCGTTGAGGATGGGCGTGCGCGTCGCTTTATCCTCCGGGGTGAACATGCTCTGGCCCACCGTCCAGCCGATCCGCCGATGAGCATTGTCGGCCAGCAGCGGCAGCACGTCGTCCAGCGAGTTGGCCCAGCCCGGAACGTCCTCGTCGGCCGACATCCAGCCCAGGCGCAGGCCGTTCGTGTAATGCCGGTCCCGGTTGTTAATCGCGTAAAGATCGTTCTCGGTGATGACGGTGAACACGCCGTTCGGATTGCGCGCGGGCACCGGCTTGGCCGGCGTCTCGTCAACGGCCCGCGCGGGAAGGGCGTGACACAGAACCAGGGCGGCGAGGAGGAGGCGGAGGGCGATGGTCGGCGGTGTCATGATCAATGGGGTAGTGCGGCGAGGTGCTGCCGGTCATGGTAGGTTGTGACCGAGCAGTAGGTCAAAACGAGGGCACAGTATAATGGACGCGGCTTTGGCGGCGGGGTCGTTGCGCAAGGATGTGCGGGTTGTCGGGCTGATCAGCAGCGCTCATTTCTTCAGCCATTTCTACCAGCTGGTTCTGCCCCCGCTGTTTCCGCTTCTCAAGGAGGAATTCGGGGTCAGCTACGCCGCCCTCGGCGCCCTCACGGGATTGTTTTTCATCGCCTCGGGGTGTGCCCAGGCGCCGGCCGGATTTCTTGTCGACCGTTTCGGGGCGCGTGCGGTCCTGCTGAGCGGCCTTGCGCTCTTGTCGGGCTGCATCGCGCTCGGCGGGTTTGCGCAGACTTACTGGATATTGATCCCGATCGCGCTCGCCGCCGGCTTGGGCAACTCGGTGTTTCACCCCTCCGACTACGCCATCCTGAATGCCTCCATATATCCGACCCGGCTGGGCCGGGCGTTCGGGGTGCACGGGATCATGGGAAGCATCGGCTGGGCGGCGGCTCCGCCGACCGTCATAGCACTCGCGGCACTGCTCGGCTGGCGCAGTGCGCTGGTCGCCGTGGGCGTCGCGGGGCTCGCCATGACCGCTTTCCTCGCCACGCAGCGCGACGCCATGGCCGACCATCGCCGGCCAACCGGGGCAGGGCGGCCGGCGTCCCGGCTGACGGACGATCTGCGGCTGTTCGTGGCGCCGCCCATCGTGCTCATCTTTGCGTTCTTCGTGCTGAGCTCGATGGCGCTGATCGGCGTGCAGAACTTCGTGCCGCCGGCGCTGATGGAGGTGCAGCACCTGCCACTCGGGCTTGCGACCAGTTCGCTCACGGCATTTTTGCTGGCCACCGCCGTCGGCACGCTGTTCGGCGGCTACCTGGCCGATCACACGCGCCGGCGCGATGTCGTGCTGGCGTCGGGCCTGCTGCTCTCGGGCGTTTTCCTGCTCGCGGTCGCGATCGACGATCTCCCGGCAGGTCTGATCATGGCCGCCCTCGTCGCCTCGGGTATCGCTCTCGGCAGTGTCGGTCCATCGCGCGACATGGTGATCCGCGAGGCGGCCGCGATCGGGTCGGCGGGGAAGGTGTACGGGTTTGTCTATTCCGGTCTCGACCTGGGTGCGGCGGTGGCGCCGCCGCTCTTCGGCTGGCTGATGGATAGTGGAGCGCCGCGGCTGATCTTCGTGGCGGTCGCCGCGATGATGGTGTTGTCGATCGCGACCGTGACCCAGCTTCGCCGCGCGCCGCCGGCGGCGGCAGCGGTCCCCGAATAATACGATCCATCGGGGAAAAAAAGAGGCCCGGACGTTGCCGTCCGGGCCTTGGTTTAGCCCGCCCCTTTCGGGGCGGTGTTGGTCGTATTTGTGCCGGTCGACGCGTTGCCCGTCGTCGCCGAACTAGCGAAACAAGGACAGCAGGATCTGGGGTCTCGCGTTCGCGATCCCCAGAGCCTGCACGCCCAACTGCTGCTGCACCTGAAGCGCCTGCAGCTTCGCGCTCTCCTGGGCCAGGTTCGCGTCGACGAGCGAGCCGAGACCCTGGGTCACGGCGTTCGACAGCGTCTGCGTGAACGTGGTGAGGAAGTTCACCGAGTTCTGGCTGGAACCCAGTGTGCCGAGTGCCGTACCCGTCACCAGCTGCTGGGCCGTGACCGCGGTCAACAGCGCCAGGGCTGCCGCCGTGGTCCCGACACCGCTGGACAGCGCCGCCGACACGCCCGACAAGCCCGAGGCGTTGGTGATCGTCAGCTGACCGCCCGAGATCGTCGAGGTGATGGTGACGCTCGCAGCGCCCGCCGACAGCAGGTTCAGACCGTTGTAGATCGAGTTGCTGATGAAGGTGTTGAGCTGTGCCAGCTGGGCGGTGAAGTTGGCTGACAGGATCGACTGCTGGCTGGCGGTGTTGGACGGGTTCGAGGCGGAGATCGCCGTCGTGTTGATCTGCGCCAAGAGGTTGGACACCGAGGTGGCACCCGCGATGGCCACGGAAAGAATACCCGTGGCGCTCGAGAGGCTCTGCTGGACCGCCGAAAACGCCTGCAGATTGGTCCGCAGGCCCTGCGCGATGGCAAAGTTCGCCGCGTCGTCGACCGGGTTGTTGATCCGAAAGCCCGTCGAGATGCGGTTCTGAGTGCTGTTGAGGTTGTACTGGGTCTGCTGAAGATTCTGGAGCGCAACCTGCGCGCCAACGTTCGTGTTGACCGAAGTCATCCGGGTTCTCCTATTTCTAGGTTTTAGGCAGCCTTCTGGCTGCCTAACGGACCGAGAGATTTCTGACGTCTCTTCGGTCCTCGCCGGCCTTTTTGGCCGTGCGGTGTCCCAAGCCTATCCAAGGGCGCTGCACGGTGTCAATTATGCAGTATCGTTAACGCCTTAAGATAGCGTGCTTTTTTCGCATCTCCGGTAGGTTCGGGTTAATTGGTTAAGGCGGCTTTAGAGCAGCCGAATCAATCGCGTACAAGGGCGGTTCGGGGCCGCGCTTAAGAAAAAGGGCCCGGCTAGGCGCCCGGGCCCTCAAAGATAACGTCGATGTGAGGCAGGCGGCGGCGCGCTTGCGCCGCCGCCTGCGCCGGAGTCGATTACCGGAAGAGACCGAGCAGGATCTGCGGCCGCGCGTTGGCGATGCCGAGCGCCTGAACGCCGAGCTGCTGCTGCACCTGCAGCGACTGCAGCTTGGCACTTTCCTGCGCCAGGTTGGCATCGACCAGCGAGCCCAGGCCCTGGGTGACCGCGTTGGACAGCGACTGGGTGAACGTCGACAGGAAGTTCACCGAGTTCTGGCTGGCACCCAAGGTGCCGAGTGCGGTTCCCGAGACCAGCTGCTGGGCCGTCACGGCCGTGAGCAGGGCCAGTGCCGCCGCGGTCGTGGCCACACCGCTCGAGAGCGCCGCCGACACACCCGCCAAGCTCGAGGCGTTGGTCAGCGTGAGCTGGCCACCCGAGATCGTCGAGGTGATGGTGACGCTGCCCGAGTTCGCCGACAACAGGTTCAGGCCGTTGTACACCGAGTTGCTGATGAAGGTGTTCAACTGCGCGAGCTGCGCGGTGAAGTTGGCGGACAGGATCGACTGCTGGCTGGCG
>DASWFO010000230.1:0-48036 GCA_036394195.1 Alphaproteobacteria bacterium | reverse complement strand
CCGCGAGGCTCTCGATGAACCGCCGCAGCCGGAACCGCTCGCAATCAATATTCGCGCGGCGGGACGACGGTGCCGACGCATCACCTGAATCCATCGTTCCTCCCGGCCGTCCAGGGACGGCGCCAGATTGGCATATTGCCCAAAAACTCTACGCGGCCCGGGAGGGGATCGCCAGGATGAATTTGCGGGCTTGCCTAAGGGATGGGCACGGCCCACCCAGAATCAGCCGGGAAAAATAGTCACTTGCGCCCGCCGGAGGGGGCCGCCAGCATCGCCATTAGTCCGTCGCCCCACGGGCGCTCCCCCGACAGACCAGCGGAGATGATCGATGGCCGGTGTCGAATGCGCATATGACGGCAAGCATCTGCTCGGCGAAAGCCCGGTGTGGAACGACCGGGACAAGGCGCTTTATTGGGTCGACATCTACGGTCCGACGATCAACCGGCTCGATCCGTCCACGGGAAAGGTGAGGACGTGGACTCTGCCTGATCCGGTCGGCTCGATCGGCCTGCGGGCGCGGGATGGCATGGTCGCGGCGACGAAAAGGGGCTTCCATTTCTTCGACCTCAAGACCGGCAAGCTGGAACAGGTCGCCGATCCCGAAAATCACCTGCCGGACAACCGCTTCAACGACGGCCGCTGCGACCGCCGGGGCCGCTTCTGGGCCGGCACGATGAGCGAGGTGGCGCGCGAGCCCACCGGCTCTCTCTATTGCCTGGACGTGGACCTCAGCGTGCGCGTCGTCCGCAGCGGGGTCATCATTCCGAACAGCCTGTCGTGGAGCCGTAACGACCGCGTCATGTATTTCGCCGATACCGAGCGTCACAAAATCTGGGCGTATGACTACGACATCGAGACCGGCACGGTGGCCAACGAGCGCGTCTTCGTCGACACGAAGGATCGGGTGGGCCGGCCCGACGGCTCGACGGTCGATGCCGAAGACTGTTTGTGGAATGCCGAATACGGCGGTGGACGCATCTGCCGCTACACACCGGATGGGCGGCTCGACCGGGTCATCGAGATGCCGGTGACGCAGCCCACCTCGTGCGCGTTCGGCGGCGCCGGCCTTGAAACGCTCTACATCACCACGGCGCGGCAGCGCCTCAACCCGCAGCAGATCGAGCAGCAGCCGCTGGCCGGGGCCCTGTTCGCGGTCAGGCCGGGTGTTTCGGGAGTGCCGGAGCCCAGCTTCGCCGGGTGAGGGGCCAAGCCGCTCAGTCGTCCAAGAAGGTCGAGGTCTGACGTCCGCCGAGATCGAGATCGAACCGCAGCGGCTTCACGCCGGCGGGTGCCGCGTCATGCGGCTCCGGCGTGGCGATCAACCGGCGTCGCGCGGCGGCATTTGAGATCGCGACGAGCTGCGGATCATCCTCGTTCAGCGGCTCGTTGGGGAAGTACAGGCAGGTGATCAGCGGGCGCATCAGGCCGGAGCCGATCAGGCGGACATTGATTCGCGGTGCGAACCAGCCTTTGCCGCCCGGGCGGACCGGGTAGGGTCCCGGCTTGATGGTGATGAAGCTGTAGAACCCGTCGCGGTCGGTCCAGGTACGTCCCCAGCCGACGAAGTGCGGGTCGAGCGGTGCCGGCGAGCGGTCGACGGGATGATGAAACCGGCCGGCCGCGTTCGCCTGCCAGATCTCGAGGATCACGTTGACAGCCGGCTTGGCGGCGGCGTCGCGGACGTGGCCGTGGATGTAATAGGGCTCGCCGAGTGCGGGTGGTCCCTGGCGCGTCACGCCGGCGAGATCGGTATCGCCCGGCCGGATATATTGTGCCGGAAAGAACGGGCCGGTAGTCTGATGCGCAGTCGGCACGAGCCGTTGCGCGGGGGCCCGCCTTTGTCGCGCCATGGTTATCGGATCTCGAACGGCGTCTCGAAGCGGCCGCGCAATACAAAATCCTGGGTGTATTGGAGGGGCGCGTCACCCTCCCGCGAATTGCCGGTTGTACGCGGAAGGAACCGCAGGACCAGCCGGTCGCGCGCCACCCTGTCGGGAATGCTGGTGAGGATCAGGTCGAGCTCGTTCAGCGGCTCGCCCGGGAAGAAGAGCTGTGTGATCAGTCGCGCGCTGAAGCAGGGTCCGAAGAGCGAAAAATGGATGTGCGGCGGCCGCCACCATCCGGTCTTGGCGCCGGGCTCGCCGTCCGGGACCGCATAGCCGCCAGGCCTGATGGTGCGGAACGAAAACCGGCCGGCCTCGTCGGTCATCGCCCGGCCGCGCCCGGGATAGTTGGGATCGGCCGGCACCGGCGACGGGTCGTTGTGATGGATGTATTTGCCTGCCGCGTTCGCATGCCACATCTCGATCAGACAACGGCGCACCGGCCGCGCGGCTTCATCGAGGACGCGGCCGGAGACGGTGATCAGCTGCCCCAGGGCGCGCGGCGCGCCCGGCGCGGGGCGCGACAGGTCTGCCTCCTCGGGAAGCACGGATTCGGGCGGGAAGACCGGCCCGGTCAAATCGGCGAGCGATACGATCCGCGGCCAGCTGCGGCCGCCGGGCGTGCGGGTGAGCGTATTCGGATAGCCGGGAATGCGGCGCCGCGGCTGCGTCCGGTCGTCGTGCGGGCGAAATCCGCCGGTCGCCACGGCGTTGCGTTTTTTCATGCGTGCCATCTTAGAGGGGCCGCCGGCGAATCTCTACGCACACTCGGCACGCCAGGCCGTCCGGAGCGCGGCTTCGATGGCGTGCGCTACGCCCGCGGCGTCGCAGGCCGGCGAGCTCAGCAGCGTGGCGCGCAAGCTGCCGCGGAGCTCGGCAAGGCGGCGGCGGTCGGATGCGAGCGCCACCGCACGCGCGACGTAGGCGTCGTCATCGGCGGCAATGCCCTCGTCGAAGCCGACCGTGCGCAGGATGGACGTCGCATAGCGGTCCAGCACCCGCGCGCCGGTCCGCGTCACCACCGGCACGCCCATGAGCAGCGCCTCGTAGGTCGTCACCACGCCGTTATAGGGAAACGAGTCGAGGGCGACGTCGATGTCGCCATAGGCGGCCAGATGATCGCCATGGGTCGGCACCCAATCCTTCAAGACGATGCGGGCGACATCGACGCCTTCGTCCTGGAGCCGGCGAAGAAACAGCCGCCGCACATCGGGGTCGCGGAACGGAAAGCCGGCTTTCACGAGCAGCCGTGAGCCGGCGACCTGATCGAGGATCCGCCGCCACGCGCGGATGGCGCGGCGGCTGATCTTCGGCAGCGAATTCATCGATCCGAAAGTGACGGGCCCGCCGGCGAGTGCGGGCGACGGCGCGACTGCGGGCGGCTCGCCGAGCGGCCGGTAGCAATACGCGAAGGGGATCCGCAAGCGCCGCTCCGCATAGTCATGCTCGGCTGCTGGCGGCAGGATCTGGTCGTCGCACAGAACGTAGTCCATCGTGGCGCCGCCAGAGGTGCCCATCACCGGAAATGAGACCTGCATCGGCGCCGGCCGGCGCGCCAGGGCCAGCAGGCGCGATCCGCCGACGAAGGCCACCGGATCGATGAGGATGTCGATCCGGTCGGCCGCGATTGCCTGCGCGTAGTCTTCGTCGGACAGGCCGGTCATGCGCCGCCAGACCGTGCGGCGCTGGAACCGCGCGCTGATGTCATCTTCCTGGTCTTGCGGGAGGTCGGAATAGCAATAGAGCTCGAAGCCGTCGCCATGCGCCTCGACCAGAGGCAGCATCGTGTGGGCGAGGGTATGAGAGCGGAACTGCGTCCCGGCGACATAGCCGAGGCGCAGGCGGCGCTCGGGGTCGCGGTCTAAGCCGCTCTGCGGCCGGGCTGGGATCAATGGGGCCGCAAACCGGCGATGCCAGTCCCGGCAGGTTTCGGCAACCGTGCTGCCGGCATCGCCGTCGGCGAAGTTCAGGCTCAGGATCAGTTCGCGGTGCAGGTCCGCGCGATCGGGATGGCTCGCAAGCACGTGGCGGCGCTCCGCGATCGCGGCCTCGACATCGCCAATGAGCTCGTGGAGCTGGGCGAGAGCGCGCCGGGCGTCGACGAATCCCGGCTGCAGGTGGACGGCGCGCTGCAGCAAGTCTGCCGGCTCGGCGAGGCGACCCGCCGCCAGCTGGAGCTGGGCCAGGTTGACCAGCGGATCCACCGCGTCCGGCGCCACGCGCAACGCGTCCGCATAGGCGGCAGCCGCTTCGCCTCCACGCTGTGCCATGGCCAAGGCTAGGCCGAGATTGTTGAAAGCGACGGCGGACGCCGGATCGAGCCGCACCGCCTCGCGATAGGCCTCGATCGCCGCGTCGACGCGGTGCAGCGCCAGGTGGGCATTGCCGAGGTTGAGCAGAACTTCGCTCGAGCCCGGCTGCGCGGCGAGGAGTTTGCGATAGCACTCGATCGCCGCGTCGTGGCGCTGCGCCATCTGGTGCAGCAGGGCGAGGTTATAGAGGGTATCCGCGGCGTCCGGGCGAAGCTGCAGCGCCGCGGCCCAGGCCGGTTCCGCTTCGGGGTAGCGCTTGGCGGCGGCGAGAACCACTCCCAGATAATGGAGCGCCTCGACATTGGCGGGATCGGTAGCCAGGACGGCCCGAACGGCCGTCTCCGCGTCCGCTATTTGCCCCCGCTCGAAAAAGGCAATCGCCTGGTCTAGGGTAACGGAACGACCATGATCCATGACCTGAACTCTATCAGAAGGCGCCGGGAGGCGATGGCCCGCCCGCCCCAGCGCGACGAGGACGATGAGGACGACGATCAGCCCAGCCCGTGGGTCAACGTTGGCGTCCTGGTCTTCGTCGCCCTTCTCATCGCCGTCAGCGTCTGGGTCGCCAACGCGCTGCACAATGAATCGAAGCTCGAGGATTGCTTGATGGCGGGCCGCACGAACTGCGGCCCACCAATCGGCCGCTGATGCCTCAGCGCGACCCGATTTTCTCCGTGCGCGAGGCCTGGGCGCGGATGCTCTTGCCGGCCATCAGCATCTCGACCAGAAACGCCCCTAGGGCCGCGATCGTCGAAACGAGCGCCAATCCGAACAGTGCGAACAGGATGGTCGCGGCGGTCAGATCGCGCAGCGTGCCGACGAACAGCGCCAGGGCCGCGCCGCAGGTCGCGGCCCCGCCGATCGTGCCGAGGATGACCGCCGCGTCGAGGACCAGCGATCGTTTGCGAAGATAGGTGAGCTGGGCGGCGATCCGGTCTGCAGCTTCGCCTTTAGCCTCTTCGAGACGCGCCGACATCAGATCGACGCGGTCCGCCACCCGTCCCAGGCGCGTCGAGAACACGGACAGCAGGTTGGCGAGACCCGTGAGCAGGAAGATCGGGGTCAGCGCCACCTGGATGACGTGGATGATGTTGTCGAGCGATGCTTGGTCCATGCCGCGACTCAGGTCGTGAGCTTGTGCCGCTTATACTGCTCGCGGAGTGCGCTTTTCAGCAACTTTCCGGTTGCCGTGTGCGGCAGCTCGTCGACGAAGCTGACGTCATCAGGCAGGGCCCATTTCGCCACCTTGTCGCGTAGGAAATCGAGCAACCCGTCACGGGTCAGGGCGCTGCCGTGCCGGCGCACCGCCACCAGCAGCGGCCGCTCCTGCCAGACCGGATGGGGCACGGCGATGGCCGCGGCCTCGAGGATGTCGGGATGGCCCACCGCCGCGTTCTCGAGATCGATCGAACTGATCCATTCGCCGCCGGATTTGATCAGATCCTTGGTGCGGTCGGCGATGCGGATCCAGCCGTCCGGATCGATGCTGACCACGTCGCCGGTCCGGAACCAGCCATCGGCATCGAAGGCGGATTTGTTGGCCTCGTCGTCGCCATAGTACCCGCTGGTCACCCACGGCCCCCGCACGCAGAGCTCGCCCAGGGTCGTCCCGTCATGCGGCAGCACCTTGCCGGCGGCGTCGATGATCCTGCACTGGACGCCGTAGAGCGGCCGGCCCTGCGAGATCTTGAAGCGGGTGCGCTGCGGCCGCGGCAGCTTCTCCTGCGCCGCCTTGAGCCGGCCGGACGTGCCGACCGGGCTGATCTCCGTCATGCCCCAGGCATGACAGATCTCGATGCCGTAGGTCTCCTCGAGCGTCACGATCAGCGCCTCCGGCATCGCCGAACCGCCGCACAGGATGCGCCGCAGGCTGGAGAACCTCTGGCCGGTCTGCGCCAGGTGCTCGCAGACCTTCAGCCACACGGTCGGCACGGCGGCGGCCATGGTGACCTGCTCGCGCTCCAACAGGTCAAGGAGATTGGCGGGGTCGAGATGCGGTCCTGGAAAGACCAGCTTGGAGCCAGCCATCGGCGCCCCATAGGGAATGCCCCAGGCATTGACGTGGAACAGCGGCACGATCGGCATCACCGTATCGCGGGCGCTGAGCGCCATGCTGTCGGCGCTGGTGATCGAGAAGCTGTGGAGGACTGTCGAGCGGTGTGCGTAGAGGACGCCCTTCGGGTTGCCCGTGGTGCCGGACGTGTAGCACATGGAAGACGCGGTCCACTCGTCGAAGCTCGGCCAGTCGAAGCCCTCGGGCCGGCCTTCGATCAGCTCCTCGTAGCACAGGACGTGCGGCAGAGCGGTGGCCGGCTTATGCGCGGCATCGGTCATCACGATGACGCCGCGTGCGTGCTTCAGCCGCGGGGCCAGCGATTCCATGAGCGGCACGAAGCTCAGGTCGACGAAGATGTATTTGTCCTCGGCATGATTGAGGATGTACTCGATCTGCGCCGGGAACAGTCGCGGGTTGACCGTGTGGCACACGGCGCCGATGCCGGAGATCGCGTAATACAGCTCGAAATGGCGATAGCCGTTCCACGCCAACGTGGCGATGCGGTCGCCCCGGCCGAGGTCCAGCGATATCAACGCGTGGGCGAGCTGCTGGATCCGGTTATAGGCGTCGCGATAGGTGTAACGGTGGACCGGCCCCTCGACGGTGCGACTGACGATGTCCGTATCGCCGTGATACTGCGCCGCATACTTGATCAGCGACGTGATCAGCAGCGGCTGATCCATCATCAAACCGCGCATCGCTCCTCCTGCTGTCCGGCCGAGCCGTCAGCTGCGGCTCTTGGCCACGATCTAACGATTAAATCGGCGTCCGGGCAAGGCCGGGGCTTGACCGTCGGCGGCACGAATGTCCACAGTAGATGAGACGGATGAGGAGACGATGGCGGGCAATTCTCTGTTCGATCTCAGCGGGAAAGTGGCGCTGATCACTGGATCCAGCCGCGGCATCGGGCGCGGAATCGCCGAGGCCATGGCCGACGCCGGCGCCAAAGTCGTGATCTCGAGCCGCAAGGCCGACGCCTGCGCGGCCGCGGTCGACGAGCTGGCGCGCCGCGGCCACGCCGCCCTGGCCGTGCCCTGCAACGTGTCGTCCAAGGACGAGCTGCAGCGTTTGGTGGACACGACGTTGGACAAATGGGGCCGTATCGACACGCTGGTGTGCAACGCCGGGATCAATCCGGCGTTCGGCCCGCTGGCGAAGATCGAGGATTCGGCCTTCGACAAGATCATGGGCACCAACCTGCGCAGCACGTTCTGGCTGTGCAACATGGCGATCCCGCAGATGGCGGCGCGGCGGGACGGCTCGGTGATCCTGATCTCCAGCATCGCCGGGCTGAAGGGGAATTCGGTGATCGGCACCTACGGCATCTCCAAGGCGGCGGAGATGCAGCTCGCGCGCAACCTCGCACTCGAGTGGGGACACCACAACATCCGGGTCAACGCGATCGCCCCCGGCATCATCCGGACCGATTTCGCCCGGGCTCTCTGGGAAGATAAAGAGCGGCTGAAGCGCGTTGAGGCGATGGCGCCGCTCGGCCGCATCGGCGAGGTGCCCGAGGTCGCCGGCATTGCGGTCTTCCTGGCAGCACCGGCGGGCGCCTTCATCACCGGCCAGGTGATCGTCGCCGACGGCGGGATCACCATCGCCGAAGCGGTGTAGACAGAGATATGCCGTCGATACCCCCCTCCCTAACCCTCCCCCGCAAGGGGGGAGGGGATAAAGAGGCCACGCAAAAAAATTCCCCCTCCCCCGAGCCCAGTCTTTTGAAGATTGGGGGAGAGGGATGGGGTGGGGGTGATCTTTCCTCAATAGGAAATATCGAAGATGTCTAGCGCGGCGGAGCTCATTCCGGTCCGCGAGGCGCATCGGTTCGACGAGGCGCGGCTCGCCGATTATCTGCGCGAGCTTCTGCCGGGCTGCCGGGGCGATATTGCGATCCGGCAGTTCCAGGGCGGTCAGTCCAATCCGACCTTCCTGGTCGAAGCCGGGGGTAGGCGCTGGGTGCTGCGCAAGAAGCCGCCCGGCAAGCTGTTGCCGTCGGCGCATATGGTCGAGCGCGAATATCGCATCATCCGCGCCCTCGCCGACACCGGCGTCCCGGTTCCGCCGGCGCGTCTCCTCTGCGAGGACGCCCAGATCATCGGCACGCCCTTCTATGTGATGGACTTCGTCGCCGGGCGCGTGTTCACCGATCCGCGGCTGCCGGACCTGGCACCCGGCGAGCGCGGTGCCGTCTATACGGCGATGGCGGAGACGCTGGCCCGCCTGCATTCGGTCGACTGGCGGGCGGCGGGCCTTGCCGATTACGGCCGGCCGGACAACTACGTCCAACGCCAGATCGCGCGCTGGTCGAAGCAGTACGCGGCGTCGAAGACCGGCGACATCCCGGCCATGGATCGGCTGATCGACTGGCTGCCGGGCCACATCCCGGCCCGGGACGAGACGACCATCGCCCACGGCGACTACCGGCTGGGCAATCTGATCTTCCATCCGGACGAGCCGCGTGTGGTGGCCGTGCTCGACTGGGAGCTGTCGACGCTCGGCCATCCGCTGTCCGACCTCGCCTATAACTGCATGCTGTATCGCATGCCCGCGGACCTGCCGACGGTGCGCGGCTTCGGCGACGTCGACCTGGCTTCCCTCGGGATCCCCGACGAGCCGGCCTATGTCGCGACCTATGTCCGCCACACCGGCCGCGATCCCGGCGCCGACTGGGCGTTCTTCCTCGCGTTCTCGCTGTTCCGCTACGCCGCGATCGTCCAGGGCGTCTATGCCCGGGCGCTCCAGGGCAACGCCTCGTCGGCCAGCGCCGAGCAGCTCGGCCGCACCGCGCCGCGCCTGGCCGAGATCGGCTGGCGGCTGGCGGAGCAGGGGGCGTAGAGGCGCTTTCGTCATCGCGAGCGAAGCGAAGCGATCCAGAGTTTGGCCTGCTGGATTGCTTCGTCGCTGCGCTCCTCGCAATGACGGAGCTCAGCCGAGCGGGCTAGGCACGGGGTCTCCGGCGTCACGGCAATCTTCGACATACAGCTCGATAGCCTCCCGGATATTGGCTAGAGCCTCGGCGCGCGTGTCGCCCTGGCTGACGCATCCGGGCAGTGCCGGCACAGTTGCGACGTACCCGCCGTCCGCTGCGCGCTGCAGAACAAACTTGTAGTGCATCTGCGAACCGCTACCTGTTCTTCCCCAGCTCGAGCTTGGCGATCGCCTCGAGATGGACCTCGTCGGGGCCGTCGACGATGCGCAATGTGCGGGCGTGCGCGTAGGCGGCCGCCAGGTTGAAATCGCCGCTGACCCCCGCGGCACCGTGCGCCTGGATCGCGCGGTCGATCACGCGCAGCGCCATGTTGGGGGCCGCGATCTTGATCATCGCGATCTCTTTGCGCGCCGCCTTGTTGCCCTGCTTGTCCATCATCCGCGCCGCCGCGAGCGTCAGCAGCCGCGCTTCGTCGATCTCGATGCGTGAGTGTGCAATGTCCTGGCGGATGCCGCCTTGCTCGGCCAGCGGCTTGCCGAACGCGACGCGCTGCTTCACGCGGTGGACCATCGCCTCCAGGGCCCGCTCGGCGAGGCCGATCGCGCGCATGCAGTGATGGATGCGTCCCGGCCCGAGCCGTCCTTGCGCGATCTCGAAGCCGCGGCCTTCGCCCAGGAGCATGTTGCTCGCCGGCACCCGGACGTTCTCGTAGATGACTTCGCCATGGCCGTGCGGCGCGTGGTCGTAGCCGAAGACGGTGAGGGGGCGGACGACCTTCACGCCGGGTGTGTCCATCGGCACCAGGATCATCGACTGCTGCGCGTGGCGCGGCGCGTGCGGATCGGTCTTGCCCATGAAGATGGCGATCTTGCAACGCGGGTCGGGCGCTCCCGTCGACCACCACTTGCGGCCGTTGATGACGTAGTGATCGCCGTCGCGCACGATGCGGCTCTGGATGTTGGTCGCGTCCGATGACGCCACGTCGGGCTCGGTCATGCCGAAACAGGAGCGGATCTCGCCGGCGAGCAGCGGCTTCAGCCACTTCTCCTTCTGTTCGGGCGTGCCGTATTTCAGCAGCACCTCCATGTTGCCGACATCGGGAGCGGAGCAGTTGAAGGCCTCGGGTGCTATGGGCGAGCGTCCCATGACCTCGCAGAGCGGCGCGTAGTCGAAATTGCTGAGGCCCCCCTCATGCTCCGGCAGGAACAGGTTCCATAATCCCGCCTGGCGGGCCTTGGCCTTCAGCTCCTCCATGATCGGCGCGACCTGCCAGCGCGACGGCCCGCGCGTGACCTGCTCCTCGTAGACGCGCTCATTGGGATAGATGTGCGCGTCCATGAAGGCGATCAGCTGGTCGCGGAGCTGCTGCGAGCGGGCTGAGAACTCGAAATCCATCGTCGCCTCATGGAGGAAAGCGGGAGCGCTCCTCTTACTACCAGCTTTTTGCTAGGACCATAGGGGCCGCTTGACCCCGCACGGGCCCAGGGGCTATGTTTAGCGTATGGGACAATGTCCCATATATGGAACAATCAAAAAGCGACGGAGGACGAGGGCAATGGCGTGGCAGCGCGTGGCGTCCGTGGCGGACGTAAAGCCGGACGCACCGGTTCCGGTCACCATCGGTGACAAGCAGCTTGCGATCTACAAGCTGGACGACAGCTTCTTTTGTCTCGACGACGTGTGCCCGCATGCCTATGCGCTGCTGTCGTCGGGCTTCATCGAGAACGAGCGCGTCGAGTGCCCGCTGCACCAGGCCGCCTTCGAGATCCGCACCGGGAAGTGCGTCGCGCCGCCGGCGGAAGAGGACCTGAAGAACTATCCGGTCAAGGTCGAAGGCAACGACATCCTGATCGACGTCTAGGAGGGAAGGAGCGTTCGATGGACACCTACAACATCGCCCTGAAGGACTGGCCCGGGTCATCCGTGGGCGCCAAGGGCGATGAAGCGTCGATCGAGCACCCCGACAAGGCACAGAACATCTGCTGGCAGACCCGCGCCGCGGCGCCGACCGCTTATGAGGACGCGCTCGGCGATGCGTTGCAGGCGATCTTCGCCGAGGAGATCTACGAGCTTGCCGGCATCGTCCGCCGCCTGAACGAGCGCGGGGTGAAGGGGCCCGACGGGGCCGCGTGGACCGAAGCGTCGTTCACCGCCGAGATGGCGCGGCTCGGCGCCTAGGAACGGCAGACGATCCGTGGCAGCCCGGCTTGAATTCCGCAACGTGACGAAGCGGTTCCCCAACCGCTTCAACGGCGCGCACAAGCCGAACGGCCGTGGCGAGGCGTTCATCACCGCGGTCCGGAACGTCAGCCTCAAGATCGCTGACGGCGAGGTGGTCTCGCTGATCGGGCCCAGCGGCTGCGGCAAGAGCACCCTGCTCAACATGGGCTCGGGCCTCGACCGGCCGAGCGATGGCGAGGTCTTCGTCGACGGCGAGAAGGTCACCAAGCCCAACCCGCACGTCGCCTTCATGCTGCAGAAGGACCTGTTGCTGCCGTGGCGCACGATCCGCGAGAACGTCGAGTTCGGGCTCGAGATCCAGGGTGTTGCGGCCGATCAGCGGCATGGCCGCTCCGAGGCGTTGCTGCGCAAGTGCCGCCTCAGCGAGTTCGCCCGGCATTATCCGCACCAGCTCTCCGGCGGCATGCGTCAGCGCGCGGCCTTGGCGCGCACGCTCGCCGTCGATCCGGCCGTCCTGCTGATGGACGAGCCGTTCTCGGCCCTGGACGCGCAGACCAAGATGATCCTGCAGCAGGATCTCGGCCGCACGCTGAAGGAGACCGGCAAGACCGCGCTGTTCATCACCCACGACCTGATCGAGGCCATCACGCTCTCCGACCGCGTCCTGGTGATGAGTGCACGGCCCGGCGAGATCGTCGAGGAGATCGTGGTCGATCTGCCGTATCGCGACAACCCGATGAAGCGGCGCGAGCAGCCGGGCGTCGGCCAGTTCATTCCGAAGCTGATGTCGCTGCTCCATCTGCGCGAGGACGAAAATGAGCCGAGTTTCACTCATTCATAAGACCGGGAGATTTCCGATGGGGACCAAGCGTGTGATGGCGGCGGCGGCGGTTGCGGCGGGGCTGGCTGTCGCGGGAGCCGCGCCGAGCCAGGCGGCCGAGAAGGTGACCTACCAGCTGCCGGCGGCGGCGTTCCTGCCGGCGTTCGGCCCGTGGATGGTGGCCGTGCAGCGCGGCTACTACGCGAAGGAGGATCTCGACGTGACGTTCGAGTCCGGCCGCGGCGGCGTCGATACGGCGAAGGCGGTCGGCGTCGGCAACGCGCAGATCGGCGGTGCCCTCGGCGACACGCCGATCATCGTGCGCGCCAACGGCGTGCCGGTGAAAGCCGTGGCCCTGCTCGGCGGCGGCAGCCTGATGCAGCTGGTCGTGCGCGAGGATTCGCCGATCAAAGGTCCGGCTGACCTCAAGGGCAAGACGATCACGGTCATGGCCTATCAGGACACGACCTATTACGCGCTGATCGGCATGCTGGCGAAAGTCGGGCTCACCAAGAACGACGTGAACGCGCAGGCCGCGGGGCCGGTGAACGTATGGAAGCTGTTCCTCGCCGGCCAATCCGAGGGTCTGGCCAGCGTGCCCGACTGGGAGGGCGACCTGATCGAGGCCGGGGCCAAGATCCGCATCATCCCGGCGAACGACTATTTCCAGAGCATGGCGCAGGTCGTGATCGCGTCCGACAAGATGATCCAGGAGCGGCCGGAGCTCATCAAGAAGCTGGTCCGTGCCACGCTCCACGGCTGGCAGGACGTGGTGAAGGATCCCGACGGCGCGGCCAAGGACTACGTGAAGGCGGTGCCGCAGCGCGCCGGCCAGGAAGCGGCGATGGCGCGCGTGTTCAAGCTCTACAACCAGTACGTCTATCCCGGTCAGAGCAAGCCCGGCGCGATCGACGAGGCGCGCCTTGCCAACCTGCAGCAGTTCTATCTGCAGCACGGCATCATCGAGAAGCCGACCCCGGTGAAGGAGCTCTACACCAACCAGTTCGTGGAGTGACGGGCAGCGCACCATGCGGATAACACCCCCCACCCTAACCCTCCCCCACAAGGGGGGAGGGGACAAAGAAGAACCTCCCTCCCCCTCGATGGGGGAGGGTTGGGGTGGGGGTGAATTGTCAGGCGACGACGTGGGACGTTAGGGCCGACGATGTTGGACAAAGCCGTGCGCATAGCAACCGGTTGGGAGACGTGGGCGAGCCTTGCCGTCTTCGTCCTCTTCCTCGCCGCGTGGCAGTGGGGGCCGCCGTTGATCGGCGTCCCCTCTTACATCGTGCCAACCGCCGCCGAGTGCTACCACGAGTTCTTTCGCATGATCGGCCGCGACAACCTGTTCTACCACACCGCGGTCACGGCCATGGAGGTCATCGTCGGCTTCGCGCTCGGCGCTCTGCTGGGAATGGTCGTCGGCTACGTGCTCGGCATGTCGCCGGTCACTGAGGTCGTGCTGTCGCCCTACATCCTGGCGCTGCAGATTGCACCCAAGGTCGCGTTCGCGCCGCTGTTCGTCATGTGGTTCGGCTACACGGTCTATCCGAAGATCCTGGTGGCGGTGCTGATCGTATTCTTTCCGATCATGGTCAACGTGTTGACGGCGATCCGCACCGTCGACCACGACATGGTCAACCTCGCGCGCTCGTTCACCGCCACGCGCCTGCAGGTGTTTTGGAAAATCGAGTTCCGCGCTGCCATGCCGCCGCTGTTCGCGGGCCTTAGGATCGGCTCGACCCTGGCGGTGATCGGCGTGCTGGTCGGCGAGCTCGTCGGCGGCAACACGGGCCTCGGATATCTGCTCGTGTTCGGCGAGGGCGCCGCCAACACCGCCATGGTGTTCGTCACCATCATCCTCCTCACCTTGATCGGCATTCTTGCCTATGTCGCCGTGATCGTCGCGGAGGGCCGGGTTCTCCATTACATCCCGGTTCGCAGCGTGGACGTCGTTTGAGAGGCCCCATGCCCAATCCAACCCCGAATTCCCAAGTCGACAACCTGGTGACCCTCGGCCTCCGGAACCGCTGGTATCCGGTGGCGCCGAGCTGGATGGTCGGCCGCAAGCCGGTCGGGCTGACGCGGCTCGGCGAACGCATCGCGCTGTGGCGGGACGAAGCGGGGCAGGTGCATGCGCTGGAAGACCGCTGCCCGCATCGGGGCGCGCGGCTGTCGCTGGGCTGGAACCTCGGCGACCGTATCGCCTGCTGGTATCACGGCGTCGAGGTGACGGCGGAGGGCAAGGTGGCCAGGGTCCCCGCGGCCACCAACTGCCCGCTCGAGGGACAGACCTGCATCAAGGGCTATCCGGTGCAGGAGCACCAGGGCGGCGTCTTTGTGTGGTTCGGTGACGCGCTGCATGCCGAGCCGGCGCCGCTCGAGCTTCCGGAGGAGCTCGCCTCGCCGGACTGGAGCAGCATGCTCTGCACCGCGGCGTGGAAATGCAACTACCGCTACGCGGTCGAGAACGTCATGGACCCGATGCACGGCGCCTATCTGCACGCCGCGTCGCATTCGATGGCCGAGGGTGACAAGTCGGCGGTGATGCGCATCCGCAAGACCCAGTTTGGCCTGATGTTCGAGAAAGAAGGCCAGCGCGGGGTCAATTTCGACTGGACGGAATGGGGCGACACCGGTGCGCAGTGGATGCGCCTGTCGATCCCGTACCGGAAGGACGCCGGGCCCGGCGGATCGTTCTTCATCATCGGCTTCGTGACCCCGGTCGACGAAGGGCATTGCCGCGTCTTCTTCTGGCGCTGCCGCAAGGTGCAGGGTTGGCAGCGCGGCGTGTGGCGCTTCCTCTACCGCAACCGGCTCGAAGGCCTGCACTGGGACGTGTTGGAGCAGGACCGGGTCGTCCTGGAGAACATGGCCGCCGACGCCCGCGAGCATGAATTTCTCTATCAGCACGACACCGGCATGGCCCATGTCCGCCGGCTCATCCAGAAGGAAGCCGAGGCGCAGGCAGCGGCACTGGCCGGCCGGGCCGCGGCGGAATAGGCGCATGGCGACGGGTCCCATCCTCCTGGCCGGCAAGCGCGTGCTGATCACCGGTGCCGCGCGCGGGCTCGGGCGATCCTTCGCCGAGGCGGCGTGCGCGGCCGGCGCACGGGTCGCGGTCGCCGACGTTCTGGAGAAGGAGGGGCAGGCGACCGTCGCCGCGTTGCGCCAGGAGAAGTACCAGGCGCAGTTCCAGTACATCGATCTGGCCGATCCGAAGTCGATCGAGACGGCCGTGCGGGCCGCGGCAGACGGGCTGGGCGGGCTCGACGGCCTCGTGAACTGCGCCGCGATCGCCACCGGCATTGGCGGCAAGATGTTCGACGAGATCGATCTGGAGACTTGGGACCGCGTCATGAGCGTGAACGTGCGCGGCACCTGGCTGGTCACCCGGGCCGCGGCCCCGCACCTGCGGAAGTCCGGCCGCGGCAAGATCGTCAACATCGCGTCGGACACGGCCCTGTGGGGGGCACCCCGGCTGCTGCATTACGTGGCGAGCAAGGGCGCCGTGATCGCAATGACGCGGTCGCTGGCGCGCGAGCTCGGTCCCGACAACGTCGCCGTCAACGCGGTGGCGCCCGGCCTCACCATCGTCGAGGCCACGGAACATGTGCCGGCCGAGCGGCATCAACTCTATGTGGAGGGCCGCGCCATGCCGCGCCGGCAGATGCCGGACGACGTGGTCGGGGCGGTGATGTTCCTGTTGTCCGATGCCGCCGATTTCGTCACCGGCCAGCTTCTGCCGGTGAACGGCGGCTTTGTCACGCACTGAGCAGCATTGAGGAGACGCAACCATGAGCGCAAAACCCGCCGAAGCCGCGAAACCCGCCGCAGCCAACAGCCTCGAGGCGCAGATCGACGCGCGGGTCGCTCGCTTCGAGACCCGGCGCTACGACTGGGACGCGCTCAAGTTTCAGGCTGATTTCGATCCGAAATACGGCCGCGCCCAGATGCGCTATGTCGGCACCGGCGGCACGGGCGTGTCGGCGGACGCCAATGTCGTGCCGGCGGAGCACTTCACCTTCTCGACCATGCTCATTCCGGCGGGCCATGAAGGGCCGATGCATCTGCACACCGACGTCGAGGAGATCTTCTTCGTGCTCCGCGGCAAAGTGAAAGTGACGTGCGAGCGCGACGGCGAATATTACGAGACCGTCCTGAAGGAGCGCGACCTGATCTCGATTCCGCCCGGCGTGTATCGCGGCGAGGTCAATATCGGCGAGGAGGATTGCCTGATGTGCGTGATGCTCGGCACGCCCAAGCCGATGACGCCCACCTATCCGCCGGACCATCCGCTGGCGAAGATCAAGCGGCCCGCCAAGTGAACCCAGTCCTTCCAGAACTCCGGCGGGTCAAGGTCGGCGGCCGGACGCTCGCCTACCGCGAAGCGGGCCCCTCTCGAGAATCCGGAATGGGGCAGCCGCTTGTGCTTTTGCACGGCATCGGCTCGGGTTCGGGCTCGTGGCGGCATCAGTTCCAGGAGCTCGGTCGCAAGTTCCGGGTGATCGCCTGGGACGCGCCCGGCTACGGCGGCTCCGATCCGCTGCCGGCCGAGGCGCCGACGCCGGCGGAGTATGCCGGGGCGGCTCTCGACCTCGTGGACGCGCTGGAGCTGAAGCGTTTCGTGTTGCTCGGCCATTCGCTGGGTGGCGCCATCGCGGCCGCCTTCGCGCGCCGCCACGGCGACCGGCTCACGGCGTTGATCCTGACCAATCCGACGCCCGGCTATGCGACGGCGCCGGAGGATATTCGCCGCGCCCGGGTGGACACCCGGATCAAGGAGATGAAAGAGCTCGGGCCCGAGGGAATCGCGGCCAAGCGCGCACCCGGCCTGCTGTCCGCGAATGCGCGGCCGGAAGCGGTTGAAGCGGTGCAGGCCATCCAGCGTCAGCTGCGGCCGGAGGGCTACGCGCAGGCGGCGCGCATGCTGGGCCTCGCCGACACGGCGGCCGACGGCACGTTCATCAAGGTGCCGACCCTGGTGATGGGCGCCTCCAACGACACGCTGACGCCGGATGACGTGGTCAAACGCGTCGCCGCCGCGATTCCGGGTGCGAAGTTCATTTCGCTCTCCGGGCCCGGCCACGCCTCGTACGTGGAAGATCCGGCCGCGTTCAACGGCCAGTTGACGGCGTTCATCGGCGCATAAACATGACCAAAACCCGCAAACCGTCCGGCGACGGCTCACCGGTGCCCGCGCTGACCCGCGGCCTCGACATCCTGCGCCTGTTCAAGCGCACCCGGCCGGTCATCGCGGCTCCCGACATCGCACGCGAGCTGGCCATTCCGCGCTCGACCGTGCACCGCCTGACGCGGGTTCTGGAATCGATGGGCTTCCTGCAGCGCACCAACGGCGACCGCGATTACACGCTTGGCCCCGCCGTGCTGACCATCGGCTTCGAATATCTCGGCTCGCTCGACGTCGTCGATCTCGCCGAGCCCCTGTTGACGCGCCTGCGCGACGAGACCGGCTATTCGGCGCACCTGGTGACCCGCAACGGGACCGAGATCGTCTATCTCAGCCGATATCCCGGGCATGCCACGATCTCGAGCAGCATCGCCGTCGGCGCCACCCTGCCGGCGCACGCGACCGTGATCGGCCGCGCGCTGCTCGCGGACCTACCGCCCGATGAGCTGCGCGCACTCTACGCGGGGCATCCGATGACGTCCTATACCGACCAGACGCCGACCACGATTGCCAAGCTCGAGGCCCTGCTGGCCGAGGACCGCCGGCGCGGCTATGTGGCGGCCACTTCGTTCTTCGAGCCCGGCCTGACCACGGTGGCGGCCCCGGTGCGCGACCGCAGCGGCCGGGTCACCGCCGCAATCAGCGTGACGGCGCTCGGCATCCCCATTCCCACCGGCGTCGTTCATGGCGAGCTGAAGGATAAAGTCTGCGCGACGGCCAACGCGATCTCCGCCATGCTCGACGCGCCGGAAACCGCGCGCAGGGGCCGAGCCCCCGGTGCGGCACTCGTCCGGCGAGGCGAGGCGCAGCATGTCTGAGCGCATCACCGTCGGTGAGGCCGTTGCCGCGTTTCTCGAGCGCTGCGGCGTGACGACCGCGTTCGGCGTCATCAGCATCCACAACCTGCCGATCCTGGACGCATTCGCCCGGCGGAACAGCATCCGTTTCGTGCCGAGCCGCGGCGAGGCGGGGGCGGTCAACATGGCCGATGCGTATGCCCGGGTCGGCGGACAGCTCGGCGTCGCGATCACCAGCACCGGGACGGGCGCCGGAAACGCCGCCGGAGCGATGGTCGAGGCGCAGACCGCCGGCACGCCGCTGCTGCACCTGACCGGACAAATCGAGCTGCCGTATCTCGACCGGCAATGGGCCTATATCCACGAAGCGGTCGATCAGCTTTCGATGCTGTCCGCCGTGTCCAAACGCGCGTACCGGGTATGGTCGCCGGAGACGGCGCTGGGGACCTTGAAGGAGGCCGTCCGCACGGCGTTCACCGCACCGTCCGGCCCGGTCAGCGTCGAAATCCCGATCGACGTCCAGGAGGCGATGATCGACCGCCCGCCGGATCTCGACCCGTTGCCGGTGCCGGTCGCCGCACCCGCGGCCGCGAGCCTGGTCCGGCTCGCCGCCGCGCTCCGCGGCGCCAAACGCCCGCTGCTCTGGGTCGGCGGCGGTGCGCGCCACGCCGGCGCCGCGGTTCGCCGCCTGGTCGAGCTGGGGTTCGGGGTGGTGACGAGCACGCAAGGCCGCGGCATCGTGCCCGAGGATCACCCGCTGTCGCTCGGCGCCTATACGGTCTCGCCCGACGTCGAGAAGCTCTACGCGACGTGCGATGCGATGCTGGTCGTCGGCTCGCGCCTGCGCGGCAACGAGACGCTCAAATATACGCTGAAGCTGCCGCGGCCGCTCTATCGCATCGACGCCAATCCGGAAGGCCAGGGCCGCTCTTACGCGACGGATCTGTTCGTCGTCGGCGACAGCGCCCCGGCCCTCGATGGGCTGGCCGACCGGCTGGCCGGCAAGCTCCGGGTCGATCCGCGGTTTGCCGGCGATATCCGCGCCGCGCGGGAGGCCGCCGAAGCGGCGCTGAAGCAGGGTCTCAAGCCCTACGATACGGTGGTCGACGCGCTGCAGACGGCAGCCCCACGCGACTTCATCTGGGTGCGCGACGTGACCGTCTCCAACAGCACCTGGGGCAACCGCTATCTGCGTCTCGCCGGGCCGCGCAACGGCGTGCATGCGCTGGGCGGCGGCATCGGCATGGGCGCGCCGATGGCGATCGGTGCCGCCCTCGCCGCGGGCGGCCGGCGGACTGTGGCCCTTGCCGGCGATGGCGGGCTGCAGCTCAATCTCGGCGAGCTCGCCACGGCGGTGCAGGAGCGCGCCGATATCGTCTTGCTGGTGATGAACGATCGCGGGTACGGTGTGATCCGCAACATCCAGGATGCGCGTTTTGGCGGCCGCAAGCACTATGTCGATTTGCACACGCCGAATTTCGCCGAGCTGTGCAAGTCCCTCGGCTTGCGCTATCTCCGCCTCGACGACACGGCGCGTGCCGCGGACGTGCTGCGGGCCGCGTTTGATCAACCGGGACCGGTCCTGGTCGAGATAGACATGACCGCGATCGGCCCTTATGCCAGCCGCTTCGCCGGGCCGCCGGTGCGGGCAAAGGTGTGACCATGCTGAAGATCGTGCTGATCGGCGCCGGCGCCATGGCGACTGAAGTGCTGACCCACCTGAAATCGGACGAGGGGGTCCGCGTCGCCGCCGGCATCGTGCTGCCGAGCGAGGTGGCCCACGCCCGCGACGTACTCCCCCAAGATGCCGACGTCCTGACGTCGGTCGACGATCTGACCGGCGAGCCGGGGCTGGCCGTCGAATGCGCCGGCCATCAGGCCCTGGGCCAGCACGGGGTGGCGCTGCTGCGCCGCGGCATCGACCTGCTGGTGGCCTCGACCGGTGCCTTGGCCGACCGCGCCCTGTTCGACCGGCTCGCCGCGGCCGCCAAGGAGGGCCGGGCGCGCATGCTTCTGGTCTCCGGTGCGGTGGGCGGCATCGACGCGATCGGTGCCGCCAAGGTCGCCGGTATCACCAAGGTGCGCTACACCTCGCGCAAGCCGCCGAAGAGCTGGAAAGGCACGCCGGCGGAGAAGGTGACCGATCTCGACCGCGTGACCTCGGCGGTCACCTTGTTCACCGGTCCGGCCGACGAGGCGGCGCGCCTCTATCCGCAGAATGCCAATGTCGCGGCGACGATCGCACTGGCCGGGCTCGGGTTCGAGAAGACAGAATGCACCCTGATCGCCGATCCGGCCGCCAACGGGAACATTCACCGGATCGAGGTGCAGGGGGCGTCCGGCGAGTTCTTCATCGAGCTCCGCGGCAAGGCGCTGGCGGCCAACCCGAAGACGTCCATGCTCGCGGCCTTGAGCGTGGTCCGCGCGATCCGCAATCGCGACGCGACGATTGTCATTTAGCGCCGGCGGCTATAAGAGAACTCGTCACCCCGGGCAAGCGGCGAAAGCCGCGCGACCCGGGGTCCATTTATCCGCCGGGAAGATGGACCCCGGCTCTCGCCGCGCTCGGCCCGGGTGACGAAAACAACAGCAGTTTGTAATGACATGACTGAAACCTACATCATCATCGGGGCCGCCCAAGCCGGCGGCTGGGGGGCCAAGACGCTGCGCGACCAGGGCTTCGCCGGACGCGTGATCCTGATCGGCGAGGAGCCCTATCCGCCGCACGAGCGGCCACCGCTGTCGAAGGACGTGCTGCTGGGGCTGAAGCCGCCGGAGAGCACCTATATCTGGCCGCCGGACAAGCTGATCGCGCAGAACATCGAGATCCGCACCGGCGCCCGCGTCGACAAGATCGACCGCCCGCAAAAGCGCATCGAGCTCGCCGGCGGCGAGGCGCTTGCCTATGACAAGCTGCTGATTGCCACCGGGAGCCGGGTCCGGCGTCTCAACACCGACGGCGCCGACCTTCCCGGCGTCCACTATCTGCGCAGCATCGACGATACGTTGGCGATCAAGCGCGATCTGGGTCCCCAGACACGGCTGCTGGTCGTCGGCGCCGGCTGGATCGGCCTCGAGACGGCCGCGGCGGCGCGCAAGCACGGCGCGCATGTCACCGTCGTCGAGCTCGCCAACCAGGTGTGCAACCGCGCCCTGCCGAAAGGGCTTGCCGACTATCTGCAGGAACGCCACACGGCGCAGGGCGTGGAGTTCCGATTGAACACGACCGTGCGGTCGTTTGAAGGGACCGAGCGCGTCGAGCGCGCCGTGCTGTCGGATGGGACCGATCTGCCGGTCTCGATCGTGGTCATCGGCATCGGCGTGGTGCCAAATGTCGAATTGGCCCAGGCGGCGGGGCTCGAGGTCGACAACGGCATCGTCACCGACGCGTCTGGCCGCACCGCCGATCCCGCGATCTTCGCCGCCGGCGACGTGACCAACCATCCGAACGAATTCATGGGCCGGCGGGTGCGGCTGGAATCGTGGGCGAACGCTCAGAACCAGGCCATCGCCGCGGCCAAGGCGATGCTCGGCAAGGCCGAGCCCTACAACGAGATCCCGTGGTTCTGGTCGGACCAATACAATCTCAACCTGCAACTGCTCGGCATCCCGCACAAATCGGACGCGACCGTCGTGCGCGGCGACCGGGCCAAGGACCAGTTCCTGGAGTTCTTCCTCTTCGACGGCAAGATCGAGGCGGTGGCCGCGATCAACAGCCCGCGCGATCTGCGTTTCGCCAAGCGGCTGATGCAGATCAACAAGCCGGTCGACCGCCAGCGCCTCGCGGATTCCGCGGTGACCCTGCAGGATTTGGCGAAGGGCTAGCAGGCTGCTGAAAAACCCTCGAGAGGCGGGGGCGTGCCTGACATCGAGGCGCGAGTGGAGGTCGGCGTTCCATTCGGGCACATTGCGCGGGTGGGGAGCACAGTCTCTGGCCCGCTTATCTAGGCCACCAGCAAGGCCTTCACCTGCGGCCAGACATCGGTCCCGCGCTTTTTCAGCTCGTCGTCGTAGGCGTTCGTTCTGAATGCGGTGATTGCCGACGCGAAACTGGGGCGTGCCTGCATGTCGGCAAACCACCTGGCGACGTTGGGCAATCCCGTCCACATGCCATCGAGGCCGAGACGATTCAGCCGGGTCACATAGGGTATGATGGCGATATCGGCCAACGAAAATTCGTTGCCGGCAAGCCATCGCAGCCGAGACAGCGTCGCCTCCATTTCCTTGAGCACTTTTGCGTGCAGCAGAACTGCGTCCTTTACGAATGGTGCTTCGAATTCCTGCTCTAAAATTTGGCGTTGGCGCGCCGCACGCGCCCGATCGGGCAACTGCTTTAAGCGCTCTTCCCATTGCCGTTTGTCGTGGTGCTCCCGTAGCTGATGCACGAACGCAGCAGCGTACGTGACGGAAGCGCACGCAATGTGAAGCCCTTCATCGGGTACTTTCGTCCACATTCGCATCATCGCCCTCGCCACCGGCGAAGACGGCCGCAGGGCCGGTTCGGGAAACACGTCTTCGATGTACTCGAGAATCACGGTCGATTCGCAGATTGTCGCGTCGTCGTGGATAAGCACCGGCACGAGCCCACGCGGATTGATCTTGAGAAACTCCGGCGTGAGGTGCTCTCCCTTCATCAGATCGACTTCACGGCCTTCCCAAGGGATGCGCTTCTCGTCGAGTGCAATTCGCACTTTCTGAGCGCACACGGAAATGTTGTGGTGATAGAGCGTGATCATTTTGCAAGCTCCACTCGTCTCTTATCCGCAATTTCAGGCGCAGACCGTAGTGGATCGGCGCCGTTTTCATTAGAGCGCAAAACAGCCTATAACTCATTCCAATCCTGAATAAATAGATTGGGTGATCTGTGAATCTGATCTATGGCCTGCGGGCTTTCACTCGTGTCGCGCAATGCGGCAGCTTCTCACTGGCTGCCGAGCAAATAGGAATCAGCCAGCCCAACTTGAGCAAGCAGGTAGCCGCTCTCGAATGTCACCTCGCTGTGAGGCTTCTGAGCCGGACAACCCGGCGCGTGAAACTGACGTCCGAGGGTGTGACCTACCTCGCCTATGCCCAACGCATACTGGATCAGGTCGAAGAGGCGGAGGGCCAAGTTGGAAGGGCAAGGCGTATCCCGTCAGGTGTTGTAAGGATTGGAAGCCCGTATGCGTTTGCACAACGTTATCTGGTCGAGCGAGCTGCCAAGCTCCTTGCGCTCTACCCGCCGATCAAAATTGAAATCGTGGTCAGCGACCTGTCCCCCAATCTTGTCGAGCAAGATATCGATATTGCGATCCGGCTCGGACAGGTGACGGGCGACTTAATCGCAAAGCGAATCGGGACAGCATCGCGGGTTGCCGTAGCTTCGCCGGATTACTTGAAGCGACGCGGCGTGCCGGCGACCCCCGACGATCTCATTCAGCACCAATGTTTGATATTCACAAATCCGACCGTTGGTCGCGGTTGGACGTTCAATTGGCCGGACGGCCGCACAACTATCGACGTCTCCGGCAGCTTCGTGTCGAACAATGCGCAGCTCATCAGGGACGCTTGTCTGTCCGGCCTTGGGATCGCTGTCATGCCCCAGTGGCTTTTCGACAAATCTCTGCGCGCGGGCGAGGTAACGCGAATCTTGAAAAAATTTGAGCCGCAGGGGGTGCCCGTTTCGTTGGTGCATCGGTCGCGGAAGTACGTTCCGCTCAAGATCCGCATCGTATTCGACTTTTTATTCACGGAGCTTCGCAAGGAACTCGCGACGTCCTCCAAGCTCGCCGTGGACGGCTCCTAGGCGGATTTCGCGATCACGCCTCCGTCGGGCCGGCGGTGAAGCGAGCCCGAGACGCGCTCGCCGTCGCGATCGAGCGCCGGAACGAGCGCGGATCGATTTGATAGACGGCCCCGAATTTCCACCACGACAAGGGCGGTAATCCCGTTCTGATGTTGAAAATCCGGTCAACGCCGTCCTTTGCGACGGAGTTCCGGACGAGTCCGCGGCGATGCCCCGGTCGTCGGTTGCATTGCCAGTCCGTGGTCCTGGTGTGTACAGTCGACCGAAATGGGCTGAGGCCTGATACGTGGAGGAGACCTATGGCGAACGCGGCGGCACAGCCGGTCGCGCGGACTCCCGGCGCCAAACGCGCCGGACCCGGCGAGTACTTCTTCGAGCTGACGAAAGTCGACCCCATCAAAGGCGGCCCGGCCTATTCGACGGCGTTCGGGCCGTGTGTCGAGGGCGACCGGATGATCGTGGCGCTGATGCGGATTCCGGCCGGAACGACGTCCGAGCCGCACAGCCATCCGAACGAGCAGTGGATCTACGTCCTCGAAGGCACGTTCGATTTCACCATCGACGGCCGGCGCCAGCTCGTGCCGCCGGGCTCGCTGATCTACATCCCGGCGAACACCGTGCACAGCGCCATCGCGACGCCCGAGGCGGACGTGGTGTTCTTCACGGCCAAGGACGGATCGCACAGCCTGCACGGCACCAAGGCGCAGGCGGCGGAGTAGGGGACGGCCGGCGCCAAGCACGTAAAAAGAAACACGGGGAGACGACATGAACACGATCCGCCGCTCAGCCGCAGCGCTTGCCGTGATGCTCGCCGTCGCCGGGCCGGCGGCGGCGCAAGATAAATTTCCGAGCCGGCCGGTCAAAATCCTTGTCCCTTATGGGCCGGGCGGCGCCACCGACATCCTGGCCCGGGTCATGGCCGAAGGCATGCGGCAGAGCCTCGGCCAGAGCTTCGTCGTCGAGAACAAGCCCGGCGCATTCGGCATCGTGGCGCTCGAGGAACTCGCGCGGTCGCGCGCCGACGGATATACGCTCTTCGTCGGCAATGTGTCGACGAACGCCATCACGCCGATGTTGTTCAGCAAGAAGATGTCCTTCAACTACGCCGACACGATCATCCCGATCACCCGGTTGGCCGATCTGCCGGCGTTTCTGCTGGCGACCACCAATGATTTTCCGCCCAAGAGCGTCGCCGAGTTCGTGGCGTATGCGAAGCAGCGCCCCGGCCAGCTCAAATATGCCACGGTCGGCGTGGCCAGCTTCCCCCATTACGACATGATCATGTTCTCGAAGAAGGCCGGCCTCGACATGATCGATATCCCGCTAAAGGGCGGCGCTACCGAGGCGGTGACCAACATGGCGGCCGGAGAAGAGCAGGTCGCGTTCCTGAACGTCGCCACCACGGCGCCCCTGATCAAGGCCGGCCATGTGAGGCCGCTGGCGGCCGTCGCGGACAACCGGCTTGCGGATTATCCGGATGTGCCGACGATGGCGGAGGCCGGCTATCCCGGCATCGGCACCCAGCAATGGCAGGCGGTGTTCGCCCGCGCGGGCACGTCCAAGCCGATCCTCGACGCGCTGTTCAAGGCGGCGACGGCGGCGGTCAAGTCGCCGCAAGCCGACAAGATCTTCGCCCCGCAATATATCCGCGCCCTGCCATCGGCCTCGCTGGACGAGGCGAAGCACTGGCTGCAGGAAGAGACCGAAGCCTGGCGGAAGATCGTCGCGGTCGCTGACCTGAAGCTCGACTAGGCGTTACCGCGCCGCGGCCGCCGTGACCGGCTGCACGCGACCACCGTCGACGACTTCATCCGGGAGATTGAGCGCGATCCGCTCGCCGATGTTCAGACCGTCGGCAATGTCGACGACGCTGCCGTCGGTGGATGCGACCCGGACCGGACGGAGTTGAACCCGGGCGTCGCTCCCGACCACGGCAACCGTCTGTTTGCTCCCACGGATGAGCAGGCCGTTGACCGAAATGCGGGGGTAGCTCTGCAGGGGGGCGTGCAGCGTCACATACGCGAAGCTCCCCGGCACCAGGAAGTTGTTCGTGTTGTCGACGTCGACCTCGACCAGCAATGTGCGGGTCTGCGGATCCAGCATTCCCGAGGTGCGGCTGATGACGGCGGTGACGCTCCGCTCCGGGTTCGACGCGTCGACGACCTCGACCGGGTCGCCGAGGTGGACGAAGGGAACGTCGGGCTGTGCCACGTAGACCGACACCCGCAGTTTGCTGCTGTCGGAGATCGTGACCACCGGCAGCGCATTGGTCTGGCTGGTCTCGGCGTTCTGCACCAGGGCACCGGGATCGGCGAAACGGGCGGTCACGGTGCCGCCAAACGGCGCCCGCAGCACTTCATAGGAACGGCGCGCGGCGAGCTGAGCCACGAGAGCCGTCGCCATGAGCTCATTGGTGTTGCTCTGCTCGGCGGTTTGCGGGGCGACCGTGCCGCGGGTCAGGAGCTCGCGGTTGCGCGAGGCCAGGCGGCGCTTGTTTTCGAGATCGGCGACGGCGCTGTGATATTGCTGGTCGGTCTCCGCGGAATCGATCTCCGCGAGGACCTGGCCTTCCTTTACCGTGTCGCCCTTGTCGACCTTGATCGACTTGAGATAGCCGCTGACCTTGGCATAGAGGATGGCCGTGGCAAACGGCCGCACGTCCGCCAGCAGCGTGATCGTCCGCTCGCTGGGGCCTGCTGTCACGCTGACCACCTGCACCCGCGGTCCGGCGGCCATGGCCGACAGTCGCGCCGCCCGCGCCTGCTCGAGGCCCGTTCCCTGCGCCCGCCAGAACATGAAGACCGCCACCGTCGCGATCGCGACCACGACGATCCCCGCGAGGTGGAACCGGCTCAACGCCTTCCGCTTACGCATGTCTGTCGTCCCCGTATGTCCGCCCTGCCGCTTCGGCTTCAAACCTTTTATCGAGTACATAGAGGCTTGGCGGCTTGCGGCGCAAGAGCGTGTAGCCGATGGGCACCAGGAACAGCGTCGTCAAGGTCGCCACCATCAGGCCCCCGATGACGGCCCGGCCCAGCGGCGCGTTCTGCTCGCCGGCGTCGCCCAGCCCGAGGGCCATCGGCACCATGCCGATGATCATGGCGAGTGCCGTCATCAGGATCGGCCGCAGCCGCGTCTTGCCCGATTCGACCACCGCCTGAAGCGGCGTCAGGTTGCCGCGCGTGCGGAGCTCGTTGGCGAAGCTCACCACCAGGATCGAATTCGACACCGAGATGCCGATCGACATGATGGCGCCCATCAGGGATTCGACGTTGATCGTGGTGTGGCTGAGGATCAGCATCCAGATGATGCCGACCAGGGCACCCGGCACCGCCAGCATGATGATGAACGGGTCGACCCACGACTGGAACAGCACCACCAGCAGCGCGTAGACCAGGATCACCGCCAGCACGATGCCGCCGGCCAGGCCCCGGAACGAGCTCTGCATGACTTCATATTGTCCGCGGATGTCGATACGGACCGTGCTCGGCAGATCCTTCTGGACCGCGGTGATCACCGCCTGGATGTCGCGCGCGGTGTTGCCGAGGTCGCGCCCGTCGATATTCGCGGCGACGTTGATGACGCGCTGGATGGTGTAGTGGCTGAGCGATTCGGCGCTCGATCTGAGGTTGACCGCCGCCACGTCGCCGAGCCGCGAGCCGGGGGCGCGCGGCAGGCTGGCGATGGGAAGGACGGCCTGAAGCGGCGCCACGTCGGTCAGGGGCTTGCTGACCGGAATGTCCATGAGGTCGCGCACCGTCGACATCGTCTCCACCGGCATGCGCACGATCACCGGGTAATTCACGCCGTTCTGCGGATTGATGAAGTAGGAGGGCGCCACCAGCTGGCTCGACGACAGCGACGTGAGCAGATTGTTGGCGATGTCGCGCTGCGTGACCCCGACCTTTGCTGCCCGCTGCCGGTCGACCTCGACGAGCAGGGCCGGATAGTCGAGGACCTGCACGACATGCGGGTCGGCGACGCCCGGGATCTTCTGCAGCTCCTGGAGCAGCCGCTGGCCGGTCGCAAAGCCGCGCTCGAAATTCGGGTCGGCGATCTGGATGTCGATCGGCGCCGAGGCGCCGAAATTGAGCACCTGGCTCACGATGTCGGCCGTCTGGAAATAGAACTGGCTGCCGGGCAGGGCGTTCGGCAGGCGCTGTCGGATCAGGCGCATGTACTCGACCGACGGGCGATGCGGAGAATTGAGGGAGATGAGGATCTCCGCGTCCATCGAGCCGACGTTGTCGCTGGGCACGAAGGCAAGATTGAACGAGAATGGCACGCCGAGATTGGCGTTGATGGTGCGCAGCTCCGTGGCCGGAATGATGTCGCGTATCTCCTGCTCGACCTGCGCCACCAGGCGCTCGGTCTCCTCGAGCCGCGTGCCGGAGGGGGAGCGGAAATGCAGCTTGAGGATGCCGACGTCGGCGCTGGGGAAGAAATCCGTCCCCAGCACGGTCGCGAGGGCGCCGGTCAGGACGGCCAGCGCTCCGGCGCAGCCGAGCACGAAATTGCGATGGCGCAGCACCCGCTCCAGCGCCCGGCCATAGGCCGCGCGAAAGCGCTCGAACGTCCGCTCGATGGCGGCCCCGATGCCGCCGGCATGCTCCTCGCCGTGGTGATCGACCAGGATGTAGCGGGCGAACGCCGGGACGACACTGAACGACAGGACATACGACGCCAGCATCGCCAGAACGACGGTGATCGCCAGCGGGATGAACAGATAACGCGACGCGCCCGACAGCAGCATCACCGGGCAGAAGGTGATGCAGATGGCGAGCGTCGCCACCGTGAGCGGCTGGATGACTTCGGCCGACCCGTCGAGGATCGCGACGGTCGGCTTTTTGCCGAGGGCCTGGTTGCGGTGGATGTTCTCGATGGTCACGGTTGCGTTGTCGACCAGCAACCCGATGGCGAGCGCCAGGCCGCCGAGCGTCATCAGGTTGATCGTCTGGCCGACCAGGAACAGGCCGGCGATGCCGGCGAAGATCGACAGCGGGATCGAGATCGCGACGATGATGGTGTTCCGCCAGCTGCCCAGGAAGAGCAGGATCATCAGCGAGACCAGGATCGAGGAGATCACCGCCTCGTGCATGACGTTGGCGACCGCAGCGCGGACGAACACGGACTGATCAAAGTCGAGATTCAGCTCCAACCCCTCCGGCGCCGCGGCCTGGATCTGCGGCAGCATCTCGCGGGCGGCGTCAACCACCGCCAGGGTCGAGGCATCGGCGTGCTTCAGGATGGTCAGGTAGACCGCGCGGTTGCCGTTGATGCGCGCGATGTTCTGCTGGGTCGCGAAGCCGTCGCTGATACGCGCCACGTCGCCGAGGCGCACCGGCACGCCGTTGCGGATGCCGATCGGCAGCGAGTTGAACTGCTCGACCGCGGTCGGGCTCGAGTTCAGGCCGACATTGTATTCGCGGGTCCCCAGCCTGGCGACGCCGGCCGGGACGATGATGTTGGACGCCTGCAGCGCGTTGACAACGTCGCTCGGCGAGAGACCCTGGGCGCCCAGCCGCGACGGATCGAGGTCGAGCGTGATCTGGCGCTGCCGGCCGCCATACGGGGCCGGGGTCGAGAGGCCGGGAATGGTGAACAGCCGCAGCCTGATGAAGTTGAGGCTGTAGTCGAAGATGGCCTGTTCCGACAGCGTCTTGCTCGACAGCGCCAGTTGCACGACCGGCACGTTGGTGGCGTTGAACTGGATAACGTTCGGCGGCGTCATGCCCGGGGGCATGACGCGGAGTGCGGTGTCGTTGACCGCGGCGATCTGCGCGAGCGCGCCGCCGATGTCCGTGCCGGGCTGGAAATAGATCTTGATCAGGCCGGTGCTCGGGATGGACTGGGATTCCATCCGGTCGATGCCGTTCACGGTCGTCGAATAGGACCGCTCGGCGACGAGCACGACCCGCCGTTCCATGTCCTCGGCCGACACGCCCGGATAGTTCCACACGACCATGACCACGGGGATGTCGATGACCGGGAAGATGTCGACGATCATCCGGGTGAGCGACAGCCCACCCAGCAGCATGATGAGGAAGGCGGTGATCGCCGCCGTATAAGGGCGGCGCAGCGCCAGCCGGACCAGTCCAATCACGCCGCAAGCCCTCCCCGCCTCACCCACGAGCGAGGGGCTATACTAAAGTCCAAGAGCCACCAACGGAAGCGATTCCGCCGGGGATTACATCGCTTTGTCGTCACCGAGTAACCGGGCGTCAACCATTCCCACCTATGGTCCCATCGGCAACGTCGTCCAGGAGGTGGAATCGCATGCGCGTCTCGTTCCGCGGCATTAACGCCCGGATGCTTCTCATTCCCGTGATCGCGGTGGCGGCCTTGGCGGTCGTCGGGTTCGTGTCCGTCCGCGTCATCGCCGATGTGACGCTCGCCGAGCGCCAGGCTCGCGCCCGCGTCGTCGTCGAAGCCGGCTCGAAGATCGTGGACGAGCTGGCCGCAAAGGCGGCACGGGGCGAGATCTCGGAAGATGCCGCGAAGGAGCTCGCCAAGGAGCTGCTCCGCGCCGTTCACTACGACGGCACCGAATACCTCATGGTCCGCGACACCGCCGGCCTCATCCTGGCCCACGGCCAGAACAAGGCGCAGGAAGGCAAAGTCACAATCGACGCGCACGATTCGAACGGGACCTATTACGGGCGCGATATGATCGCCGCCGCCAAGGCGGGCGGCGGTTTCACCTATTATCTGTGGCCCAAGGCGATCGAGACGCCGCCCGTGCGCAAGGTGACCTATTCCAGCGCAGTCGGACCTTGGGGCTGGCTTGTGTCCTCCGGCATCTACCTCGACGACGTGGACGCGGCGTCTCGCCAGAACGCGCTGCGCACGGGCGCCATCATTGCAGCCCTCGCCATGGGCGCCTTCGGCACGGCGCTGCTCATCGGCCGCGGCATCGCGCGCCCGATCACGGGCATGACCGGGGCCATGCAAAGGCTCGCGGGCGGCGACAGGTCGGTTCAGATTCCAGGCGCCGGCCGCAAAGACGAGATCGGCCAGATGGCCGCCGCCGTGCAGGTGTTCAAGGACAACATGATCGAGGCCGACAAGCTGCGTCTCGAACAGGAGCAGGCGAAGGAGCGCTCCGCGGCCGAGAAGCGCTCAGCGATGAACAAGCTGGCCGACGAGTTCGAGGCTAGCGTGAAGACGATCGTGCAGACCGTCTCATCGGCGACGACCGAGCTGCAGGCCACGGCGCGATCGATGTCCGCGACGGCCGACGATGCGAACCGGCAGTCTGCGGCCGTGGCGTCCGCTTCCGCGCAGGCCTCGACGAACGTTCAGACCGTGGCGAGCGCTGCCGAAGAGCTGTCTTCCTCGATCGCGGAGATCGGTCGCCAGGTATCGGATTCGGCGCGCGTCGCCGGCGAGGCAAAGACCCAGGCCGAGCGCACCAATGCCGAGATCCAGGGCCTGGCCTCGGCCGCGCAGCGCATCGGCGACGTGATCAAGCTGATCAACGATATCGCGGGACAGACCAATCTTCTGGCCTTGAATGCGACGATCGAGGCGGCGCGCGCCGGCGACGCCGGCAAGGGTTTCGCGGTCGTCGCCTCCGAAGTCAAGTCGTTGGCCAATCAGACGGCCAAAGCCACCGAAGAGATCAGCGCCAAGATCGCCGAAATGCAGACCGCGACCGGAGCGTCGGTCGCCGCCGTGCAGACGATCGGTCAAACCATCGACAGGATCGACGAAATCGCGACGACGATCGCCGCGGCGGTCGAGCAGCAGGGTGCCGCGACCAAGGAGATCGCGCGCAACGTCCAGCAGGCGTCCGCCGGAACCAGCGAGGTCTCGTCCAACATCTCGCTCGTGACGGAAGCTGCTCGGCAGACCGGCCAGGCGTCGGGGCAGGTATTGGAGGCGGCCGGCGATCTCGCCAGGAATGCAGAGACGCTGCGCGGCCAGGTCGACGAGTTCCTGGCCAAAGTGCGCGTCGGCTGACGGCGCCGCGGTGAGTTCAGCCGGCGGCTGCGCCAGCGCGGCCGTCCTCGACGACGAAGGTCCTCAAGGTCGACACGGTCGCCCGTGGGTCGGCGACGTCCGACAGGGCCTGGAAGCGCACCGTCATCTGCCCGGGCGTGAGGTCGACCGTGCTGTAGCCGCGCACCCGGCTGTCGAAGAACCTCATATGCGGGTTGTCCGGGATCGAGGCCATGAACTGGTCGTAATTCGGGCCGCGGCTTGAAATAGAGGTGCCGACGAATTCCGTGGCCACGACCGGCGAGCGCGGGTCGTCGAAGTCGGGCTTCAGGTCGTTGGCGAAGAAGGCGTGAATGTCGCCGCTGAGCACGACCGCGTTGCGCACCCCTCGCTCGTGAATCTGCTGGAGCAGACGGCCGCGGCTCGCCGGGTATCCGTCCCACCCGTCGGTCCAGAAGCCTGAAGCCGGATCGGGCGGCCGGCGCTGCCGGAACTGCGCCATCAGCACGTCCTGTCCGAGGATGTTCCAGCGCGCGCTCGAGCGCGCGAGCCCGTCGAACAGCCACGCTTCCTGGGCGCCCCCGATCATCGAACGGCTCGGATCCAGGCGCTCGGGGCAGGACTCGTTGCCCTCGAGATGCCCGCCGCCCTTGTTCGGCGGCGCATAGCAGGCTTCGCGAGACCGGTATTGCCGGCCGTCGATCATCGAGATCTCGGCGAGGTCGCCGAAGGCGAAGCGGTCGTACAGCTGCATCGCGGGCCCGTCCGGATGCGAGCGGTGCGGACGCACCGGCATGTGCTCGTAGAAGGCGCGATACGCCGCGGCTCGGCGCTTCAGGAACAGCTCGCGCGGCATGAAGGTGGCCGACCACTCGCCGGCGTAATCGTTCTGCACCTCGTGGTCGTCCCACGTCATCAGCATGGGCGCCGCGGCATGCAGCCGCTGCAGGTCGGGGTCGAGGCGATACTGGGCGTAACGATTGCGGTAGGTCCACAGATCGACGCAATCGAGCCCGTCGCTGTGCCGCCGGACCATGCCCGGCCGGGGGTCGATGTACTCATAGATGTAGTCGCCGAGGAAGAGCACGAGATCCGGCTCCTCTTCGGCCAAATGGCGATACGCCGCGAAATAGCCGTGCTCGTAATTGGCGCAGGACACGAACGCGAAGCGCAGCCGGTCGGGCTGGCTGTCGGCCGCGGGGAGCGTCATGGCACGACCGACCGGGCTCGTCGCGTCGCCGCTGAAGAAGCGGTACCAGTACGGACGCCCCGGCATGAGGCCGCTGATTTCGACATGCACCGAATAGGCGTCCTCGGGCCCGGCCAGGGCCGTGCCGCGGCGGACGATATAGCGCAGGCTGGGATCGGCCGCGATCTCGTAGCCGAGCTGGACCCGGCCGTCCGTCATGCCGCCGGGTGTTGCGGGATCGAATGAAAGCGGCTCCGGCGCCAACCGGGTCCACAGCACAAAACCATCCGGTGACGGATCTCCCGCCGCGACTCCGAGGGTGAATGGATCGCCTTGCGACCAGCTTCGCCGCTCGGTGCACCCGAACAGAGCCGGGGCGGCAATCAGGCCGGCGACGCCAAGCCCGGTTTTGAGCACGGCGCGGCGGCTGAGGCGGGAGCGCGGCATGGCGTTTTCAGCCCGGCTTGGTCGGAAGGAGGAGCAGGCTAGCACCGCAATATGACACACAAAATCGGCGGCCGAAGGAATATGATCATAGCAGGACTCGGCTCCGTCCGACGTGAATTCTGTGGTTCCGACAGGCGGTTAGTGGCCTCAGCGCTGGCCCCGGGGCGCCCCGTTTTCCCCGGGCCGGGTCGCGCCGTTTTCGCCTTTTCGCTATGCTCACGGCACGGTTGGGATGGACGATTTGAACTTTCAGTGGAATCTGCGCGACCAGAGCGTCGGTCAGCCGGTGCGGCCGCGTCGCTCGCTTTGGCGCCGGATCGGCTGGATCGCGTTCGCCGTGCTGCTGGTGGGCGGTGTCGCTTGGTGGATCCACAGCCGGCCGGCGCAACAGGCGCCGCGCGGACGGTTTGCGTCCGAAGGCCCGATGTCGGTGGTCGCGGCACCCGTGGAGCAGGGCAGCGTCAACATCACGCTGAATGCGCTGGGCACGGTGACGCCGCTCGCGACCGTGACCGTCCGCACGCAAATCAACGGGCAGCTCACGCGCATCTATTTTCAGGAAGGCCAGCAGGTCCAGAAGGGCGATCCGCTCGCCGAGATCGACACCCGGCCATATGACTTGGCGCTTGAGCAGCTCCAGGGCCAGCTCGCACGCGACCAGGCCCTGTTGAAAAACGCCCAGGTGGACGTGGCGCGTTACCGCAAGCTGCTGGCGGAAGATTCGATCGCCGAGCAGCAGCTCGCGACGCAGGAGGCGCTGGTCCGCCAGCTTGAGGGGACCGTCAAGACCGATCAGGCCATGGTCGACAACGCAAAGCTCAACCTCGTCTATTGCCGCATTGTCTCGCCGATCAGCGGCCGCGTCGGGCTCCGCCTCGTCGACCCCGGCAACTACGTGCAGGTGAACGATGCCTCCGGCCTGGTCGTGGTCACTGAGGTCCAGCCGATCACCGTGATCTTCACCTTGCCGGAAGACAACGTGCCGGCGCTCATGAAGCGGCTGCGCAGCGGAGCCGAGCTGCAGGTGAGCGCGTTCAACCGCAATCAGACGGTGAAGCTCGCGACCGGAAAGCTTCTCACCGTCGACAACCAGATCGATCCCACCACCGGCACGGTGAAACTGCGGGCCCTGTTCGACAACGTCGATGAGTCGCTGTTTCCCAACCAGTTCGTGAACGTGCAGCTGCTGCTCGACGTGTTGCAGAACGCGACCGTCATCCCGGCCGCGGCCGTCCAGCGCGGTGCACCCGGCACGTTCGTCTACGTGATCAAGCCCGACGACACGGTGACCGTGCAGCCGGTCAAGCTCGGGCCGGTCGACGGGGAGAGGGTGGCGGTGCAATCCGGCCTCTCCCCGGGCGAGCAGATCGTGGTCGATGGCGCCGACAAGCTGCGCGACGGCGCCAAGGTGGCGCTGCGCGACACCTCCGGCGCGGCCGCCCCGGCCTCGGCTCCGGCTCCGGGCGCCAACCCGCCAGGTCAGGGCCGGCGCCCCCGCGGCGGCCCATGATCCGGCGCGCCGCGGCGCTGCATAGCCGCTTCGGACGACGCCGATGAACCCGTCTCGCCCGTTTATCCTTCGCCCGGTCGCGACATGGTTGCTCATGATCGCGGTGCTGCTGGTCGGCATCATCGGCTACCAGTTCCTGCCGCTCGCCGCGCTGCCCGAGGTCGATTATCCGACGATCCAGGTCCAGACCTTCTACCCGGGTGCCAGCCCGGACGTCATGACGTCGTCGGTGACGGCACCTCTGGAGCGTCAGTTTGGCCAGATGCCGGGCTTGCAGCAGATGACGTCGAACAGCTCGGCCGGCGCCTCCGTGATCACGCTGCAGTTCAACCTGTCGCTGAGCCTCGACGTGGCGGAGCAGGAGGTCCAGGCGGCGATCAACGCGGCGGGCAATCTCTTGCCGGCGGATCTGCCGGCGCCGCCGATCTACGCCAAGGTGAACCCCGCCGATGCGCCGATCCTGACCTTGGCGTTGACGTCGAAGACGACGCCGCTGCCCCAGATCCAGGACCTGGCCGACACGCGGCTTGCGCACAAGATATCGCAGCTCCCGGGCGTCGGCCTGGTCAGCATCAGCGGCGGTCAGCGGCCGGCCGTCCGCATCCAGGCAGATCCGCGCAAGCTCGCGACCTACGGCCTCAACATCGACGACCTGCGGACGACCATCGCCAACGCCAACGTCAACACGCCCAAGGGGAATTTCGATGGCCCGGCCCGGGCCTATACGATCAACGCCAACGACCAGCTGCAGAGTGCCGATGACTATCGCAAGCTGGTGATCGCATACAAGGACGCAGCGCCGGTCCGCCTGTCCGATGTCGCGGAGGTGAAAGAGAGCTCGGAGAACACGCGGCTGGCCGGTTGGATGAACACGTCGCCAGCGGTGATCCTCAACGTCCAGCGCCAGCCCGGCGCCAACGTGATCGAAGTCGTGGACCGCGTCGAGGCCTTGCTGCCGCAGCTCCAGGCGGCCCTGCCGCCCGCGGTCGAGGTGCATCTGCTGACCGACCGAACGGTCACCATCCGGGCGTCCGTGCGCGATGTCGAGTTCGAGCTGACGCTCGCCGTGGTGCTGGTGGTGATGGTGATCTTCGCCTTCCTGCGCAACCTGCCGGCCACGATCATCCCGAGTCTCTCGGTGCCGCTGTCGCTGGTCGGCACGTTCGCGGCGATGTACCTGCTGGGCTTCAGCCTGAACAACCTGTCGCTGATGGCGCTGACCATCGCGACCGGTTTCGTCGTCGACGACGCGATCGTGATGATCGAGAACATCGCCCGCTACATCGAGGAGGGCGAGCGCCCGCTGGCCGCGGCATTGAAGGGCTCGCGGCAGATCGGCTTCACGATCGTCTCGCTGACCGTGTCGCTGATCGCGGTGTTGATCCCGCTGCTCTTCATGGCCGACGTGGTGGGCCGACTGTTCCGGGAGTTTGCGATCACGCTCGCCGTGACCATTCTCATCTCGGCAGTGGTGTCCCTGACCCTCGTGCCGATGATGTGCGCGCGGCTTCTGCGGCGCAATGACGAACAGCGGGAGTCGGCCTTCGCGCGCTGGAGCCGGCTGAGCTTCGACGCGCTGACCCGGCATTACGATCGGGCGCTCACTTGGGTTCTCGACCGTCAGGCTGCGACTTTGATCGTCGCGGTCGCCACCGTCGCGCTGACGGTCGGCCTCTACATCGTCATCCCGAAGGGCTTTTTCCCGGTCCAGGACACCGGCCTGATCCAGGGCGTTTCGGAAGCGCCGCAGTCGATTTCCTTCGGCGCCATGGCCGAGCGCCAGCAGGCCCTGGCCGCGGTGATCCTTCAGGATCCGGACGTCGACAGCCTGTCGTCGTTCATCGGCGTCGACGGCACCAACATGACGCTGAACAGCGGCCGCTTTCTGATCAACCTCAGACCCCACGCCGAGCGGACCGCCGACATCACCGAGGTGATCCACCGTCTGCAGCGCGCCACCGCCAATGTCGCGGCCATCTCCTTGTACATGCAGCCGGTCCAGGACCTCACCATCGATGCCACCGTCAGCCGCACCCAGTACCGGTTCGTGCTCGAGGACGCCAATCCCGACGAGCTGGCCGAATGGGCGCCGAAGCTGGTCGATCATCTGTCGAGGATGCCGCAATTCGAGGAGGTGGCCAGCGACATGCTGGACAACGGGCTGTCGGCCTATGTCGAGGTCGACCGCGACACCGCGGCGCGCTTCGGAATCACCCCGGCGACGGTCGACAACGCGCTGTATGACGCGTTCGGCCAGCGCATCATTTCGACCATCTTCACCCAGTCCAACCAGTACCGGGTGATTCTCGAGGCCGATCCGTCGCTGCAGAACTCGCTCCAGGCGCTGGGCTCGATCTACCTGCCGTCGTCAGTGTCGAGCACCGGACAGGTGCCGCTGTCCGCTGTTGCGCATGTCGAGGAGCAGACGGCGCCGCTCTTGATCAACCATATCGGGCAATTCCCGGCGACGACGATTTCGTTCAATCTCGCGCCGGGCGTGTCGCTGGGCGAAGCGGTCGCCGCGGTCAAGCAGGCCCAGAGCGACATCGCCCTGCCGCGGGGCATCGTCACGAGCTTCCAGGGGGCCGCGCTGGCGTTCCAGGCGTCGCTTGCGAACGAGCTGATGCTGATCCTGGCGGCGATCGTGACGGTCTATATCGTGCTGGGCGTCCTCTACGAGAGCTTCATCCATCCGGTCACGATTCTGTCGACCCTGCCGTCGGCCGGTGTGGGCGCGCTGCTGGCGTTGATCCTGGCGCGGCAGGACCTGACCATCGTCGCGATCATCGGCATCGTGCTTCTGATCGGCATCGTGAAGAAGAATGCGATCATGATGATCGATTTCGCGCTTGACGCCGAGCGCAGCGAGGGCAAGTCGCCGCGCGAGGCCATCCACCAGGCCTGCCTGCTGCGGCTGCGGCCGATCCTCATGACCACGATGGCGGCCCTGCTGGGCGCCCTGCCGCTCATGCTCGGCACCGGCGTCGGATCGGAGCTACGCCACCCCTTGGGCCTGTCGATCGTCGGCGGTCTCATCGTCAGTCAGGTGCTGACGCTGTTCACGACGCCGGTGATCTATCTGGCCTTCGATCGTCTCGCCCGCCGCGTGCGGCGGCGGTTTCCCCGGGACGAGGAGGGGGACATCCAGGGGCCGGCAGAATGAACCTCTCCGAGACCTTCATCCGGCGGCCCGTCGCCACCACCCTGTTGACGCTCGGCGTTGCCCTGGCCGGCGCGATCGCCTTCTTTTACCTTCCCGTGGCGCCGCTGCCGCAGGTGGATTTCCCGACCATTTCGGTCCAGGCGCAGATGCCTGGGGCCAGCCCCGAGGTGATGGCGAGCAGCGTCGCGACGCCGCTGGAACGCCATCTCAGCCAGATCGCCAACGTCACCGAGATGACGTCCAACAGCGGTGTCGGCAATACGCGGATCACGCTGCAGTTCGGGCTTGATCGGAACATCGACGGGGCGGCCCGCGACGTGCAGGCGGCGATCAACGCGGCCCGTGCCGACCTGCCGACCAGCCTGCGCAATAACCCGACCTACCGCAAGGTCAACCCGGCGGACGCTCCGATCCTCGTGCTGGCGCTGACATCGACGACGCTGCGCCCGGGCCAGATCTACGATGCGGCGACGACGGTCCTCGAACAGAAGCTGTCGCAGATGCCCGGCGTCGGCCAGGTGAATGTCGGCGGCGGATCGCTGCCGGCGGTCCGCGTCGAGATCAACCCCAGCGCGCTGTTCCGCTATGCCATCGGGCTCGAAGACGTGCGCGCGGCGCTGAACGCGGCGAACGCGCAAGCGCCCAAGGGGGCCATCGAGCAGGGCGACCGCCGCTATCAGATCTATACCAACGATCAGGCGCGGGAAGCCGATCAGTATCGCAATCTCGTCATCGCCTACCGGAACGGCGCGCCCGTGCGGCTGTCCGATGTCGCCGAGGTGACGGATGGGGTGGAGAATCTGCGCGCCACCGGTTTGGCAAACGGCCGGCGGTCGATCCTGGTTATCCTGTATCGGGCTCCGGGCGCCAACATCATCGAGACCGTCGATCGGGTGAAGGAGGTCCTCCCGGAGCTGCAAGCCTCGATCCCGGCCGATATCGACGTGAACGTGGCTGTCGACCGCTCGACTACCATCCGCGCCTCGCTGCACGACATCCAGATCACGCTGCTGATTTCGATCGCGCTGGTGATCATGGTCGTCTTCCTGTTCCTTCGGAACGGGCGCGCGGCGCTCATTCCCAGCGTCGCCGTGCCGGTGTCCCTGATCGGCACCTTCGGCGTCATGTATATGCTCGGGTACAGCATCGACAATCTGTCGCTGATGGCGCTGACCATCGCCACGGGTTTCGTGGTCGACGACGCGATCGTCGTGCTGGAAAACGTGTCGCGGCACATGGAAGCCGGCATGCCGCGGTTTCAGGCGGCGCTGCAGGGTGCCCGCGAGGTCGGCTTCACCGTCCTGTCGATGAGCCTCTCGCTGGTCGCGGTGTTCATCCCGATCCTCCTGATGGGCGGGATCATCGGCCGCATTTTCCGGGAATTCGCCGTCGTGCTGTCGGTCTCGATCCTGGTGTCGCTGGTCGTCTCCCTGACCACGACGCCCATGATGTGCGCCCGCTTGCTTCGCCGTCAGCCGGTGGCGAGTCAGCCGGGGCGCGTGTCGCGGGGCCTGGCGCGCTTTTTTGACGCGACGCTGATGCGCTATGACCACACGCTGAAATGGGCGCTGCGGCATCCGCGCACCATTCTGGCCGTCCTGCTGGCGACCCTCTGCCTCAATGTCTACCTGTTCACGATCGTGCCCAAGGGATTTTTCCCGCAGCAGGACACCGGGCGGATCGTCGGCGGCATCCAGGCCGACCAGAGCATCTCGTATCAGGCAATGCGCGAGAAGCTGCGGGACTTCATCAGGATCCTGCGCAAAGATCCGGCGATCGACACGGTCGTCGGATTCACCGGCGGTGGCGGGCAGACCAATTCCGGATTCGTCTTCATGTCGCTGAAGCCGCTGTCGGAGCGCAACCTCTCGGCGGACCAGGTGATCGCCCGGCTGCGACGCGAGCTCTCCCAGGTGCCGGGCGCCACGCTGTTCCTGCAGGCGGTGCAGGACATCCGCGCCGGCGGGCGGCAGACCAACGCGCAATATCAGTACACGCTACAGGCCGATAATCTCGGCGATTTGCGCGAATGGGCGCCGAAGATCACGCAGGCGCTGCAGCGCGCCCCCGAGCTCCGCGACGTCAATTCCGACCAGCAGGACAAGGGGCTGGAGACGGATCTGGTAATCGATCGCGATACCGCGGCGCGCCTCGGCGTGACCACGGCGCAGATCGACAACACGCTGTATGATGCGTTCGGCCAGCGTCAGGTGTCGACGATCTACAATCCGCTGAACCAGTACCACGTGGTCATGGAGGTGGCGCCGGAGTACTGGCAGAGCCCCGAGACGCTGAACGACGTCTATGTCAGCACGTCGGGCAACTTCAACGGCACCCAGGCGACGAATGCGATCGCCGGCACCGCCAGCTCCGCATCCGCCGCGCGCTCCAGGCAGGCACCGGCCGCCGCGACCGCTACCGACAGTGCGGTGCGCAATCAGCGGACCAACCAGCTCGGCACGACCGGGCGGACGAGCGCGTCGGCCGGTTCGGCGGTCAGCGTCCGGGCGGAGACGATGGTGCCGCTCTCCGCCTTCACCCATTTCGGCCCCGGCAACACGCCGTTGGGCGTGAATCATCAGGGGCTGTTCGTCGCCAGCACGATCTCATTCAATCTGGCGCCCAATATCTCGCTGGGCGAGGCGGTGGACGCCATTCATCGCGAGATGACCCGGATCGGCGTGCCGGCCACCGTGAACGGCACGTTCCAGGGCACGGCGCGGGTATTCCAGCAGTCACTGGCGAACCAGCCGCTGCTGATCCTGGCCGCCCTTGTCGCGGTCTATATCGTGCTGGGCGTGCTCTACGAGAGCTTCGTGCACCCGATCACGATCCTGTCGACCTTGCCGTCGGCCGGCGTCGGAGCGGTCCTGGCCCTGATGATCTTCAACACCGAGTTCAGCCTGATTGCATTGATCGGCGTGATCCTGCTCATCGGCATCGTCAAGAAGAACGCGATCATGATGATCGATTTCGCGCTCGACGCCGAGCGCAGCCAGAACCTCAGCTCGCGCGACGCGATCTATCAGGCGTGCCTGTTGCGGTTCCGTCCCATCATGATGACGACGATGGCGGCCTTGCTGGGCGCGTTGCCGCTGGCGCTTGGCCTCGGCGAAGGGGCGGAGCTGCGGCGGCCGCTCGGCATCGCGATCGTCGGCGGGCTGATCGTGAGCCAGATGCTGACGCTGTACACGACGCCGGTGATCTATCTGTATCTCGACCGCTTCCGTCTGTGGAGCCAGCAGAAATGGCACCGCCGCGTGCAGCCGCTCGGCGATGCACGCACGCTGAGGGATGCTTGAGGTGACGATGCTGTGGCTGTCGCTCTCGGCGGGGCTTGTGCTGGCGCTCGGCGCCTGCACGGTCGGGCCCGATTACGTCCGGCCCCCGGCGGCCACATCGGCCGCGTTCAAAGAGGTGCCTCAAGGCTGGAAGGTCGCCCAGCCCGCGGACGCGTTCACCCGCGGCACGTGGTGGGAGATCTACAGCGATCCGGTCCTCGACGGGCTCGAACGCCAGGTCGAAATCTCAAACCAGAATCTCAAGGCGTTCGAGGCCGCGTTCCGGCAGGCGAGCGCCATTATCGGCGAGGCGCGAGCCCAGTATTTCCCGACCGTCGGGACGTCGGCGGCTGTGACGCGGTCGCAGCAGGGCGCGGGCAGCATCGGCACCGGCGGCGGCACGACCTTCGTCGGCGACCCGCACACGCGCTACCAGTTCCAGGCCGTGCTTTCCAATTGGGAGCTCGATCTGTGGGGCCGTATCGGCCGGCTGGTCGAAGGCGACCTCGCGACGGCGCAGGCAACCGCCGGCGACCTCATGTCGGCGCGGCTGTCCGCACAGGCCCAGCTCGCCAGCGCCTATTTCCAGCTGCGCGTGAACGATGAGCTGAAGCGTCTCCTGGACGCCACCGTCGAAGCCTTTACGCGGTCCCTCCAGATCACGCAGAACCGCTATCGCTCGGGCACCGCGGCGCGCTCGGACGTCGCCCAGGCCCAGGCGCAGCTCGACAGCACCCGCGCCCAGGCGATCAATGTCGGCGTGCAGCGGGCGCTGCTCGAGCACGCGATCGCGGTCATCATCGGCAAGGCGCCGTCGGAGTTCTCGCTGCCCGCGGCACCGGCTGCGTTCACGATTCCCGTGATTCCGCCCGACCTGCCGTCGGCCCTGCTCGAGCGGCGGCCGGACATCGCGGCCGCCGAACGCCGCATCGCCGCGGCAAACGCGCAGATCGGCGTCGCCATTGCCGCCTATTATCCGACCCTCACCCTGTCGGGGACCTACGCCTATGCCGGCCTCCAGACGAGGGCCGAGTTCTCGCCGACGACCCGCTTGTGGTCGGTCGGCGGGACCCTCGCCGAGACGATGTTCGACGGCGGCCTGCGCCGGTCCCAGGTCGAGGTCGCACGCGCCGCGTACGACCAGAGCGTGGCCAACTACCGGCAGACCGTGCTCACCGCGTTCCAGCAGGTGGAAGACAACCTGGCGCAGATGCGCATTCTCGAAGAGCAGGCGGTGGTTCAGGCGGACGCGGTGCGTGCGGCCCGCGAGGCCGAGCGGCTCACGCTGAACCAATATCTTGCCGGTGTCGTCGCCTATACGAGTGTCATTACCGTCCAGACCGTGGCGCTCACCAACGAGCAGACGGAGCTCACCATCCTGCAGAACCGGCTGACCGCGAGTGTCGTATTGATCCAGGCGCTGGGCGGCGGCTGGGACGCCTCGCAACTGCCGGCGCATGCCGATCCGCGGGAAATCAACATCCCACCAACGGAAGACGCGCGCCCGACCTGGGTGCGCTGGGTCTCGAAAGTCATCCCCTGGTGGTGAAAGGCGGGTGAGCGCGTTCTGCGCTCACCCTGCTGTCGTGGTCAACTGCTCCGGTGGTCAGTCACCGATATTGCCGCCGTGCATTTGAACCAGTTCCTGGAGGGCTATGTTCGGATCGTCGATGCCCGACGCCGCATAGACCGCGATGCAGCCGTTCGTGCACGCCGGATCGGTCGGCACCGGCCGGAGCGGGACGAACACGTGGTTGAAGGAGGGCTCCGCTGCGACCGAATGGTCACCCACGGCCGTGCCGATGGTCTGATCCAATGACGTCGAGAGGGAATCGATGACCGCGAGCAGCGCACCGGCGGTGTTGTTTGCGGCCGCGACGAAGTAATGGCCATCGCCCGGGTTGAACCACGCTTCGTCGGCGCCGTTGACGTTGTAGGTCTGGACCACGCTGCCATCAGTCAGGCGGATGATCCGGATCCCGTTCGTGCCGTTGCATCCGACCAGCGCCTGGCCGTTCGGACCGATCGCGAGGCCGGCCGGCGAGCAGTTCTGCGGGAACGCGTTGACGACCGTTCTGGTCCTCGGATCGATCACCGCAACCTCGCCGCCCTCGTTGGCATTGTTGATCTGCGGCACCGACAGGTAGACCAGCCCCGTCTGGCTCCACCACTGGCATTGCTCGATGCCGTCGGTCGCAGTCGGGAACGGGAGCTTGCCGAGAACCGCGTGTCCCGGTTTCGACGAGATGAAGGTGAGGAAGGGCGGGGTATCGGCGTTGTTGGCGACCACCACGATCTGGTCTTTCGAATCGAAGCACATCTCGTCCGCCCGGAACTTTCCGCCGGTCGAGATCGTGTCAACGATGCTCCGCGAGCTGAGATCAATGACCTTGACCGTGCTGTTGCCGTCGCCGACCCACGCTTCGGTGGGGGTCGTGGTGAGCACACCGTCGGGTCCGGAGGTGTTATTGTTGCCGGTGAATCCGATAAAGCCCGGCACCTGGAAGAGCAGGGTATTGGCGCTCGCCGAGAACACGTCGAGCGACGCGTTGGACCGGTCGGCGAGGAAATACTGCTCGCTGACCGGATCCACCCAACTGATGTCGAACGACAGGAGAGGATTGCCGGGTATCGGTATGGTGGCGATTCGGGTGAACGTTTCATCGGGGACGGCTTGAGCCGGTCCGGTGGCCAACATCGCGGCTGGTGCGAAAACCGCAGCGAAATACAGCGCGCGCAAGGAAGCATGGCTTCCAGTCATATCCGTCCTCCTCTTCGATATTTTCCATGCCCCGGGGCGCAGTCTGACACTCAACGAAGGAGGAGGCGCGCGAAATTTCGGGTTAGGCTCGTCCGCGAAATTTCGGGTTAGGCCCGTCCGTTCGTGTCAGTCCAACCTGACAACTAATGCACGATGCCGAAATTCACGCCGGGGACCGGCATCTGGTCTGTGGATTATTTGATGGCGAGGCGTGCGTGAGCGCGGTTTCTTCCGCGCTCACGCCGCCCGGTCGTCAGTGATGCTCGGCGGCTTCCTGCCGATGTTCGGTCGCGTCGTCATGCTGCGCCGCGTAGACCTCGATGCATCCATGCGTGCACGCCGGATCGCTCGGGATCGGCCGCCGCGGCAGGAACACGTGGTTGGTCTGTGGGTCGGCGGCGACCGAGTGCGCGCCCACGCCGGTGCTGATGGTCTGGTCGAGGTGGATCGGATCGGCATCGATGACCGCGAGCACCCGGCCGCCGGTGTTGTTCGCGGCCGCGACGAAGTAGTGGTTGTCACCGGGATTGAACCACGACTCGTCGGCGCCGTTGATCGCGAAGGTCTGGACGACGCTGCCGTTGCGCAGGTTGATGATCCGGATGCCGTTCGTGTCGTTGCACCCGATCATCGCCTGCCCGTCGGGCCCGATGGTGAGACCGGCGGGCTCGCAGTTCTGCGGGAACGCGTTCACGAGCGACAGCGTCTTCGGATCGAACACCGCGATCTCGCCATGACCTTTATTGCCGTTGATCTCCGGCACCGCCAGATAGATCAGGCCGGTTTCTTGCCACCACACGCACTGCTCGAGGCCGTTGGTGGCGTTCGCCAGGGGGATCTTCTTCAGGATCGCGTGTCCGGGCTTCGTCGAGATGAAGGTGACGAAGGGCGGGCTGTCCGCGTCGTTGGCGATCATGATCAGCTCGTCGCGCTGATCGAAGCACAACTCGTCGGCCCGAGCCGTGCCGCCGGTCGAGATCGTATCGACGATGCTGCGCGTCTTGAGATCGACGACCTTCACGGTGCTGTTGCCGTCACCGACCCATGCCTCTTGATGATGTACAGTGAGGACGCCGTCGGGTCCGGAGGTGTCGTTGTTGCCGGTGAATCCGACAAAGCCCGGCACCTGGAACAGCAGCGTGTTGCTGTCGGTCGAGAACACATCGAGCGACTTGTTGGAGCGGTCGGCGAGGAGATACAGCTCCTTGACCGGATCGACCCAGCTGATGTCGAACGACGCGAGGGGATTGCCGGGCACCTGGATCGTGGCGATCCGGCTGAAGGTCTCGTCGGCGGCTTGAGCTGATCCCCCGGTCCACAGAGCTGCAGGGGCCAGAGCCGCGGCGAAATACAACGCAGAGCTGTATCGCCGGGCTGTGGTGGTTAAGGAAGCGCGGCTTCCACTCATCTTCGTTCCTCCTTTTTGGTCATCGTGTTGCCCCACTGACGGGCAGTCTGGCGCCGCAATGGGCAAAGGAGGCGTGTGTATTTTTAGGCTACGGACGTACCGTTCGTGAGCGCGTAACCTGACACCTAATATATTGCGAGTTGCAAGGCACTAGCCCTGCCGGCGAGGCGCTTGCCGCCGGGCGTGTCAGGTGGATGTCAGTTTGCCGTGACAGCCTGTGTCGCGTTGTCGCGGCGGCCTTCGCGCCACGCCAGAAAATGCACCGGCGCTTCGGGAACGCCGGTCAGCGACACGACCGCAGCGCGGACAAAGCGGGTGCCGTTCGCCGTGACGCCTTCCGAAACGACGCTGAACACGCGCAGCGCCTGCTGCGGCGCCACCGATGCAGTGCCTCCTGTTTGCACTGCAGCATCCGCGGCAAGGGCGGCTTGCGCGCGCCTCGCGAGCGCCGCGTCAATTTGCGCCGGTTGCGCGCCCGGCATGCTCTTCAGCACTTCAGCCGGGGCGGTCTGCGAATCCACGCCGGGATTGCCCGAATACATCGTCACGAATTGGTCGAGCCGGTTATAGAGATCGCTGGTCATGCCCGGCAATCCGCGCAGCTCCTCCATGGCGAGAAACGCGGGCGGCGGTACGGCGTCGAGATTCCCGCCGAGTTTCGCCGCCTCCGCCACCGACCGCCGTTGCTGGTCGATGGCGTTGGCGATCGTAGCCGGGTCTTCGGCGCGGAGGATATCGAACAGGTTGCGCAGCGCCTGGGATGACGCCTTGTTCACGTCGAGCTTGCCGTCCTCATCCTCGATGCGGACGCGGATCGTGCCGCCGTTATAAGAGAGGTTGTGCGCCCGGCCGTCACCGCGCCACTGCGTCGCGGGCGCGGTATCGAACACGGCCAGGATCGCCAGCGTGACACCGGCGTCCGCGACGCTGCGGGCCTGAGCGGCCTCGTTGTTGTTGCGCACGATGCGGAGATCGGTGCGCGCGTCGGCGACGAAGCCCAGCACGAGCGTCGCGAGCAGGATCAATATCCACAGGACGGCGATAAGCGCGATGCCGCGCTCGCGATCTGGATCGTCGGAGACGTCGGCTGACTGTGGCTTCAAGCGGGTCGGCATGGCCGGCAATGTAGCAGTGGGATTCCGCTCATGCGCGGTACTCCAGGGTCCGGTCAATCCTTGCTGAGCGGGGCCGGCACGCTTGTAAGGTTGGTGGATGAACCCTGGACCGGACCGCTGCCCGTCACGACCGCGTCCGCCTCGGCGCCGCCGGGACGCCGATGCGGGACGGTCGAGACCGTGCGATCCCTGGCCTTCAGCTCCAACCGGATATCGGCGCGCTGGAAGACCACCCGATCCTGCAGAATGGACTCGACCCTCCAGTCGCCGAGGGAGTCGCCTTCGCTGATGCGCTCCACGCGCGCCGTTTGACCGTGCTGGACCAGGGCGCGCCGCTCATCGCTGGACGTGACGATCCCGACCAGCACGAAGTCGACTTGCGCCTCCGCCGCGACGCCGGCAGCCGCTTCTGGCGGCCGCCGGGTCGCCGAAAACAGCGGCCGCTCGATCACTTCGGCAAACGCGCTTCGCGGCGGCATGGAGAACGGGCGGTTATCGCCGGCGGCCCCCGTGGACTGCGGCCGCAAGGCAGCCTGCGGGATTGGGGTGGCTGGCGGCGGTGCATCCGACAGCTCGGCTAAGATCACGCCGCATAAAGCCGCGCACAGCGCTCCGAGCAGGAGCAGTCGACGACGCGCCGAACCGGGGCGGAGGGCGATCATGGCGCGGTCCTCATGTACCCAAAGAGATCGAAGCGGACGTCGAGATTCGGGTCTTCGGTCGCACCGGCCCGGCCGCTTTGATCCGGCCGCGCGCGGATCTCGAAATTGTCGAGGAACAGCAGCGGCGACGAGGATTCAAGGTCATGGAGTACGCGCTGCAGGGCCACGATCTTGACCGCTGCCTGGGCGCGGATGGTGACGCGGCGGAAGCGCCCTTCGGCACGCGAGGGAAGGGTCTGCGTGCTGCGGAGCTCGCCACGAGCGGTTTCGACGGTGGATTTCAGCCGCTCCCGAAGTTCCGCCGCGGCCAGCGATTCGTTGGGGCTCTCGATGAGCCCGGCGGCCGCCCCCTGCCGCTGCTTCAGCCGCGACAGCTCCGCCTGCAGGACTGCCGGATCGAGTCCCGTCGCCTTGGCGCGATCGATAGCCGCGCGCTGGCGGTCGATGGTCGCCCGCGTGTCGGTGTAAGCCGCGACCAGCGGCTGGATGCCGCCGAAGATGACGGCGGCGGCCGTAATCACGAGGATGGCGACCGCGGCCACCCGTTGCAGCGCTGGCGATACTCTGAGGCTCACGGCGGGGGCTCCGCGGCCGCCTGGGCC
>DASWFO010000229.1:0-10742 GCA_036394195.1 Alphaproteobacteria bacterium | reverse complement strand
AACGCCTTCGCCTCGGAAGTGACGCGCGTGGCGCGCGAGGTCGGCACCGAGGGCAAGCTCGGCGGCCAGGCGCAGGTGCCCGGCGTTGCCGGCACCTGGAAGGACCTGACCGACACCGTGAACGTCATGGCCGCCAACCTGACCGAGCAGGTGCGCGGCATCGTGAAGGTGGTGACCGCGGTCGCCAACGGCGACCTCAAGCAGAACCTCACCGTCAAATCGAAGGGTGAGGTCGCGGCGCTCGCCGAAACCATCAACAACATGACGGACACGCTGGCGACCTTCGCCGACCAGGTCACGACCGTCGCCCGCGAAGTCGGCGTCGAAGGCCGCCTGGGCGGCCAGGCGAACGTGCCCGGTGCCGCGGGTACGTGGAAGGACTTGACCGGTAACGTGAACCTTCTGGCCGCGAACCTCACCACCCAGGTCCGCGCCATCGCCGAGGTCGCGACCGCCGTCACCAAGGGCGACCTCACGCGGTCGATTCAGGTGGAAGCGCGCGGCGAGGTGGCGCAGCTGAAAGACAACATCAACACGATGATCGACAACCTGCGGCTCACCACCGACCGCAACACCGAACAGGACTGGCTCAAGACCAACCTCGCGCGCTTCACCAACATGCTTCAGGGCAAGCGCGACCTGGCCGCGGTCGGCCGGATGCTCTTGTCCGAGCTGTCGCCGCTGGTCAACGCTCAGAACGGCGTCATCTACCTGGTCGAGACCGAAGGCAAGAACAGCCTGTCGCTGCTCTCTGCGTATTCCGATGACGGCCTCAGCGGCCATCCGGAACGCCTGCGGTCCGGCGAGGGCCTGGTCGGGCAGTGCGCGGCCGACGCGCGGCGCATCCTGGTGACCGACCTACCGCCGTCTGTGGCGCCGATCAGCTCGTCGCTGTTCAAAGTGCAGCCGAGATGCGTGATCGTGCTGCCGATCATGTTCGAAGGCCAGGTGAAGGCGGTCATCGAGCTCGCCTCGGTGGGCAGCTTCACCGACCTGCAGACGTCGTTCCTCGAGCAGCTCACCTCGAACATTGGCATCGTGCTGAACTCGATCGAGGCCACGATGCAGACCGAAGGCCTGCTGAAGCAGTCGCAGCAGCTCGCCGGCGAGCTGCAGGCGCAGCAGAAAGAGCTGCAGCAGACCAACGAGCAGCTCGAGCAGAAGGCCCAGCAGCTGGCCGAACGCAACGTCGAAGTCGAGCGCAAGAACCAGGAAATCGAGCAGGCCCGCCGCGCGGTGGAAGAGAAGGCCGCGGAGCTGGCGCTCACCTCGAAGTACAAGTCCGAGTTCTTGGCCAACATGTCGCACGAGCTGCGCACGCCGCTGAACTCCATCCTGATCCTCGGCCAGCAGCTGGCCGACAACCCCGACGGGAACCTCAGCCCGAAGCAGGTCGAGTTCGCGCGCACCATTCACGGCGCCGGTACCGACCTGCTCAACCTCATCTCCGACATTCTCGACCTGTCGAAGATCGAATCGGGCACGGTGTCGGTCGACGCGGAAGAGGTGTTCTTCACCAACCTGCACGACACGGTCGTCCGGCCGTTCCGCCACGAGGCGGAAACCAAGGGGCTGTCGTTCGAGGTGCAGATCGATCCCAAGCTCGACCGCAGCATGATCACGGACTCCAAGCGCCTGCGGCAGATCTTGAAGAACCTGCTGTCCAACGCCTTCAAGTTCACCGAGCACGGGGGCGTCCGCCTGAACGTCTCGCCGGCGGCCGCCGGCTGGACCGTGGAGCACCCGACCCTGCGGCATGCGCCCTCGGTGGTCGCGTTCGAGGTGTCGGACACCGGCGTCGGCATCCCGCTGGAGAAGCAGAAGATCATCTTCGAGGCGTTCCAGCAGGCCGACGCCAGCACCAGCCGCAAATACGGCGGCACCGGCCTCGGCCTCGCCATCAGCCGCGAGCTGTCCAACCTGCTCGGCGGCGAGATCCAGCTGCGCAGCACGCCCGGCGTCGGCAGCACGTTCACCTTGTACCTGCCGCTGAAATACGTGGGGCCGGCTGGCGGTACGCAGACCAAGGCCGCCGCGGCGGCCGCTGCGGCCGCGGCCAACCAGCCGCCGGCCCTGGCCGCGGTGGCCGCGGTCGCGCTCGCCGAGCCGCCGGAGCCAATCCCGGACGACCGGGGCTCGGTGCAGCCCGGCGATGCCCTGCTGCTGATCGTCGAGGACGATCCGCATTACGCCCGGATCATGGTCGACCTGGCGCACGACCAGGGCTTCAAGGTCCTGGTCGCCGCCCGCGGCAGCGACGCCTTGACGCTGGCCAGCGAATACCAGCCGACGGCGGTGTCGCTGGACGTGTTCCTGCCCGATATGCTCGGCTGGACCGTGCTGAGCCAGCTGAAGCAGAACGCGACGACGCGGCACATCCCGGTCCAGATCGTGACGCTCGACGAGGACCGCCAGCACGGGCTTGCCCGCGGCGCGTTCTCCTTCGTCACCAAGCCGTCGTCCACCGAGGGGCTGCAATCGGCGCTGCTGAAGATCAAGGAGTTCAGCAAGCCGCGCCGCAAGCGGCTCCTGGTGGTCGAGGACAACGCCGCTGAGCGCCTGAGCATCACCGAGCTGCTCGGGCACGACGACATCGATATCGTCCCGGCCGAAACCGGCGGGGCGGCGCTGGAGGCGCTCAAGAAAGAGCCGATCGATTGCATCGTGCTCGATCTGAGGCTGCCGGATATGTCCGGCTTCGAGCTCTTGGAGAAGATCCGCGACGACGAAGACCTGTCCAACATGCCGGTCGTGGTCTTCACCGGCCGCGAGCTTTCGCCGGAGGAGGACGCCCAGCTCCACACCATGGCGCGCAGCGTCGTGGTCAAGGGCGTGGAATCTCCCGAGCGCCTGCTCGACGAGACGGCGTTGTTCCTGCATCGGGTCGTGGCGGAGCTGCCGACCGAGAAGCAGCGTCTTCTGGAGCGCCTGCACAGCTCGGACGAAGACCTCGTCAACAAGACGGTGCTGCTGGTCGACGACGACACCCGGAACATTTTCGCGCTCAGCAGTGTTCTGGAGCGGCGCGGCATGCGCGTGGTGACCGCCAAGACGGGTCGGGAGGCGATCGATCTGCTGGAGAACACGGCAGATATCAAAATCGTCCTGATGGACATCATGATGCCTGAGATGGACGGTTATCAGACCATGCAGGTGATCCGCGCCAATCCAGCGTTCCGCCGCCTGCCGATCGTGGCGCTCACCGCCAAGGCCATGAAGGGCGACCGCGAGAAATGCCTGGAAGCGGGTGCGTCCGACTACCTGGCCAAGCCGGTGAATACCGAGCAGCTCCTGTCGGCGCTGCGTATGTGGCTCCACCGGTAGGTCGGCCGAGGAACAGGGGAAAACGAGACCAGCATGAACGCCGCAGAACGCGTCAATATCCTCCTCGTGGACGATCAGCCGGGAAAGCTGCTCAGCTACGAGGCGATCCTCGGCGAGCTGGGAGAGAATCTCATCAAAGCCGGGTCGGGCACCGAGGCGCTGGAATACCTGCTGAAGAACGAGATCGCCGTCATCCTGATCGACGTCGTCATGCCCAATCTCGACGGCTTCGAGTTGGCGCAGATGATCCGCGATCATCCGCGGTTCCAGAAGACGGCGATCATCTTCGTGTCGGCGATCGCCATGACCGACGTCGACCGCCTGAAGGGCTATCAGCACGGCGCGGTCGACTACATTCCGGTGCCGATCGTCCCCGACCTGATGCGCGCGAAGGTGCGGATCTTCTGCGAGTTGTTTCGTAAGACGCGCCAGCTCGAGACTCTGAACGCGGAGCTCGAGCATCGCGTGGCCGAACGCACGGCCGAACTCGCACAGACCAACGCCGACCTCGAGCAGCGCGTCGAGCAGCGCACCCGCGAACTCGACGCCGCCAACCAACGACTGCATCAGGCGCAGAAGCTCGAGGCGGTGGGACAGCTGACCGGCGGCGTGGCCCATGATTTCAACAACCTTCTGATGGCCATCGCCGGTAATCTCGATCTTCTGACGCGCCATGTGAGCAGCGATGCCGCCAAGAAGCTGATCGACGCCGGGCACCGGGCGGTCCGGCGCGGCGCGCAGCTGACGCAGTCGCTGCTGGCGTTCGCCCGCCGCCAGATCCTTCGGCCGGAGACGGTCGACGTGAACCGCGCGATCGACGAATTCAGCGATCTCCTGCGGCGCGCCGCCGGCGACACGGTCGAGATGCAGATGCAGCTCAGCCCGGCCTTGAACACATCGAAGATCGACAGCTCGCAGCTCATGTCGGCGCTGATGAACCTCGTCATCAACGCCCGTGACGCGATGCCGGCATCGGGCGGCAGGATCACGATCGAGACGTCCAACGTGGTGCTTGGCCAGAGCTACACGGCGATCGATCCCGACGTGGCGCCCGGGCCCTATGTCTGCATCAAGGTCTCCGACACCGGTTCTGGCATGCCCTCCGATGTTCTGTCGCGCGCCTTCGAGCCGTTCTTCACCACGAAGGAGTTCGGCACCGGCAGCGGCCTCGGATTGTCGCAGGTCTACGGCTTCGCCAAGCAATCGGGCGGATTCGTCCAGCTGGCGTCGGACGTCGGCGTGGGGACGACGGTGCAGCTCTTCCTGCCGGTGTGCGAAGGCGTCCCGGCCGCGTCCGAGAAGCACGGCGCGGCCTCGGTGCCGCAGGCGGCTGACCGGTCGGAGACGATTCTGGTGGTCGAAGACGACGAGGACGTGCAGACGATCGTCGCCGAGAATCTGCGCTCGCTGGGCTATCGCGTGCTCACGGCCAGCGACGGCGTGGCCGCCCTGGCCCTGTTGAAGAACGGCGAGCGCACGGACCTTCTCTTCAGCGACGTTGCCATGCCGAACGGGATGCCAGGTGACGAGCTGGCCAGGCGTGCGTCCGCGGTCTGTCCGGGCATGAAGGTGCTGCTAACGTCGGGATACCCCCGAGCCCCCCGCCAGGGCAATTCCGGCGGCGACATGGCCCTGCTGCGCAAGCCGTACCGCCAGGACGAGCTCGCCCGCGCCATCCGCGAGACCCTCGACGGCGCCTCGCAGATTGACGCGCCGCAGCCCGGGGATTCGAACCTGGTCAGTTTCGAGCAGCGCAAGACCGGGACCTCGATCCCGCGCGGCTAATCACCGCGTGGTACCGCGACACGGCGGGTCTGTCCGCTTTTTGTCACAAAGATCACAGCTTTATCCCGGGACGTGGCACCCCGTGCCCGCGAGAATCGCTCGGTCAGGCGAGTTCGTGGGGGTACGCGCACTGGCGCGTGAGAAACAGGGGGGTCATCATGCGAAAGCTGCTATTGGCGGCCGCTGCGGCGGTCGTTCTGCAAGGCTGCGGGTCGGCCAAGGTCGACGGGCCGCCGCCCAACACCGCCGGTGCGAGCGTCATGGCCATCGAGCACACGCTGACCGGCATCACGTACAAGACGTTCACGGCTCCTGCGGATGACGTGCACTGGGCGGCGCGCAAGGCGCTGGGCCGGATGGACATGACCGTGACCGAGGAGACGGCGACGCCGGGCGGATGGAGAATTGCCGCCTCGGCCACTCAGCGCGAGATCGAGATCGACCTGGAGCATCTGACGCCCAGCACCACGCGGATGCGTGTGGTCGCCGACCAGGGCGCGCTGTTCTTCAAGGATGTCGCGACCGCGACTGAGATCGTCGTCCAGACCGCCGGCGCGCTCGACGAAATGAAAGCCGTGCAGCAGGCGCCTCCGCCCAAAGCCAAGGCGAAGGTCAAGAGCAAGAGCAAGGCGAAGCTAAAGACGAAGAGCGAGCCTAAGCCGGCCGACGCGATCTGACGGCGCGCAAGCGCAGCGTCTATTGCTCGAACGTCAGATGCGCCTCGGCGATGACCCGGCGGAAGGTGGCGAGGTCGGTCTTGATCGCCTGTTCGAGGAGCTCCGGCGCGCCGCCCGTCGGCCGGATGCCACCCTCGCGCAGCGTGTTCTGTACGCGCTCGGACCGCAACGCGGTGTTGGCCGCGGCGTTCAGCTTGCTTTGCACGTCCTTTGGCAGTTTGGCCGGACCGGCGATGCCCTGCCAGCCGACGAATTTGAAGCCCGGCAGATCGGCCGCCTGCGCCATCGGCGGCACATCGGGCAGGTTGAACCACGGCTCGGGGGACATGGTGGCCAGCGCGCGCAGCCGCCCGTCGTCGACGAACGGCTTGGCGCCGGTCATCACCATCATCTGGACCGCACCGGCCAGCAGGTCGTTCACCGCCGGCCCTTCGCCCTTGTAGGAGACCTGGACGACGTCGATCTTGGCCGAGCTCAGGAACATGGCGAGAGCAAAATGCGACACGCTGCCGAGGCCGGCATTGGCGATGTTGAGCTGCCCGGGCTGGGCGCGGGCCGCCGCCATCAGCTCCTTCGCCGTCTTGTACGGCGAATTGGCGTTGACGACGAGAAAGTAGCTGGCCTCCGCGGTCTGGATGACCGGGGTGAAGTCCGCGATCGGATCGAATCCGATCTGCTTGTCGACGAAGGTCGGCGCCGTGTGATTCGACGGGTTGGTGTAGATGATCGTGTAGCCGTCGGCCGGGCTGCGCGCGACCACCTCGGTGCCGATCTTGCCGGATGCTCCCGGCCGGTTCTCGATGATCACCGGCTGGCCGAGCGTCGCCCGCATCTCTTCGCCGATGGCCCGCGCGCAGATGTCGGCCACGCCGCCCGCCGGCCACGGCACCACCATCTTCACCGGCTTGTTCGGGTAGGTCTGCGCCGCGGCACCGCCGGTCGTAGCGGCAAGGACGGCGAGCAGGGCGAATATCCTCTGCATGGGTGTTCCTCCGTTATCGGCGCATGCGACGTTGCGCAGCGGTGATCGTCTCCCAGACCCGCAATGGCGTCGCGGGCATGGCGATGTCGTCGACCCCATAGTCGCTCATCGCGTCGACCAGCGCATTGATCACCGCGGCGGTGGCCGGCGTGATGCCGCTTTCGCCGCCGCCCTTGACGCGCAGCGGGTTGCCGGCCGTCGGATCCTCGGCCAGGGAGACGTCGAAGCTCGGCAGACGGTCGGCGCGCGGCAGCCCGTAGTCCAGGAACGATCCGCTGAGCACCTGGCCGGTGCCCGGTTCCAGCACCAGGTTTTCGCTCAGCGCCTGTCCCACTCCTTGCGCGATGCCGCCGTGGACCTGTCCGTCGACGATCAGCGGATTGATCGGCCGACCGACGTCGTCAATGGTCGTGTAACGGACGATCTCGACCTCACCCGTATCGGGATCGACTTCGAGCTCGCAGACGGCACAGCCGGTCGGATGAGCGGGAATGCGGCCATTGAACTCCGCGGCGGCCGCAAGCTCGGCGTTGCCGGCGAGATCGAACAGGCTGAGGGTGCGGTCCGAATGCGAGACGCGGAAGCTCCCGTCGCTGAAGGTCAGATCGCCCGGCGAGGCGTTCAGCAGCGGAGCCGCCAACGCCCGGCCGCGCTCGATCAGATCCTGCGACGCCTTCAGCAGGAGCGTGCCGGCGAGCCGCATCGATCTGTCCGAGTGCGTGCCCCCGCCGACCGCGACCACCGCGGTGTCGCCGGTGACGAGCCGGATGCGCTCCAGCGGAAGGCCGAGATACTCGCCGACCACCTGCGCGAAGCTGGTCTCGTGGCCCTGGCCGGTCGATTGCGTGCCGGCGACGATCTCGACATGTCCGGCGGGCCGGATCGTGATGACGACCCTCTCCCGCGGGGCGCCGACCGGCGATTCGACGTAATTCGCAATGCCGATCCCGCGCAGCCGGCCGCGGCGCCGGCTCTCGGCGCGGCGCGCGGGAAATCCGGCCCAATCGGCGCGCCGGACCGCGTCCTGCATGTTGGCGTGAAAATCGCCGCTGTCGTAGACCAGGCCCATCGGATTGCTATAGGGCAGGGCGCGTTTGGCGATGAGGTTCCGTTGGCGGATCTCAAGGCGGTCGATCCCGAGCCGCCGGGCCGCCATGTCGAGCAGCCGCTCCATGACATGGGTTGCTTCCGGCCGGCCGGCGCCGCGATACGGGGCGGTCGGCGCCGTGTTGGTCAGGACGCCGCGCAGCTCCGCATGGGCGGCGGGCACGTCGTAGACATTGGTCAGCACCCGGTAGCCGTTCGACAGCGGCACGAACGACACGGTTTGGGCGCCGACATTGCCTATGAGATCGGCGCGCAGCCCCAGGATCCGGCCGTCCTGTGCCAGTGCCAGCGCCGCGCGCACCACCATGTCGCGGCCCTGATAGTCGCTGAGGAATGCCTCGCTGCGGTCGCTGGTCCACCGTACCGGCCGTCCCACCCGCCGCGCTGCCCAGGCGACCAGCACCTGCTCGGGGTAAAGGTTGCTGCGCGGCCCGAAGCCGCCGCCGACATCGGGCGAGATCACGTGCACCTTCTCCGGCGCCACGCCGAGGCATCCGGCCAGGACTACGCGCTGGCGGACCACGCCCTGGCTGCCAGAGATCAGCTTGGTGACGCCGCTGCCCTGGTCGTAAAACCCGACGGCCGATCGCGGCTCCATCTGGGCGTTCACGACCCGGCTGTTCGTGAACTCGTGCTCGACGATCAGCGCGGCGCCGCCGAACGCGCGGCGAACCGCCTCGGCGTCACCAAAGGCGGCGCGAAACGCCGTGTTGCGCGGCGCGTCCGGCCACAGCTGGGGCGCCTCGTCCGCGATCGCGTCCAGCACGGAGACGACGGCGGGCAGGGGTTCGTAATCGACCTCGACCAACTCAGCGGCGTCGCGCGCCCGCTCGAGTGTGTCCGCGATCACCAGGGCGACCCCTTCGCCGGGATAACGCACGCGGTCCTCGGCGAGCGGCAGGTGCGGATGTTCGAAGATCGGCGAGTCTGCCGTCGCGACGAACGCCGGCCGCGACGCATCCGCCGCCTCCGCCGGAACCGCGACATGCGCGATGCCGCGATGACCGTCGGCCCGATAGTCCGCGGCCGTGAGCACCGCCAGCACGCCATCCGCGGCGGCCGCCCGCGCGGTGCGGATCCCCTTCACGACCGTGTGGGCATGTGGTGAGCGGACGACGAACGCCCAGGCCGCGCCGGGCGGATGGACGTCGTCGGTGTATTGGCCTCGCCCGGCGACAAGGCGCAGATCTTCGATGCGCGGAAGCGGCTTGCCGATCAGGCCCATGGCAACGGCTTACAATCGCGTAGAGAGGGCTATGTCCGCGATGGATCGCCCGCATAAAGCGGGCGATGACGAAATAAAAAGAGCGTCATGCCCCGGCCCCCGGGACCGGCCGAAGGCCGGCCCGAGGACAAGCTTCACGTCCGGGGCATCCATGGCGATCAGTAATTTATTCATCCGCTGGCTTCTACGCGCTGCCACTCGGCTTTTGAAGCACGTAGCGGCCGCGCGGATCGCGCTCGAACCCAGGCTCGCGGCGCAGCGCGTCGAGATCGCGCACCACCTCGCGGCCATCGCGGCTGCCGACCGCGGCCATGAGCTCCTCGAAATATTTGGGCCCGTGCTCGAGCGCCGCGCGGATCGACGGGAAGCGCTGCCCCTCGAACCGGGGCGGCTCCGGCACCGTGGTCTCGAGCTTGCCCTGCATGCCGAACGGCCAGGTCAGGTCGAACCCGGCCTTGGCACCGACACGGGCGCCGTTCAGCGACGGGTCGAGCGGCAGGGTGCGGAAGCCGCCTTCCACGATCAGGTCGCGGTCGGCCTGGAAGCGGGTGCCCAGCGCCCAATCCATCTGCTCGTCCGAGAAGATGTCGACGTCCGGGTCGACGACGAACACATGCTTCACATTGGCGAGGCAGCCCCAGACGGCGGCAATGGCGTTGCGCGCCTCTCCGGGAACGCGCTGGCGGATGGCGATGCGGACGTTGAACTGGCCGCCGCTCGATGGCGTGCCGTAAACCGCCACCGGCTCGCGCACCGCGGTCTCCAGCGCCCGCCAGACCAGCGCCTCGCAGCGCAACGCGTTCAGCTGCGAGGTGTCGGTGCGACTCATGCCGTGGCCGCCGATGGTCGACGTCTGGAACAGGGCGTCGCGCCGCCGCGTGATCGCCGTCAGATGAAACACCGGGTTGCGCTTGACCCCGCCGTAATAGCCGAGGAATTCGCCGTACGGGCCTTCGCTTTCGACATGGCCGCGCGCGTCGAGATAGCCTTCCAGCACCCACTCCGCGTCGGCCGGGACCCGGATGTCGTTGGTGATGCATTTGACCACCGGCAGCGGTGCCGCGCGCAAGCTGGCGACCAGGCCGAGCTCGTCGACCGGCAGCCGCATGACCGCGGCGACATGATCCACGGGATGCGAGCCGACCACGAAGCTCACCGGCAGATTTTCGCCACGGGCGGCGCTCGCCTCGTAGATCGCCCGCAGGTCGCTGGGCGAGACGAGATCGACCCCGGCTTCCTGGCGGCCACGCAGCATGAGGCGCCGCATGCCGACATTCGTGAGGCCGGTGCGCTTGTCGACCACGAAATCGGTGGAGGCGGAGATATACGGGGCGCCGTCGGCGCCATGCTGCAGGTGAACCGGAAGCTGCGTCAGATCGGCGGCATCACCGGTCAGGACCACCTGCTGGGCCGGCGCTTCGGCCCGCGACATCTCGACGATCTCGGGCTTGCCGCGCAGCCGCTTCAGGACCTCGTGTAGGAGATTCTGTGGGACCACGTCGAAGGCGCGGGCCAGGCGGCTGCGGCTGCCGGCGACATTGCCGACCAGCTCTGCGCGCTCGGGCCCGACCTGGCGGAACAGCACGGCCTTGCGGTTGCCGTCGAGCGGCGGGGCGACGTCCGCGAGCTCGACCGGCCCGGC
>DASWFO010000228.1:0-9548 GCA_036394195.1 Alphaproteobacteria bacterium | reverse complement strand
ACAGCTATCGGGGTAACGGGAGGCGCCGATGAGACGAATCTCCAGGGTTGGGTTCGCGGCGGCGACGGTCGCGTGGGTCATCGCGGCGCTCCCGTTCGCGGCCGGGCGAGCGGAGGACGACGCATCACCGATCTTCGGTGTCAGAATTCCGGCCGGCTACCGGCAATGGGAGCTGATCGCCCCGTCTCACGTGCCGGGCTTTGACGAGCTGCGCGGCATTCTCGGCAACCCGGTCGCGATGACGGCCTATCGGGCCGGCACGCTCCCCTTCCCGGATGGGACGGTCCTGGCGAAGCTCGCGTGGAAGCATGTCCCGTCCGCCGACTTCGACGGCGCCTTCGCTCCTGGACCGGCCACGACGGTGCAATTCATGGTCAAAGACGCGAGCAAATACGCGGCGACAGGCGGCTGGGGCTTCGGCAAGTTCGTCGACGGCAAGCCGGTCGGCGAAGCCGAGCACAAAGGATGCTTCGCCTGCCATGCGGCCCACGTGAAAGACCACGATTTCGTCTTTACCCGTTTCGCGCCTTGAAAGGCGAACGCTGCGGGTCGGCTTCGACCATGCCGGGCTTCCCAAGATGTCCGTTATGGCGTGCCGCGCTTCAAGGAGTACACATGTGGGATACGAAGATTACGCGACGGCTCGGAATCAAGTTGCCGCTTGCAGGAGCTGGCACGGCGATCGTGGGTAGCCCGGAGCTCACGGCAGCGATATCGAACGCGGGCGGGATCGGCGTCTTCTGCCTGGGACCCGGCCCGTCACGCGCCCTGCAGGGTCGCTGTCAACGAGTGCGTCGATCTCAATGTGGGAAAGTCGGCCGTATGCAAGACAGTCATCTTGCCGCGACTGCCGTGACGGGTTCAAGCCATCGCAAATGGCAGTACGGATGGCCGATCCAGGCAGACGGCTGACTAGTGCGTCGTGTGTGAGGAGCGATACGTGTAAGAGGCGGCTGCACCATCCATCTAATAGGAGCAACTCCGGCGCAATGAAGCCGCTCGTGCCGCCGCCGCTCGACGTACGGCAAATTGCGCCGTGCGTGCTGAGTTGGCCGCGGGTTACATGGCGCCGAACTTGTCGGTCAGATAGGCGGCCATGGTCTGCGCCTCGTCGGGCGCCGCCGTGGCGCCGAGGAACGTCATCCGTTGCAGGATGCCCTTCCACTCGGCCGGGCTGCGCTTGGACAGCGCGATGCGATCGAGCCCGTGGCACACGGCACAGCGCGCCTCGACGAGATCCTTGCCCTGGCCGTCCGGCAGCGACACCGGGCGGCTGGGCGGCAGATTGATGCCCGGGCCGAAATTCGCCGCGAGGTAGGTCACGACCGGATCGATTTCCGACGGCTGGACCTGCGCGCCGCGCAGGATCATGTCGTAGACCTGATAGCGCCACGCGTCGGGGCCCTGGCGCAGCTGGGCGAATGCCGCCGGCGCATGACATTGCGTGCACGCGACGGCGACGATCTCCCGTCCTTCGCCGGGCGGCAGCGCGCCCGGACCCGGCTGCTGCGCCTGGCCCGCGGCGGCATGGAGGAACGCGATCGCCGCGAGCGCGGCGGCACACCAGCTCCGCATGGTCATACCTTCCGCGTCCGCTTGTCGGCGATGGAGTACGTGGGATGCCACGCCGTGGCGGCGCCGATGCCGTCGCGCGCGACCAGGATGTCGAGAAGATAAGGCCGGCCCTCGACATTGGCGCGCTTGGCGCGGCCCAGGGCCTCCTTGATCTCGGAGGCCTCCTTCACCATTTCGCCCTCGACGCCGTAGGCCTGCGCGGCTTTGGCGAAATCGACGTCGGGGTCGCCGTTGTAGCAGGTCATGTCGCGGCCGACGTCGAACTGCGTCCCGGCGCCGTAGGTCCAGATGCGGTTGCGCTCGTTGTTGTAGCTGCGGTTGTTGTAGACGATCGTGGTGACCGGCGCCTTGTAGCGCGCGTGGCTCCACAGCGGCTGATGGCCGCCGAACATCATCGAGCCGTCGCCGAGGATCGCGACCACCGGGCGGTCCGGCCGCGCGAGCTTGGCGCCGAAGCTCGCCGCCACCGCCCAGCCGAGCACGTTCGGGCCGGTGCTGATATACGCCTTGTCGGCCCCGCCGAACGACATCAGCGGGTCCATCGCCTTGCCGGAATCGAGGTCGCTCACATAGATCGTGTCCTTCTCGAGCCCGTTCTCGAGCTCGACCGCGAGCCGCTCGCGGCGGATCTCGGGTCCGTTGCCGGCCGCCGCGGCAATGGTCTTCAGCATCTCGGCGGAATGCTTGGTGTAGTCGCGCACGCGGCCGCCGCGGTCCTCGGCGATCTGCTTCAAGCGGCTCGCGGTCGCCATGCTCTTGATGGCGTCGATGAGATCGGCCGTCGCCAGCCGCACGTCGGCGACCATGCCGAGATCGACCGGGTCGACCCGCGCGAGGCTCGTCGCGTCCTGGCGGATCGAGATCAGCTTGGCGTCCTTGCGGGCGAACTCGGCATAGCGGCTGCCGATGTTCAAGTTCACGTCGACCTGTCCGGGGAAGCGCATGTTGCGCAGCGCCGGCCCGATATAGAGCGGGTTACGGGTCGGGAAGGGCTTCGACCAGGTGCCGAATTCGCCCTGGCCGGCGACCGGACAGCCCAGCAGCTCGGCGAGCTCCACGACTTCCTTCTCGCCGCGGCACAAGGTGATCTCGTCGCCGACCGTCAGCAGCGGGTTCTTGGCCTCGATCAGCATCCGCGCGGCCTTTTCCACGTCGGCCTTGTCGGGGCGGACATGCATCGGCACGTCGAACAGCGCCTGGTCCATGATCGTGGCCTTCGCGGTGGCGTGAAGGCCGTCTTCCGGGATCGCCAGGAACACCGGCCCCGAAGGCGGGGTCATGGCGAATTTGAGGGCGCGCCGCGTGGCCTCGGGGATGCCTGATGTCGTCTGCGCCATCCACCGCCATTTGGTGATCGGCGTCATCATGGATTCTTGATAGTCGTAGTCCTGCGGCCCTTCGCGCCCCAGCTTGTCCTGGCCGAACGCCGCCACCGTGACCAGCATCGGGATGCGGTCCTTCAGCGTGTTGACCATCTGGGTCATCGCGTTCGGCAGGCCGATATTGGCGACGATGACGACGCCCGGCTTGCCGGACAGGCGCGCATAGCCGTCGGCCATCGCGGCGCATGCCCCTTCCTGCACGCCCTTGATCAGCTGGATGCCCGGCTCGTCGACCAGCGCATCGAAGATCGGATGGTCGCCGGTCGAGGGATTGAAGAAGATGAACTGGACGCCCGCGGCCTTGAGCTGCTGCACGTAGAGCGCGCCGCCGGTGCCGGTCATCTCGCGCATCGCACCCTCCGCCGTCGCGGCCGCCGCCGGGGTGACGAACGAGGTCAGGGATTGCGCCATCGCCTTGGCGGCGACCGTGCTCATGCCGAGCGCCGAGAGGCCGGACACGAGCTGGCGGCGCGAAATGCCGTGGTCGAGATACTGCTTGATGAGGTCTTTCATCGTCGTCCTCCCGGCTGGCAAGCTTTTGTCGAGGATAGCACAGGCGGATGGCGGGCCATAGCCGACGGCCGCTGGATCCGCGATCTATCCCTCGACCGTGAACTTGCGGAACGTCACCTGGCCGCCTTGTCCGAAGCGGTCGTCCCAGTTGCTGCGGACGAGACCCGCAACGCGCGGGTTGTCGTCCGCGGTCGTGCGATCGTTGGCGAGATCGTCGAGCAGCGTGAACAAGCCACCGCCGATCCGCGGACGCCGCAGCTTGACGATGGGGCCCTCCATCCCGACGGGCGCGCCCACCCGGTCCTGAGCGGCGATCAATTTCCGATCGACCCGCCACTCGACGCGGTCCGCCGCGCGGTCGTAGCGAACCTCATAGAGATGCCATTCGCCCGTCTGGGTCGGCACCGCGTCGACCAGGATCGAATAGGCGGGGTAGGGGCCGAGCTGCTTGCGCGCACTGGGCAGCCGTTCGTAAAGCGGCCGGATCCGGTCGTTGGAGACGAAGAAGTCGAAGACCATGCCGGTGTCGGGATCGATCACCACCAGCGCGCCATTGGCGAGGCGGGGGTCGCCGGGGTCGAGACCGAACGTATTGCGTTCGGTGCCGAAGGTGCGCACCGCCATCTCCACCTGGACGGTGAAGCCGGCGCTGTCCTCGAGGTCGAACGCGGTGGTCGACAGCATCAGCGCCTTGACGTGATTGGGATGGGAGATCGTGAACCGCGGCAGGTCGATGGTCAGCGTGTTCTCGGGCGGGCCGGGACAGCGGACCTGCGTCTCGGGATCCCACAAATCGTAATCCGCCGAGCGGAACTTCAACCAGCGCGGCGACGGCCATGCGCCTGAACTGAAATCGTCGTAGATCATCGTCTTCCCGGGCGTCGGGCGCACGACGGGGGAGGCCGGAGACTGCGCCGCGACCTTGGCCGCGATGGTGCTTAAGCCAAGCCCGGCCGTGCCCGACATCAATTGCCGGCGGGATATGCGGTGGGCCGGGGACGGCTCGATCAATTCTTTCACGGCGTTCCTCCAAGCAGGCGTGGCAGAAAACGCGTTGAAGACGATCAGCGCTTGATCAGCACCTTGTTGTCCTGCGTCTCGACGCGCAGCTGAAGCGGCGGGCTCGGCGCCGGCCCTTTGATCACCTCGCCGTGGCGGGCCGGATCGAACACGCTGAAATGGCACGGACAGCCGAGCACCGGCGTCTTGACGTCGACGTCGAACGTGTTGCTGGCTGCCGCCGGATCGCGCATGTAGAGGATCGTGCACTTGGCGTGCGGGCAGACCAGGCTGGAGGCGTACCATCCGCCGTCCGGCAGGCGCAGCACGATGCCGGGCTGTTCGTCGCCGTCGACATCGAGCGAGAACTTGACGGCCGACCACGGCGTCGCGAGCTCCGCCAGGTCGACACTCGCCGTGTCCGACGCCGCGGCGGGCCTCGGCGATCGCGCCAGGACCGGCAGCGACACCAGACCCAGCAGGAGCCGCCGCCGGAGCCGCCCCGATGGGCAGCTCCGGCAGCCTTTGCCGCTCATCACCTTCACCGGGGGCCGTGCGGCCTAGCGCGTCGGCTTGCTGCCCGCCGTCACCATGCCGAGCCATTCGTCGTTGCTGACGACCTTGGACCACATCGGATAGGTGTTCTTCAGCATCAGCTCCGATTGATCGGTGAAGTAGCCGACCATGAGGTCCTTCAGCGCGTAGACGTGATAGCCGAGGTCATACGCGTTGGTCGCCGTCGCATAGACGCAGACGTCGGTGGTGAACCCGGCGACCGCGACGTTCTTGATGCCCCTGGCGCGCAGGACCTCATTCAAGCCCGTGCCGCCGAACGCCGATGTCTGGATGCGCGGCGCCAGCACGAGGTCCTTGTCGTTCGGCCCCGGGACGAGCGGCGGATAATAGGAGGCCTCCTTGGTGCCGGTCTTCCAGGCCTGGCGCAGGATCTGGCCGCGGTGGAAGCCGCCGGGATTGGTCGGATCGAGCTCGCGGAAATCGCCGCTGTAGCCTTCGGTGACGTGGACCACCAGGACGCCGATGTCGCGCGCCTTCTTCACCAGCTCGACCGTCCGGTCCAGCATGTGCTTGTCTTCGAGCTCTTTTTTCACGTTGCGATAGTTGTCGCCGGCGGTGTTGGTGAACGGATACTGATAGTCGATCAGGATCAGCGCCGTCTGGCCCGGGTCCAACTCCTTCGCCAGCGCCGGCAGGCCCTGAGCGAACGCGCCGGTCGCTGCCGTCATGACGAAGGCCAGAACCAGGGCGCCGGCGCAGCGCACAAGCAGGGCGTTCAGGTCGCGGAATACGCGTCGATGGATCATGGCAAAGCGCTCCTCCCGTAGTGGCTCAACGCCAGCACCGGCTGGCGCTGGGTGCCTTTGAAGAAAGCGTACCACAGCACACCCCGGCCGTCCCGTCGTGGGGGCCGTCGCACGGCAGCGGGGGCGCGTGCCGGCGTCAGCGCGGCCGTTTCGTCAGCACGTCGTCGAGCCGCGCCCCCGCGGTGAAGGCGGCGAGCGTCGCCGGCGGCGCCGGATCGACCGCCAGCCGGGCATCGGCGATAGGTGCGCCGATGACGGTGCGCAGCGGGATCACGCCGGCCCAGGCGGGAAAGCCGAAATCTTCCTCCTTCTCGATGACGCCGCCGTCGCGGATCTTGGCCGCGGCCTCGTCGATCGGCATGGCGATGACGGTGATCGCGTTGAGCTCGGCCGCGTGCAGCGGCCGCAGCTCCCGCGGCCGGCCGGGATAGAGGCGATCGATGAACGCGTGCATCGCGTGGCGCTTCGCCTCGCGGTCGGTGACCGCCTCGGTGCGGCCGAAGGCCATCACCGAGCGATAGAGCAGCGAGTGGGTGAAGCCGGACCGGCCGAGGACCAGGCCGTCGAGATGGCTGACCGTCACGCACACCTTCACGCCGGCGGCGTGGGTCGCGATCATCCGGCTTGCGGCCGAGCCGTGCCAATAGAGGCGCCGGCCGTCGCGCCAATACGCGGTCGGCGTCACATAGGGCTCGCCGTCGATCGTGTAGGCGATGTGGCAGATGACGCCGGCATCGAGCACGGCGAAGATCGTCGCGTCATCGTAATGGCCGCGCTGCGGGCGGCGCCGCAGCCGCGTCTTGTCGCTGGGCGGAAAGCTGGTCATCGGCGGACTCCGAGGGGGCAAATGCCGGGGCTCAATGGACTTATCTAGATTTCTCTCACTTGCGCGTACAGCGGCTTATTCGGCACCCCGTCAACGAGCATCTCGTATTCTCCGAACTCAGAGGACTGGACGAGCTCCGGCAGCATTGCCAGCATTGTCTTCAGATAAGGCTGCGCCAGATGCTGCTCAAGCGCCGCCTTCGATGTCCATCGTTCGACCATAAAAAACACGTTCTCGTCTTGCACCGAGCGGTGGAGGGCGTAGCGTATGCAGCCAGCCTCCGCATGGGTCGGGGCGACGACCGCACGCAGTGCGGATTCGAGATCCTTGCCGCGCTCCGGTTTTGCAGTCATGCGCACGGTCAGGGTGAGTTCGGGCATGGCTGCCTCCTACGATATCGCCGATCGTGGCCCTTGAGCGCGCCAACCCGGCCAATTTATCGGCGACGCCGAATTAGATCGCGGCGAGTCCCATTTTGCCCCCCAAGAAAGCCATTTCGGCACTCAGTTGGCAATGCGCCCTTCGCACCGAGATGGCGGCTGAAGCGATGGTTGCTTTTTAGCCAGGTTGGGACACAAGCACCTTGTCGGCGCCCGTCAGCAGGAGCAGAGGGACCTCGGTCCGCACGCCGCTAAATTTAGGTCAATGGCGGCGGGCCGCTTTCTGGCTGTGGTGATGAAAGACCTTCGCGACCGCCTCACCGAAAGCATCAATCGCGTTCCGCAGATTCCCAAGCTCCGTGAGATGCGCCAGCCATATATCGAGGTCGAGCGCAAAATCAGCAACCTCAACAACGGACAGATCCCGGCGGCTTGGGCTCGCCGAAAGGATGCATCGCGGCACGAGCCCAAGGCCAAGCCCAGACGCAATCATGCGCAGTTGAACCTCAGTCCCGTACGTGTCGACGATCACCCGAAGAGTCCCGCCACGCTCGCCGATCGCGCGCTCGAGGGCTGACCTATATCCACATCCCGCCGGGTTCAGGATCCAGTCCGCATTTGCGAGTGCCGAAACTCGGACACGCCGGTGGAAGCGCGGCCGCTGCCTGCTTTGGACAACCACCACGTCAAGAGTTGCCAGCCGCTTCCCGACGATCCGGTCCGCTGGCTTGCTTGCCGACGGCAGAAACACCGCCGCGGCATCGAGGTCCCCCGAATTAACGTCGTGTAAGAGACCAGGACTCCACTCCGTCCGCAGCCGGACATCAAGCAACGGAAACTCTGTTTTCAGACCCTGAACCGCGTCGGACAAGATGACATCGCCGATCGCCTGAGTGACGCCTAACCTCAAGGTCCCGGTCGGCGCGGCACCTTCACGGGGTAAAGCGACCATTAGGTCGACCGCCCGGAGAATTGGGACCGCGTGCTCGTAAACGCGGTTGCCCAGCGCTGTCGATGTTGGAGGCCGATTGGCGCGGTCGAGCAGTTTTGCGCCGAGCCTGTCCTCGAGCTGCTGGATGCGGCGGGAAATAGCCGACTGCGTCAGGTGAAGTTTTGATGCGGCCCGCGTCAGCGATTTTTCATCAACGACGGCGACGAAAGCTTTCAGGTCGTCAAACATGACAATAGCTCATGCAATAGATGAAAAGAATGCGCCTTGCGCAAGCTGATGTCGAGCCTAATTTCAACACACGACGTCCACCAAGTCGGCGACTCAGCTCCGGCAATTTGCCTCGGTCGCCGCAGGAGTACTCAAAATGCAGTTCGTGATCCTGTTCACCCGTCATCCCGATAAGGCGGAAAGCCCTGCTTCCGCAGACTTGAGGGAGGCAGAGTTCGAGAAAATACGTGGCTTCTACAGGGACGGTTTGGTTCAACAGATCTGGCTTCGCGGCGACGCTGGAGGCGCTTGCATGATTTTGGAAGCGGCTTCGACTGACGAAGTCGCGGAAAAGCTCAATGCGCTGCCTCTCGTCCGTGCCGGCTTCCTGCAACCTCCCATGATCGTGCCGCTGAAGCCCTATTCGGGGTTCGCTCCCCGCTCCTGACAGGGAAGCGCGCCATGAAAGCCGTCGTTCTCAAAGAGCTCGGTGGTCCGGAGAACCTATCTCTGGACGACCTTCCCATACCGCGCGTCGAGCCGGGCGCCGTTCTAATTCGCGCTGTTGCCGCATCGGCCAAGCGGGTCGATGTCAGCATCAGCAAGGGGACGCCATTCAGCCCGGTTCTACCCGCCGGCCTCGGATGCGACGTTGCTGGCGTCATAGAAATAGACGCGTTCGCCGCGGCGCCCCGAGTTCTGAGCTCGTAGGAAAGGTTCAAACATGCCACTCGTCAGGATCGACATCAGCAAAGATGCCTCAGCCGACCTCATCCGTATCGTGGGGGACGTTGTCTACGACGCGATGGTGGAGATCGCGAATGTCCCGCGGCATGACAAGTTCCAGATCGTCACTCGGCATGCGCCTGAAGAACTGATCTATCCGGCAGAGGGATATCTCGGAACCAAATACTCGCCCGAGATCATTTTCATCCAGGTGACTTGGGTCGCCGGACGGTCGACGGACGTGAAGAAGCGCTTCTATCAAAAGATAGCCGACGAAATTCACGCCAAGGGGAAGGTGCGCAAACAAGACATCTTCATCAGCCTCGTCGATTCAGGGCGGGAAGACTGGTCCTTCGGAAACGGAGAAATGCAGTACGCGCCCCCGAAGTGACCGCTCAATCGGGATCATAGGAGATTGAAAATGATCAAGCTCAGCATTCTCATGGTGCGCCGAAGAGATTTTACATACGACAAGTTCGTCCAATACTGGCGTGAAGTTCATGCCCCCCTCTTCGCCGCCCAGTTGGAGTCGAAGAAATACGTTCGGCGCTACATTCAAGATCACAGAACGGGCGATGCGTTGCCAGGGACAACCGCCTCCCATTTCGACGGTATCGCGGAGATTTGGTTCGATGACATCTCCGGGGCAAAAGCATTCTTCGAATC
>DASWFO010000227.1:0-14094 GCA_036394195.1 Alphaproteobacteria bacterium | reverse complement strand
CACCTCCCCCTCTAAGCTCCGTACTTCCGCCTCGAGCTGGCGCTCAAGAAACCGCCCCAGCAGGTGTTCAAGTCCCACCCTGGCGATTGCGGTATCGGCTTCCGGCCCTGCAAAAGGCCATAATTTATAAAGGCTTGGCTGAACCAGTCCAGTTGTTGCCGCCGCCAAACCCGTAGCCATTAAATGGCTTTCCAGGGCCATTGTGTCAAGTTCGGAACGGCCCGCAAAGTACAGGATTTCCTTCAAAATCCTATCCAGGTCCGCATTGTCGAGCGCTAGATGGGCCAACCGCTCGCAAGATTCGGCCGCCAGGACCGGGTGGTTAATCAGGGTCAGCACCAGGACCTCCGCCTCGCGCGGGCTGACCAGCCCTGAATACCGCAAACCGGGGGTTGGCGGCGGGGCGCCGCGACGGGGCGGCCGGAACGCCGCCCATAGGCGTTCGCGGATGAGCATATTGAAATATTGTTGCTGAACCGTCCGATCGGCGATCCGCTGGGTCTTCTCCTTGAGGCGGCGGTCCAGACCCGCCCGCCGCTCCGGGGTATCGAGAGAGCGGCCAGCCACCTCCGCGTCCCAGACGATGTCGATGAGCGGCCGCGCCCGGCCCAGGACCTCGGCGAAGGCGGCGGCGCCCCGCCGCCGGATCAGCGAATCCGGATCGTCGCCGGCCGGCAGGGTGGCAAAGCGCAGGCTGAAGCCCGGCTTCAGCAGCGGCAGCACGCGGTCGGCGGCGCGCAGCGCGGCGCGCTGCCCGGCCGCATCGCCGTCCAGGCACAGGATCGGCTCGGGCGCCAGCTTCCACAGGATCTCGATCTGGCTCTCGGTGATCGCCGTGCCGAGCGGCGCCACCGCCCCGGCAAAGCCGGCTTCGTGCAGCGCGATCACGTCCATATAGCCCTCGACGACCACCAGCTCCGCCGGCGGCCGGCCGGCCCCGCCGACGACACCGGCGCGCGCCTTGTCCAGCGCGTACAGGGTGCGGCCTTTGTCGAACAGCGGCGTGTCGCGCGAGTTCAGGTACTTGGGCTGGCCGTCGCCGAGGATGCGGCCGCCGAACGCGACCACCCGGCCACGCCGGTCCATGATCGGGAAGATCACCCGCCCGCGGAAGAAATCAAAACTGTCGCGCCCGTCCTCCGGCCGCACGGTGAGGCCCGCCTCGAGCAGCAGCGCCTCGTCGATGTCGGCGGCCTTGAGCGCCGTCTTCAGCGCGTCGCGGCCATCCGGGGCGTAGCCGAGACGGAAGCGCTGGACGGTCTCCGGCCCGAGCCCGCGGCCGCGCAGATAATCGAGACCAGGCTTGCCCTGCGGCGATTGCAGCTGCTTCTCGAACCAGGCGCAGGCCGCCTCGACCACGTCGTGCAGGGTCTGCTGGCGCTTGGCGCGCTCGCGCTCCTGCGGCGTATAGCGCGGCATCTCGAGCCCCGCCTCGCCGGCCAGCTTCTCGACCGCCTCCGGGAATTGCAGGTTGTCGATCCGCATGGCGAAGCCGATGACGTCGCCATGCGCGCCGCAGCCGAAGCAGTGGAAGAACCCCTTGTCGTCGTTGACGGTGAAGGACGGGGTCTTCTCGTTGTGGAACGGGCAGAGGCCGGAATGCTCGCGGCCTTTGCGCGCCAGTTTCACGCGGCGGCCGACCACCTCCGAGCACGGCAGGCGGGTGCGGATCTCGTCCAGGAATTGCGGGGTGAACGCCATCGGCGGAGCCGGATCGTCCCGAGTCGCGGAAGGGGCTTCATCTTACAGGTCACGCCGGGCGGCGCGGCGTTTGCGTTCGTCCACAGGGCCGAATCACGCCAATCCCGGGGATAACTGGGGCGGGTGGCCGGGTAGGCTGGACCCCTGATACACTCGGGACAGCGACTCGGGAGCCCGAGTCGCGGTTTAAGTCGAGGATTTTGGCGCTGTCGTCCACCAATATCCGCGTTGCGCGTGGCCTGAAGCTCGGTCTGTCCCCGGCCCACGCGCGTCTCCTGGCCCGCCTGCAGACGCCCGAGCAGATCCAGGATTTCGTCTCCTCGATCCCGATCAATTTCGAGCCCGAGGGCGACACCTGCCTGTCGGTCACCGAAGTGCTGCGCCAGCGCCGGGCGCACTGCATCGAAGGCGCGTTCGTCGCCGCCTGTGCCCTCTCGATGAACGGCCGCCCACCGCTGCTGATGGACTTCCAGGCGATGGCCGACGACGACCATGTCATCACCGTCTTCCGTCGCGGCCGGCACTGGGGCGCCATCTCGAAAAGCAATCACATCTGGCTGCGCTGGCGCGATCCGATCTATCGCAACCCGCGCGAGCTCGCGATGTCCTACTTCCACGAATATGTGCGGGGGGCGTCGAAGACGCTGTGGAAGTGCTCGCGCCCGTTCGACCTCAGGCGCCTCGACCCGAAGGAATGGGTGACCAACACCGAGCCCTGCTGGGACGTCGCCGAGGCGCTCGACCTCAGCCCGCATTTCCCGCTGATCACCCGGGCCCAGGCGAGACGCCTCAAGCGGCGCGACAAGCTGGAGATCCAGGCCGGCCGCTTCCTCGAGCATCCCGTGCCGGCAACGGCCGCGCTGCGGTATTGATGGGCTAAGACGGTCTCTAACCCCTCCCACCTCGGGAGAGGTGAATAGATCAGCCGCCCAGCAGCTTCTTGACGATCGGACCGACCTGGCTCAGGTCCATCTGGCCGGCGAAGCGCTGCTTCATGGCGGCCATCACCTTGCCCATGTCCTTGACGTCCTTGGCGCCGAGCTCGGCGATGACACCTTTTGCCGCGGCTTCGACCTCGGCCGCACTCATCTGCTTGGGCAGGAAGCGCTCGATGATCGCGATCTCCTCGCTCTCCTGCTTCACGAGCTCGGCGCGGCCGCCCTTCTCGTACATGACGATGCTGTCGCGGCGCTGGCGGATCATGTTCTGCATCACCTGGCGCGCTTCGTCGTCGGAGATCCCGGCGGTATTGCCCTTGGGCCGCGCCGCGATGTCCTTGTCCTTGAGACCGGCGAGCACCATGCGCAAGGTCGAGACCGCGCGCTCGTCCTTGGCCTTCATGGCGGTCTTCAACGCGTCATTGAGCTCCTGGCGCAGCATGGCGGGCGACTCTGACCGGGTTTTGCGGGAAGTTCGCAACCTATCCGAAAATGTCCGCGCTGGCAATCCCGAAAAACGCCACAATCTGCTGATTTTATTGGTATTTCCGCACCTGGAATCGCTTGACCATCGCGGCCCAGCGGCGTAAACAGCGCGCCCAATGGACGACGGTGCGGCGCGGCTCCTCCGAATGCCCCGCACCGGCTTTCCGAAAGGACGCTGCCACCCATGAAGCCGGACGCTTCGCAGCCTGGCCCCGCGAGATCGGGCCGGGCAGATTCGCCGCGCGCCCTCGCTAAAGAGATGGGCGCCAAGCGGGTGGGCGCCGACCGACGCCGTCCGCCCGGCATGACGGCCGCCCTGGTGCTGGCGGACGGGACGGTGTTCTGGGGCCGCGGCATCGGAGCACCTGGCACGCGGGTCGGCGAGGTTTGCTTCAACACGGCGATGAGCGGATACCAGGAGATCCTGACCGATCCGTCCTATGCCGGCCAGATCATCACCTTCACGTTTCCGCATATCGGCAATGTCGGCGCCAACCCCGAGGACATCGAGACCGTCACCCCGGCCGCGCGCGGCCTGGTGCTGCGCGCCGAGATCAGCGAGCCGCAGAATTTCCGCGCCACCCAGCATCTCGACGCCTGGCTGCGCTCGCACGGCCTGGTCGGCATCAGCGGCCTCGACACCCGCGCCCTCACCCGGCGCATCCGCGATCTCGGCGCGCCCAACGGCGCGCTCGGCCACGCCCCGGACGGCGAGCTGGACATCGCGGCGTTGCAGGAGCAGGCCGCTTCGTGGCCGGGGCTCGAAGGCATGGACCTGGCGCTCGACGTATCGTGCCGCCAGACCTACAGCTGGGACGAGACGCGGTGGGCGCTCGGACACGGATACGGGAAGCTCGCGCATCCGAAGCATCATGTCGTCGCGATCGACTATGGGGCGAAACGGAACATCCTGCGCTGCCTGGCGTCGGCCGGCTGCCGTGTCACCGTCGTACCGGCAACGGCCAGCGCCAAAGACGTGCTGCGCCACAATCCGGACGGCGTGTTTCTTTCGAACGGCCCCGGCGATCCGGCGGCGACCGGCGAATACGCCGTACCGGTCATCCGCGAGCTGGTCGGAACCGGCCTGCCGGTGTTCGGCATCTGCCTCGGCCACCAGATGCTGGCGCTGGCGCTGGGCGGCCGCACCGAGAAGCTCCCCCGCGGCCACCGCGGCGCCAATCATCCGGTGAAGGACCTCGCGACCGGCAAGGTCGAGATCACCTCGCAGAACCACGGCTTCGTCGTGGTGCCTGAGTCATTGCCGCCCGAGGTCGAGGTCACGCACGTGTCGCTGTTCGACAAGACCAACGAGGGCCTGCGGCTCAAGGACAAGCCGGTCTTCTCGGTGCAGTACCACCCCGAAGCCTCGCCGGGCCCACAGGACAGCCACTACCTCTTCGAGCGGTTCGTGGCGCTGATGGAGAAAGCGTGAGCGCCTCCGCTTCATCTTCCCTCCCCCCTTGCGGGGGAGGGTTAGGGTGGGGGGTCGCCACAGAGTGCGGCGCGGATGACGTCGATAACGCCATCCGTATTCTGCAGGACCTCGTTGTTCCAGAAGCGGAGGACGCGGAAGCCCTCCCGCTCCAAAAAGGCTGTTCCGATCACGTCGGTTGTGCTTTCCGCGTGCTGCCCGCCGTCGACTTCGATGACAAGGCGCGATTCCAAACAAACGAAGTCGGCGACGTACTTGTCGATCGGGACTTGGCTGCGAAATCGATGTCCATTGAGCTGCTTTCGGCGCAGTCGAGACCAGAGCTTCGTTTCAGCGTCGGTTGGATTGCCGCGGAGTTGGCGAGCGACACTACGTGCCATGATCTCAGCCGGCTCTATCCCCCCTCCCCAACCGCCCCCCTCCCCGACCCTCCCCCGCAAGGGGGGAGGGAGATTCAATCGATGCTGTCCCATGCCTAAGCGCACCGATCTGGAATCGATCCTGATCATCGGCGCCGGGCCGATCATCATCGGGCAGGCGTGCGAGTTCGACTATTCGGGCACGCAGGCGTGCAAGGCGCTGCGCGCCGAGGGCTACCGGATCATCCTGGTCAATTCCAATCCGGCGACGATCATGACCGACCCGGGGCTGGCCGACGCCACCTATGTCGAGCCGATCACGCCCGAGATCCTCACCAAGATCATCGCCAAGGAAAAGCCGAGCGCCCTGCTGCCGACCATGGGCGGGCAGACGGCGCTGAACGCGGCGATGAAGCTCGCCGACCTGGGGGTGCTCGCCGAGCACGGCGTCGAGCTGATCGGCGCCTCGCGCGACGCGATCGCCAAGGCCGAGGACCGCCTGCTCTTCCGCGACGCGATGACGAAGATCGGCCTCGAATGCCCGAAATCGATGCTGGTGACCTCGCTCGCCGACGCCAAGCAGGCGCTCGACCTGGTCGGCCTGCCGGCGATCGTCCGGCCGTCCTTCACCCTGGGCGGCACCGGCGGCGGCATCGCCTACAACGTCGACGAATACGAGCAGATCGTGGTCGGGGGCTTGCGCGCCTCGCCGGTCGGCTCGGTGCTGGTCGAGGAATCGGTCGCCGGCTGGAAGGAATACGAGATGGAGGTCGTGCGCGACCGCGCCGACAACTGCATCATCGTGTGCTCGATCGAGAACGTCGATCCGATGGGCGTCCACACCGGCGACAGCGTCACCGTCGCGCCGGCGCTGACCCTGACCGACAAGGAATACCAGATCATGCGCGATGCCTCGATCGCGTGCCTGCGCGAGATCGGCGTCGACACCGGCGGCTCCAACGTCCAGTTCGCGGTGAACCCGGACACGGGGCGGCTGGTCGTGATCGAGATGAACCCGCGCGTCTCGCGCTCCTCCGCGCTGGCGTCCAAGGCGACCGGCTTCCCGATCGCCAAGGTGGCGGCGCGGCTGGCGGTCGGCTACACGCTCGACGAGCTCGACAACGACATCACCGGCGTGACCCCGGCGTCGTTCGAGCCGACCATCGACTACGTCGTCACCAAGATCCCGCGCTTCACCTTCGAGAAATTCCCCGGCTCCGAGCCGCTGCTCGGCACCTCCATGAAGTCGGTCGGCGAGGCGATGGCGATCGGCCGCACCTTCGGCGAATCGCTGCAGAAGGCGCTGCGCTCGCTGGAGACGGGCCTGAGCGGCCTCGACGAGAAGGACATCGCCGGCGCCGAGGGCGGTGCGAACCGCGAGGCGATCCGCGCCGCCCTGTCGAAGCCGACGCCGGACCGCATCCTGGCGATCGCGCAGGCGTACCGCTACGGTCTCACCACCGACGAGATCCACGCCGCGTGCCGCTACGAGAGATGGTTCCTCGAGCGGATCCGCGAGATCGTCGCCGTGGAGCAGGTGGTGCGCCAAGCCGGCCTGCCGAAGACCGGCCCCGACTGGATCGCGCTGAAGAAAATGGGCTTCAGCGACGCGCGCCTCGGCCAACTCACCGGCAAGAGCGAGGCGCACGTCTCGGCCACCCGCCGCCGCGCCAAGGTGACCCCGGTGTTCAAGCGCATCGACACCTGCGCCGCCGAGTTCGCGTCGCGCACGCCGTACATGTACTCGACCTACGAGGGCGACGGCTTGTCCCCCGCCGAATCCGAGGACGAGGCGTCCGACCGCGACAAGGTGGTGATCCTCGGCGGCGGCCCGAACCGCATCGGCCAGGGCATCGAGTTCGACTATTGCTGCGTCCACGCGGTCTACGCGCTGCGCGAGGCCGGCTACGAGACCATCATGGTCAACTGCAACCCGGAGACGGTGTCGACCGATTACGACACCTCCGACCGCCTCTATTTCGAGCCGCTGACGGCCGAGGACGTGATCGAGATCATCCGGTGCGAGCAGTCGAACGGTCGGGTGGTGGGCGTGATCGTGCAGTTCGGCGGACAGACGCCCTTGAAGCTCGCCGGCGCCCTGCACGACGCCGGCATTCCCATCCTCGGCACCTCGCCGGATGCGATCGACGTCGCCGAGGACCGCGAGCGGTTCCAGAAGCTGCTCAAGACGCTGAATCTGCGCCAGCCGGCCAGCGGCACCGCGACGTCGCTGGCCGAGGCGGAGAAAGCGGCGGCCGCGATCGGCTACCCGGTGCTGCTGCGCCCGTCTTACGTGCTGGGCGGCCGCGGCATGAAGATCGTCCATTCACCGGATGCGCTGCGCGCCTACATCTCCGAAGCCGTGCGCGTATCGGGCAAAAACCCGGTGCTCATCGATTCCTATCTTCAAGACGCGACCGAGGTCGACGCCGACGCGATCGCCGACGGCGAGACGGTGTTCGTCGCCGGCATCATGGAGCACATCGAAGAAGCCGGGATCCATTCCGGCGATTCCGCGTGCTCGCTGCCGCCGTACTCGCTGCCGAAGCCGGTGATCGAGGAGATCGAGCGCCAGACAAAGGCGCTCGCCAAGGCGCTCAAGGTCGTCGGCCTGATGAACGTCCAGTTCGCGGTGAAGGACGGGGAGGTCTATGTCCTGGAGGTCAACCCGCGAGCATCGCGGACGGTGCCGTTCGTCGCCAAGGCCACCGGCAATCCGATCGCGAAGATCGCCGCCCGCGTCATGGCCGGCGAGAAGCTCAAGGATTTCCGGCTGCTGCCCACGGCCAACGGCCATGTGGCGGTCAAGGAATCGGTCTTCCCGTTCGCCCGGTTTCCCGGTACCGACGTATTGCTCGGACCGGAGATGAAATCGACCGGCGAGGTGATGGGGCTGGCGTCGAACTTCGCCGAGGCCTTCGCCAAATCGCAATTGGGGGCTGGCGCTTTGCCGCTGAGCGGCACCGTGTTCATCTCGGTGAAGGACCGCGACAAGACGTCGATGGTCGAGGCCGGGCGGAAGCTGGCGGCGATGGGGTTCAAGCTGCTCGCGACATCGGGCACCGCCGACTACCTCAGGGCGCGCGGCCTCGAGGTCAGCCGGATCAACAAGGTCCTGGAAGGCCGGCCGCATATCGTGGACGCCATGAAGAACGGCGAAGTCCAGCTGGTGTTCAACACGACCGAGGGCGCCCAGGCGATGGCGGACAGTTTCAGCCTGCGTCAGACGGCCCTTTTAGGAAATATGCCCTATTATACCACCGTGGCGGGCGCCCGGGCGGCGGTCGAAGCCATCGCCGCCCTCCGCGCGGGCAGTCTTGAAGTTGCCCCGCTCCAGTCGTATTTTAAGCACTCTTTCTAGTTACCGCTGAAACCGGGATAAGTAGTCGGATACCGTCGTAAAGGCGCGAATCCGAGCGTAGAGGTCGTTGCGATGGACAAGATTCCGATGACGCTGGAGGGCCGGCAGCGGCTCGAGACGGAGCTGAGGCAGCTCAAGAGCATCGAACGGCCGGCCATCGTTCGGGCCATCGCCGAAGCGCGCGACCACGGCGACCTGTCGGAGAACGCGGAGTATCACGCGGCACGCGAACGCCAGAGCTTCCTCGAGGGCCGGGTCGCCGAGCTCGAGGACAAGATCGCGCGCGCCGAAGTCATCGACGTCAGCAAGCTGTCCGGCAAGGTCATCAAGTTCGGCGCCAGGGTGACGCTCGCCGACGAAGACACCGGCGACGAGAACACCTATCAGATCGTCGGCGCCGAAGAGGCGGACATCGACCAGGGCCGCCTGTCGGTGACGTCGCCACTCGCCCGGGCGCTGATCGGCAAGCAGACCGGCGATTCCGTCGAGGTCACGACGCCGGGCGGCTCCAAGGCGTACGAGATCACCCGCGTCCGCTACCGCTGACGCGGGCGGATTGCCGGGATCGCCCGGCTTTGGTATAAATAAGCCATCGGGCCTCGGCAGACGCCCGGTCCCACTTCCGAACAAGACGAGCTTCGTCCAAGCACTGCCTTTTCCCGCGGACCCGCGGGGAGAGGAGCTTGGCGTTTGGTGCGCCGACATCTCTCTCCGCCCCGCAAAACGGAGGAGAGTGTCATGCAGTGGGTAACCCGACAGCGACCGAAAATCGACCGACTTGCCTGTCCGTGGCTGATCCGGCGTTTCATCGATCGTGACGCCGAGTTTCTGTTCGTGGCACCGGACGACGTGCGGCGCATCGCCAACACGACCGGCGCCATCCCGTTCGACGTGCCCGGCGTCGACCTCGCAGCCCCGCGCGGCGGCTGCAGCTTCGACGCGTTCCTGGCCAAATACCGGCTCGCCGACCCGGCGCTGACGCGCATCGCCGCCATCGTGCGCACCGCCGAGAACGACAATGCGCGCATCCCCGAAGCGGCCGGCTTGCGCGCGATCTCGTTCGGGCTCGCCAGCAGCATCCGCGACGATCAGGAGCGGGTGACGCACGGCCTGGTGCTGTACGAAGCCCTGTATCAATGGGCCCGGAGATCGCCGACACCGCGGCCCGAGCGTGGGATTGCGCTGTGGCTGGCGCGGCGGCGCGAACGCGGGCAGTTGGCCGGACTGTCGCCGCACATGCTGCGCGACATCGGACTCACACAAGACGATGTGTACCGCGAGTACCGGGAGCCGCTGTGGTGGCTGTGGCGGGACGGAGGACGGCAATGACCCGCGACGTCCTGCCCCCCGAGCCGCCCTTCCCGCCCACGGCACCCACTCTGGTCGTCACCGCGGCGGCGCTGCGCGACCGGCTCGGTGACGTGATGCTGATCGATTGCCGCCGGCGCGGCGCGTTCGATGAGGCGCGCGAGGTGATCGCCGGCGCAGTCTGGCGCGATCCGGAGGCCGTGCTGGGCTGGATGGCGGACGTGCCGGGCGACCGGGCGGTCGTCGTCTATTGCAAATACGGCCACGAGGTCAGCCTGTTCGTCGCCGGCACGCTGCGCGCCCGCGGCTATGACGTGCAGTCCCTCGCCGGCGGCATCGCCGCCTGGACGAAAGACGGCGGCGCCACCCAACCCAAAGGATGAGTGCCATGAAATGGATCACCCGCGAACGCCCGAAGATCGACCGCGTCGCCTGCCCGTGGCTGGTGCAGCGGTTCGTCGACAAAGACCCGCAATTCCTGTTCGTGCCGTCGGACAAGGTGCTGAGCGAAGCCAAGCGGCTCGACGCCATCCCCTACGACGTGCCCGACGTCGAACTGTCGCATGTCGGGCCGCTGTGCAGCTTCGACGCGTTCCTGAACAAATACGAGCTCAAGGATCCGGCGCTCGCACAGCTGGCGGTGATCGTGCGCGGCGCCGACACCGGCCATCCGGAGATGACGCCGCAATCGGCCGGCCTGCTTGCCATCTCGCTCGGCCTGTCCGAGAATTTCAAAGACGATCATGAGATGCTGAAGCACGGCCTCGTGGTCTACGATGCGCTGTACGCATGGTGCCGCCGCCTGCAGGGCGAAGCCCATGGCTGGCCCCCGAAAGCGTGAAGGAGACCCCGGCTCATGCCCGATAGCACCGGCGAACCGCCGCACGGCATCACGTTTCGCGACGCGCTGCGGTTCTGGTTCAGGCTCGGATTGATCAGCTTCGGCGGCCCCGCCGGCCAGATCGCCATCATGCAGACCGAGCTGGTCGATCGCCTGCGCTGGATCGACCAGCGCTCGTTCCTGAACGGGCTGAACTTCTGCACGCTGCTGCCGGGGCCCGAGGCCCAGCAGCTGGCGACCTATATCGGCTGGCGCCTGCACGGGGTGCGCGGCGCCCTCGCGGCGGGCGGCCTGTTCGTGCTGCCCGGCGCCGTCGTGCTGCTCGCGCTGTCGTGGATTGCCGCCGCGAAGGGCGACACGTCGGTGGTCAGCGCGATCTTCTACGGCCTGAAGCCGGTAGTGATCGCGGTGGTCGCCGGCGCGGTGTGGCGGATCGGCCGGCGCGCGCTCAAGACGTGGCAGGCGGTGGCGCTCGCCGCCGCCGCCTTCGTGGCCATTTTTTTCTTCGGCATCGACTTCCCGTGGATCGTGCTCGGCGCCGCCCTGATCGGCTGGATCGTCGGCCGGTCTGGCCCATCGCCGTTCATCTCGGGCGGCCACGGTCCGGCCGCAGCGCACGACACGGCGGTCGGCCGGACGACCATCGCGCCGATCCGACGGCCGATGGCGCGCCTGCTCGGCATCCTCGCGATCTTCATCGTGCTGTGGGCGGTGCCCGTAGCCGCGGTCATCCTGTGGCTGGGCACCAAGCCGTTCGCCGACATCGCCAACCTGTTCACCAAGGCGGCGTTCGTGACGTTCGGCGGCGCATATGCCGTGCTGCCCTACGTCGCCGACCATGCCGTGAACTATTATGGATGGCTGACCCCCGATGAAATGCTGAACGGCATGGCGCTCGCCGAGACGACGCCGGGGCCGCTCATCCTCGTCCTGCAATATGTCGGGTTCTTCGCCGGCTGGCACAACAGCGCCGGGCTCGACCCGACCTTGGCCGCGGTGGTGGGCGCGGCCCTCACCACCTATTGCACGTTCCTGCCGTGCTTCCTGTTCATCTTCGCCGCCGCACCGTATGTCGAGAGCCTGCACGAGAACAAGAATATCGGCTCGGCGCTGGGAGCCATCACCGCCGCGATCGTCGGCGTGATCCTGAATCTCGCCGTCTTCCTGGCCCAGGGCGTGGTCCTGCCGGCGGGCCGGCCCGACGCCTTCGCGATCATCCTGGCACTCGTCGCCTTTGCCGCGATGCAGCGCTGGAAGCTCGATATCCATTGGCTGGTCGGCGGCGGGGCCGCGGCGGGCCTCGCATTCCGGCTCGCGACCGGAGCGCTCGCCTAGAAATAGCGCAGCCAGATGTAGACGTGGCAGATCGCGAGGCTGACCACCGTCATCGGGATGGCATAGCGCGCATAGCTCCACATGCCGAACGCGATGCCGTTGCGCTCCGCGAGGCCGGCCATGGTGAGGTTCGCCGCGGCACCGATCAGGCTCGCGTTGCCGCCGAGACAGGCGCCCAGGGCCAGCGACCACCACAGCGGCTGGATATGGTCGGCGCCGCCGAAGGCCGGGGCGGCACTCTTCACGATCGGGATCATGGTGACGACGAACGGAATGTTGTCGATCAGGGCGGACAGGGCCGCCGACACCCACAGCAGCGCATAGGCCGCGAACTCCAGATCGTCCCCGGTCGCGCGCACCAGGAACTCGGCGAGCCGCCGCAGAACGCCGCTCACCTCGACGCCGTGGACGACGATGAACAGCCCGATGAAGAAGAAGATCGTGATCCACTCGATCTCGCTGAACGCCCGGGTGACCCGCTCGGACTGAACCTGGGCATGGTGGCCATGGACGTCGAGGAGCATCAGGACCGCGGCGCCGAACATGGCGATTGTACCGTTCTCGAGGTGCAGCGGCTGGGCAAACACGAAAGCCAGGATCACCGCCGCCAGCACGAGCAGCGACTGTAGGAGGAGCGTGCGATCCTGGATCGCCTCGCGAGCTTTCATCGACAGCACGCGCGCCTCGGCCTCCGCCGTCGCCCGCATCGTCCGTCCCCACACCAGGTGCGTGATCAGCGCCTGTACGGCCATGACGACGACGACGACCGGCGTCAGGTGAACGATGAAGTCGTTGAAGCTCAGATGGGCCTGGGTGCCGATGAGGATGTTCGGCGGATCGCCGATCAAGGTCGCGGTGCCGCCGATGTTCGAGGCGAAGACCTCGGCGAACAGAAACGGAAACGCGGGGACCTCAAGCCGGCGGGTCATCGTGAGCGTCACCGGCGCGACCAGGAGCACCACGGTGACGTTATTGAGAAACGCCGACAGCACCGCCGTGGTGATCGACAACAGCAGCATCATTCGCCACGGCTCGGCGTTGGCCCGCTGCGCGGAGCGGATGGCGAGGTACTCGAACAGCCCGGACTTCGCCGCGATCGAGACGATGATCATGGTGCCGGCCAGCAGCGCGATCGTGTCGAAGTCGATCGCCTTCACCGCTTCGGCCTGGTCGAGGACGCCGAACTGGATCATCAACCCGGCGCCGAGCAGGGCAATGATCGCGCGGTTGATCCATTCGGTGACCACCAGCGCGTAGACGACGATCAACAGGATCGTCGACGTCCATATGGGATCGAGGCCGAAGATCACCTCGGACTTTAGAACGTCTTGCACGAATGCCCCACCAACGCGCGGACGGCAGGCGCCCGCGCAGCTCATGTCAGGGGCCCAGGCTTTCCGAGGCGGTGACTCCTGTCAAGCCGCCGAACGGCGGCAGGCTCAGGCGGCTCTGATCTTGGCGAGGAAGTCGTTGACCTGAGAGCGGAGGCGGTTGGCCTGCTCGCCCAGGGCTTCGGCCGCCGATTTGACGCCCTTGGCCGCTTCGCCCGTCGCCATCGCCCCGTCGCTGACGCCGGAGATGTGTTCCGACACGTCCTGGGTGCGCTTCGCGGCCGCCTGCGTATTGCGGCTGATCTCCTGCGTCGCGGCACCCTGCTCTTCGACCGCAGACGCGATCGAGGTCGCCACCGAGCTCACCTCGCCGATGGTGCCCGCGATCCGCTTGATGGCGTCGACAGTATCCTTCGTGACTGCCTGGACGGCGGCAATCTGGGCCGAGATGTCCTCCGTCGCCTTCGCCGTCTGAGTGGCGAGGCTCTTGACCTCGGAGGCGACGACCGCGAAGCCCTTGCCGGCCTCGCCGGCGCGCGCCGCCTCGATCGTCGCGTTCAGCGCCAGCAGGTTCGTCTGGCCCGCGATGTCGTTGATCAGCTTCACCACCTCGCCGATCTTGGCGGCGGCCTCGGCAAGGCCCTGGACGGTGGCATCGGTCTGGCCGGTCTCGTCGACGGCGCGGTTGGCGATAGTCGCCGCGCGCGCCACCTGCTGGCTGATCTCGGCAATCGAGGCGCTGAGCTCCTCGGCCGAGGCGGCGACGGTCTGGACGTTGCCGGACGCCTCCTCCGAGGCTGAGGCCACCGCCTTCACCTGTTCGGTGCTGTGGTCGACCGTCCGCGAGATCCCATCCGACGTGCTGAGCATCTGTCCCGACGCCCCGCCCAACGCCTCCAGCGCCTCGCGCATCTGCGCCTCGAAGGCCTTGATGTGGCTTTCGATCGCCGTCTGCCGTGAAGCGGCCTGTTCGTGGCGGGCCTTCTGCTCGCTCTCGATCCG
>DASWFO010000226.1:0-1831 GCA_036394195.1 Alphaproteobacteria bacterium | reverse complement strand
CGCTCCGCACAGGCGGCGTCGGACTCCAGGTGACCACGCAGCCGGTCCGGCGCCGCGTAGCAGGCCGGGCGGGAACGATATTGGCGGCCGTCAACCATCGAGACTTCGATGAGGTCGCCGAAGGCGAAGCGGTCGTAGACGCGCATGACCGGCCCGTCGGGACGCGACAGGATCGGCCGCACCGGCATGTGCTCGTAGAAGGCCTGATAGGCGGCGGCGCGCCGGCGCAGGAACAGGTCCGGATCATCGTTGAACTGCGACCACTTGCCCGCGTAGTCGTTCGCGACCTCGTGGTCGTCCCAGGTGACGAGCGCGGGCGTCTGCGCATGGAGCTGCTGCAGGTCGGCATCGAGCCGGTACTGGGCGTAGCGGTTGCGGTAGGTCGGCAGCGTCGCCGCCTCGATGCCGTCGCTGTGGCGGCGAACGGTCGGCCGGATCTCCTCGACGTATTCGTAGAAATAGTCGCCGAGAAACAGCACCATGTCGGGGTTTTCTTCAGCCAGATGACGGTAGGCGGCAAAATAGCCGTGCTCGTAATTGGCGCAGGACACGAACCCGAACCGCATGCGTTCGACCGGCGCTGCGGCCGCAGGCGCTGTCATCGCCCGCCCCACGCGGCTCGCCGCGTCCCCGCACAGGAAGCGGTACCAATAGGGGCGACCCGGCAGCAGGCCGGCCACATCGACATGCACTGACCACCCATAGGCCGCCTCAGCGTCGGCAACGCCGCGGCGGACGACGTCGCGCATCGCTTCATCGCCGGCGATCTCGGAGGCGACCGGCACGTCGCCGCCGGTCATCCCGCCTGGGGTCGCCGGGTTGGCCGAGAGCGGATCGGGCGCGAGGCGTGTCCACAGTACGAAGCCGTCGGGCCGCGGCCCGCCCGACGCGACGCCGAGGCTGAATGGATCGGCCGCCCAGCGCGGGGCTTGCGCCAGGGCCCGACCGATCAGCGCCGGGGCCGCAACCAGGCCGAAAGAGGCCGCCCCGAGGTAGCCGACCAACCGGCGGCGGTCGATGGGGACGTTATTACGCTCGGACGCACGAAAAGACATTGGCATCGCCCTTCAGAAAAAACGAGGTCAGATGATCACCATCGACCCCAATCTGTTTCACGGATGTGACGGAATTGGGCTTGCCTTCGCCACATACGGCCATCGCCGCGCGTCATCTTGCATTGCTGGGGGGGCGACCCCCATCAGGATGGAAGATTTCCAGTATTGACTGCGGATACCATTCGTACGTACCACCACCGGTGCGGCCCGCGCAGATCGGATCGAAATGCGGGTGACCACGTACGAAGAAGCGGCTTCTGGCGACGGCTGCCGCTTATGAGCGGCCGGACATGGCGAGTTTTATCATGGAGAACGTGCTGCCGACCGCGCGTCAAATCGTGGATCGTGCCGAGCGGATCGTGCTCAGCGAGAGTGATACCGTGCGGGTGCTGGTGCTGCTGGAGAATCCACCCAAACCAACGCTCGCCCTCATGGACGCTGCGCGCCGACGTGCCATGCGTGATATGACCCTAATGGATTCCCGCGAGAAGCCGATTGGGCGGCAAGTCGAAGATAGCTCAGGGTGTCGCCCAAGGTAGGCAAAATGGACGCAGGCCAGATCGAAGGGCGCAAGGCGTGCGCCAAAGCCTGGTTCGAGGAATTGCGCGACGATATCTGTGCGGCGTTCGAGCGGCTCGAAGCCGACGCGCCTGCCTTGCTCTATGGCGGCAGCGCGGGCCGGTTCGAGCGCATGCCGTGGTCGCGCGGCGATCACACCGGCGCGCCCGGCGGCGGCGGCGTCATGTCGATGATGAAGGGGCGCGTGTTCGAGAAGG
>DASWFO010000225.1:0-21841 GCA_036394195.1 Alphaproteobacteria bacterium | reverse complement strand
ACCTCGACGACAACTGGTGGGAGATCTTGTGCAACCCCGACGGCGGCTACGGCTGGATGTTCGCCAAGGGCGGCGACATCCAGGAATGGGGGGCCGGCGAGGACAACCCGAACAACTTCACCCGCCGGCATAAGGCGCTGGCCACGGACGAGTGATCCGGCCCGCCCCCCAAAAACCGCGCAATACTGCAATTGTTCGTACAAGTCGCTGATCCGATATGTTTTTTGGCGCCGAAAGAATTGCATGCCGGTCTGCAATTCCGCCCCAAATGCAATTCTTCGTCGGGCCAACTGACCGGCGCGCCTGAACCCCGCAGCACAACCGGCTGACGGTCGATCCGGTTCCCGAGGCGCGAGCGCCTCGCCCGATCACTCCGGCTTCAGGTCGGCCGCCTTCACGACCTTGGCGAACTTGTCGTAGTCGGCGCGGATGCGCCGGGCGAACTCGGCCGTGCTCTCCTTGAGCGGCTCCATGCCGGCGTCCTCGAAGCGCTTCTGCACCACCGGGTCGTCGAGCATCATCGCGACATGACGGTTGAGCAGCGCCACGATGTCCGGCGGCAGGCCGCGCGGGCCGACAATGCCGAACCAGGCGATGAATTCGTAGCCCGGCACGCCGGATTCATCGACCGTCGGAATCTCCGGCGCCGCCGGCAGGCGCTTCAGGTTGCCGACCGCCAGCACCTTGAGCTTGCCGGTGCCGGTGAGGACATTGGCCGAGCCCAGCCCCACGAAGGCGAGCTGGACTTGGCCCGCCGCGACGTCGACCAGCGCCGGCGCCGCCCCGCGATAGGGCACGTGGGTCATCTTGACGCCGGACATCAGCTCGAACAGAACGCCGGCCAGATGCGAGGTGGTGCCGGTCCCGGCCGAGCCGTAGTTCAGCTGCCCGGGCTCGCGCTTGGCGAGCGCCACCAGGTCTTTCACGCTCTGCACCGGCAGATCGCCGTTGACCGCCACGACTTCGGTGAGGTTCACGATCGGCGCCACCGGCGCCAGGTCGGCCAGCGCGTCGAACGGCATATCCTTGAAGATGAACGGATTGATCGCGACATTGCCGATCTGGATCAGGCACAGCGTGTAACCATCCGGCGGCGACTTCGCCGTGATGTCGGCGCCGAGATTGCCGCCCGCCCCCGGGCGGCTGTCGACGATGACGCGCTGGCCGAGGGTCTTCTCCAGATGATCGGCGGTCACCCGCGCGATGATGTCCGAGGCCCCCGCGGCCGCGGCTGGAATGATCATGCGGATCGGCTTGGCGGTCGGGTAGGACTGCGCATGGGCGGAAGATGGGGGACAGATGGCAGCGGCGAGAATCCCCAAAAGAGCCACGCGCAGGCGCATCGTCCATCCTCCCCGATCATCCAATTTTTTATCGCGGGACAGCATAGCGGCCGTGCCGCGACCGGGACAAGAACGGAAAAGCGCATCTGACCGCAAAAGCACGCCGACGCGCCGCGGATGAGCACCACCCGCACCGGCCATTTAGGCGCGCCTGTCTCACGCGGACATACGGTCTAGCTGTCAGCTTCTCCCTCCAGCTACGGACAACACTTAACGGAGCTGTGGGTCCGCTAACTGCCAATGAGAGAGATTGAACTAGCTAAGTAGATCGGCTCGTCAGCGACCGCTGTACTGTGAATCGCAAATGCGCAATTCGAGCTGCCGAGCGGTCGTGCGTCCGGCAATGTCGGCGCGGATCGTCGCCGATGCGCGCGTGACCGGCGTCTTCAGAAACCGCTCAAAGAGCGTATAGGTGTCGTGCCGTTCGGCCACCTCCCACGAGATTGCCCGCGCCATTGAGTGGAGGTATATGTCGGCGATCGCCAGCGGTTTGCCCTCCACGACATAGCGGCGCAGCAGTCGCATCACTTTGCCGCGCCCGAAGGCCGTGGCAAACGCGGCCGGCGCGTTTACCAGTCGGAACTCGAGCAGCTCCATCTCGGGTTCGACGCCGCGACCCACCAGGCCGCCACGGAAGCTGCGCAATGCGGCAAGGTCCTGGCTGACCCGCGGCGTAGCGACAAATGTCCCTTTAGCCCGGCGGCGAACCACCAAACCCCGGCGCTCCAGGATCGCAATCGCTTTGCGCACCGTATCGCGGCTGATGGAGTAATCGCGCGACAAATCCAGCTCCGTGGGCAGCCGTTCGCCGGAGGCGAACTCGCCGGCATCAATCTTGCCTGCGATGATCCGCTCGGGCTGCTCGTAGATGGGAGATGCGATGTCGCGGTGGATGAGGCCCCCTTCAGACATAGACCATCAATAGCGTACTTTAGCAGACAATAAAGGACGGGCCCCGGTGAACGGCCTCCTTGCGCGACTATGGTCGGACGGTCGGGATGATTTGGTACCGACATTGCGAAGAAGCGTCCGATTAATTCGCGCCGCAGCCAGTGGGACGGCCTCTGGGTTCGCATCCGCCAGCTATGGAATCAGCATGTCATGTGTGCCGCTGATCGAGAACGCCGCGGATTTTCACGGCGAGGTCGTTCTGCCGGTAGGGTTTGCTCAGGATCGGTAGGTCCTCGCCGGAATTCCGAACCAGGGCATCGGCGGCGGCATAGGCCGTCGTCAGAAGTACGGAGATGTTGGGTCTGCGCTGACGGACCTCGCGCACGAGGTCAACTCCGGACATACCCCCCGGCATGACGATATCGGTCAAGAGGAGATTGATTGGCGTGTTTGCGTTTCCGTCCACGAACTGCAACGCCTCAGGCGCGTTTCTCGCCACGAATGTCTGATAGCCAAGGCCCTCGAGCAATGAGGCCACGAGATTGCGAACATCTTCGTCGTCCTCGACGACGAGGATCGTCTCGGTCCCCGCTGGAGCGGGCAATGTCGCGGTCGCTCCGTCGGCCGCTTGCGTCAACGCGGCGCGCGGGAGGTAGATCTGGACTCTGGTCCCTTGTTCCGGAGCGCTCTGGATGACAAGGAAGCCACCCGACTGCCGCACGAAGCCATAGACCTGTGACAATCCGAGCCCCGTGCCCTTGCCGATCTCTTTGGTCGTGAAGAACGGTTCAGTCGCCCGCGCGACCACCTGCGGCGGCATTCCGGCGCCCGTGTCTTCTACTTCGATCAGGACGTAATCGCCGATCGTCGCCTCGGGGCCGTATTTGGCTGCCTCATTGGTGTCGATCGTGACGTTCCGTGTCCGGACCGCGAGCTGGCCGCCCCGCGGCATCGCGTCGCGGGCGTTCAGAACAAGGTTCAGAAGCGCCGACCCGAGTTGGGCAGGATCCACGTGGCAGGGCCAAGCGCCCGGGGAGAGGTCAAATTCGATTTCGTACGCTTCGCCCATGAGCCGACCGGCCAACACATCGAACTCGCGAACCAGATCGTTCACGTTGCTCGTCTCGGGGCGCAACGTCTGGCGCCGCGCAAAAGCGAGCAGCTGCGCGGTTAGCTGCTGACCTCTGGTGGCCCCCTTCTGGGCAGCCCCGATCAGCCGACGCAGCCGCTCATCTGTCACCGCCTTCGACAGCAGGTCCAGATTGCCGGAGATGACCATTAAAAGGTTGTTGAAATCGTGGGCGACCCCGCCCGTGAGCTGTCCGACTGCTTCGAGCTTCTGCGCTTGGTACAGCGCCGACTCTGCTTCGCGCCGCCGGGTGACCTCCTCGGCTACACTTTCCTCGAGCGTGGCATTGATCGTGCGCAGCGCCTCCTGGGCCCGGCGGCGCTCGATCGCCATGCCGAGGAGATTGGCGACGGCCTGCAGGTAATCGAGATCGTGCTCACTGAATGCCCCATCCGCCTTGCTGTCCGCTTCCAGGACGCCGAAGGGCCTCCCTTCTCCAAGGAGAATCACGTTTATGGCGCGCTGGACCCCATGCTCCGCCAGGAGAGCCGGCGTGCGAAACCGATCTTCATGACCCAGATGGTTTGAGATCACCGGCTTGCCGGTGTGAAGCGCATAGCCCCCCGGGGATTCGAGATCCGCGCCGATGGTCGCGCGCCCGACGACGCCGTCATGCCAGCCAACGCCGGCCCGCACCAGCAGCCGATTTTCACCGGGCAGGTACTGTAGCACCTTGCAGTATTCGGTCCGCAGGCCGAGCGCGGTAAGGCGAGCCGCTTCGTTCAGCAGTTCATCCAGGCTCGCTTCAGCCAGGGCCCGGCGGCCCAACTCCGCGAGCAACGCCTGTTGATGCAGGCGGTATTCCAGCTCGCCATTGTGTGGACCCATCGCCGAGACGCTCCGCCCCTTGTGGACAGCTCACTCTCCGAGTGTCTTTTGTCGCTTGAAAGAAGCAAAAAGAAGTCAGGACGGATTCATGATCGTGCTCAATCACTTCATCGGACCCGCCAGTGGGCGAGCGAGTTGAGCTGAAGCCAGCAGAAGTGGTAGCGCGTGATGTGCGTGCGCCCTTCGTTGTCCGCTCATGGGCGGCACTTAGCGGACATGCAGTTCCGAATTGGCTAGTCCGCAATGGGCGGGGAAGCGGACATCTATCCTCGACGCCCGGACGGATCCGGCGGCGTCAGGCGGTCGCGGGCGGCGCTGTGCACGTGGCGGGTCGCGAGAAGCGCCGCCAGCTCCTCGTCGCCGTCGACGATCGCCGACAGGATGGCCGAATGCTCGCGCCAGTCCTCGGGTGCGCGCTCGGTGCTGTTGCGCAGGAAGACCATCTCGGTCCGCTCGCGCAGCGAGCGCATCGTGTCCTGCAGCACGCGGTTATTCCCGGCGACGGCAAGCAACTCATGATACTCAGAGTTCAGCCGCGCCAGCTCGACCGCCGAACCGCTTTTGGCCGCGGCGATCCCGCGGTCCAGAACGCCGCGCAGGCGGGCGATGACGGCGGGGTCGTGACGGCGCGCGGCGAGCCTTGCGTTCAGCCCCTCGAGGGTGGCGCGAACTTCGACCAGCTCGAGGGCGAATTCATGCGACCAGCCGGCGACGCGGGCCCCCCGCCGCGGCAGCAACGTCACCAGGCCTTCGGCGGCGAGAGTCTTCAGCGCCTCGCGCACCGGGACGCGCGACACCTTGAACTCCACCGACAGACGGTCTTCGACGAGACGGTCGCCCGACTTGTATTGGCCGGTGAGGATGGCACGGCGGAGCGCCTCCGCGACCCGCGGGCCGAGCGGCGCCCGCTTGCCGCCGCCGGCACTTCGGTGGTCGGCGCGAGCGGGGTCGGATGAACTCGGCCAGTCGGACATGTCGATCATGGTGGATGGACGGCTCCGTCCTCCCGTCCCGGCGACTCGCACGGCCGCTCGGTGCCGGCGATTATAGCCTCGGCGTTATTTGCCGATATGTTTCATGAAGGCGGCGATGCCGGCCTCGCACACCGCGATGTCCTGCTCGCCGTTGCCGCCCGAGGCGCCCACGGCGCCGACGCACTGGCCGTCGACGAAGATCGGGAAACCGCCGACGAACACCGTGAACCGGCCGTCATGCTGGGTGAAGATGCCGAACGCCTCCTCGCCGGGATAAGAGTTCTTGTAGTGGTGGGTCGGCTTGCGATGGCCAGCCGCGGTGAACGCCTTGTTCATCGCGATCTGGACGCTGGTGACCTTGCCGCCGTTCAGCCGGCGCAGCGCGATCGGATATCCAGCGTTGTCGGCGACGCACAGGACCTGGGGCACGCCGAGTTCCTCGGCTTTCTTCTGCGAAGCGTCGAGAATGAGGTGCGCTTCTTCGAGCGTCAGGGTCTTGTAGCTATGCATGAGTCACCATTGAGGAAAGAGTGGAACACCCCCACCCGGCGCTTTCGCGCCGACCTCCCCCGTCGAGGGGGAGGTGAGAGAAATCGCAGATACGATTTGCCTCCCCCCCTTGCCGGGGAGGCCGCGAGCGGTAGCGAGCGGGTGCGGGGTGGCGACGCCACGATTTGCGTTCAGGCGGCGCTGCGCACCGGCTGGGCGAGATAGCGGTTGTAGAGGCCGTCCAGGTACAGGCGGCGCATCATGGTCGCCTCCTTGACCAGGCGCACGCAGGTGGCCTGAGTTTCCGGCGTCGTCGCGTATTTCTCGACGATCTGGAAGCCGCGCTCGCCGTGCTCGGCATCGGCCACGATATGCAGGCTGAAGAACGTGACCTCGTCCGGCGTGAAGCCGTATTTCTCGATCAGCGGCGGAGTGGTCTTGCTGTAGATCACCGGCACCTGGCTCTCGAGGCCGACCAGCAACCCGGCCAGCGCCTCGACGAACGGGCGATGCGACTGGCGGTAGCACCAGCTCTGCAGGCCCAGCGTCTCGGGGAGCAGCTCGCCGTTGACCTGCGCGTCGAGGATCTCCTTGCGCGGCTTGCCGCACGCTTCGGCGAAATCGAGCAGGAGGTTGCAATGGCGGACCGCCTCGTACTCGCCCTGGCCGGCCATGCCCTCTTCCTCGGTGATGTTCTCGAGCAGGAACTCCTGCACGTCCCAGTGCGGGCAGGCGCCGTACACGGTGCCGAGCCACTGCGAGAACAGGCTGACATAGTGGAAGTGCTGCTTGACCCATTCGCCGAGCAGCTGCCGGTTCAGCTTGCCCGAGACCCAGGCCTCGCTCCACGGATGCACCGCCGAATGGCGCTGCTTGATCGCGTCTTCCAACGCCTGACGGAACGGACTCGTCACCATGGTTTTCCTCACTCTCGGTCGACACAGGGCCGGCACGGACGCGCCAAGCCGCAATGCTTTTTAGTATACAATTCTTGGAGCGCTGTAAAGGACAACGTTGGTCGCTACCCTGATAATCCGCAAAATGATAGGCCATTAACAAAGGTTTATGGCTTTACAGGCCGGCCTGCGAGTTCGTTGACATTGATGTTTTTGTATACGATTATCGGCCCGGGATAAGCGTCCGCAGGTCGCGGCGCGAACAGGGAGACAAATCCATGACACCGACCACGGTGCAGATCGGACTGGTCCATTACATCTATCTTTGCGGAGTCATCGCCATCATCGTGTCGATGATGGCGCGGAGCAACGTCGTGGTGCCGGCCATGATCGCGACGTTCCTGGTGGCCCTCACTTATTCGGGCAGCGTCATCACCGGCGTCACGGCGATTTTCAACGGCAGCCTGGTCGCGGCCAAAGAGCTGTTCAACATCTTCCTGGTCATCGCGCTGATGACCTCGCTCCTGAACGCGCTGCGCGCGATCGGCGCCGACGTCGAGATGGTCAAGCCGTTCCGGCGGATCATGACCAACGGTCACGTCGCCTTCCTGCTGCTGTCGGTCATCACTTATCTCATCTCGCTGTTCTTCTGGCCGACGCCGGCGGTGCCGATCGTCGCCGCGACCCTGCTGCCGGCCGCCATCCTCGCCGGCCTGCCGCCGATGGGGGCCGCGGTCGCCATCGCGATCGCCGGCCAGGGCATGGCGCTGTCCTCGGACTACGTGATCCGCGTCGCCCCGGCGATCAGCGCCAAGGCCGCCGGCATCACCGCCGCGGCGGGCGTCGTCGCCGACAAGGCGCTCGTCCTCTCGCTGATCACCGGAATCATCGCCCTGATCGGCGGCTATCTCGCGATCCGCCGGTCCGTGCTGGCACCGGATGCCAACCATCTCTTGACCTGGCAGGCCGGTGCGACGCTGTCACAGCAGAAAAAAGAGCTCGCCGACAGCAAGGGCTCGTTCGACAAGTCGGAAATCGCCAAGGGCGTGATCGGCGGCGGCAACGGAGCGGTCGCGGCGATGACCGTCGCGGCGGCCAACGGATGGACGATCATTCTCGCCGCGGCGACACCCCTGGTGTTTCTCCTGCTGGTGGCCTGCATGCTGGCGCCCAAATTCGTCGACGGCCTGCCGGACATCAAAGGCGGCGACGCCGCGGCCCTGGTCGGCGGCACGGCGGCCCTGCTGATGCTCGTCGCGTCCTTCGCCGGCGAAGGGCGCCGCGCGATGAACGTCGTGGCCGATCACGTCATCGACGGCCTCGTCTTCGCGTTCAAGGCGATGGGGGCGGTGCTGCCGATCGCCGGCTTCTTCTTCATCGGCGCATCGGACACGGCGGGCGCCATCCTCGGCCTGCCGCCCGGCGCGCCCGCACCGGCCTTCCTGTTCGAGATCGTGCAGGCGGCGCAGAACATGATCCCGCACAATCACTTCTTCGTCGCGTTCGGGGTCCTGATCGTCGGCATGATCACCGGCATCGACGGTTCCGGCTTCGCCGGACTGCCGCTGACCGGAGCCCTCTCCGGGGCCCTCGCCCCGACCGTCCACATGGACACCGCGACCCTGGCGGCGGTCGGCCAGATGGGCTCCGTGTGGACCGGCGGCGGGACCTTGATCGCCTGGTCGTCGCTGATCGCCGTGGCCGGCTTTGCCCGCGTCCCGGTGCTCGACCTGGTCCGCATCCTGTTCGGGCCGGTGATCCTCGGACTGATCGTCTCGACCATCGCCGCCGTTGTAATCTGGTAGAGATGGCGGCGGACGCAACTCTCGGGGCCGAGGCCTACACCCAGGGCGAACAGTTCCAGCGCGAACGGCGCAACCTGTTCGGGCGGGCCTGGCTGGCCTTCTGCGCGCCGGGCCAGGCGCGCGAGCCCGGCGCCTTCGTCAGCCACACGATCGGCGGCTGGCCGCTGTTCGTGCAGCGCGGTGCCGACGGCATGTTGCGGGCGTTCCACAACGTGTGCCGCCATCAGGGCATGCCGGTGATCGAGAAGCCCACCGGCAAATGCGACCAGCTGCGCTGCCGCTATCACGGCTGGACCTACGACCTGACCGGCGCCCTGGTGACGGCGCCGCCCATGGTGGCACCCGCTGACATGAGCGCGCAGCACCTGAACGCCATAAGCATCGCGGAAGCCGACGGCCTGGTCTTCGTCGGGGTCAAGCCCACGACGGCGGCCCCGGCCCCACTCGGGCTGGACACGGCGGCGCTGGAGTCCGCCGCGACAACCGATGTGTTCTGCAACTGGAAGACCTTGGTCGAAGCGCTGCTGCCCGACGAAAGCTGGCAGCTGGCGTGGCCGAATATCCTGTCCCGAACCGTGAACGGAACCCGCCTGGTGCGTCAGATCGTGCCGCGGAGCTTCAACCGCACGCGGATCGTGGACCTCGTGTCGGCCGCCGGCCCCGGCGTCGAAGCCGCGGTCCAGGCGAGCGTCGGCTCCCTCGCCGCCGCCGACAAAGCCCGCGCCGAGGCGCTGCAGGAGCAGCGCGCCGCCGGAGTCCTGGATGGGGATGGGGCCATCGCCGACTTCCGGGGCCGGGTGATCGCTGTCTGCGCCTAAATCGCAGCCGGCTCCTGGGTTAAGCCGACTTGGAAGCGTGCCACGTAGTCCGCGGGCGTCATGATGCGAACACCCCGCCACGGGTCGAGCATCAAAGTCGCTGCTCACAATGGTCTCTGCTCCGGCAGCGAGCGCGAGTTCAAGGTACTTATTATCTTTTGCGTCGCGACAATCGGTCACGGGCTCTGTCGGCTGGGTAATAATGGCCGCCGCTTTCAAGAACTCGAACAGCAATTCAATGCACCCGGGCGTCAGGTATCGCTGAAATTTCGGCCGGAAGAAAACCGCGCGGAGTTCAGCTTCGACAGCGTCTGAAAGACAGATCGTATCGTGAGCCCGGGCTAACAGTAGCGCGCGTTCTGGAATCGAACCTTCTTTAAGCAGTGCTCCGACCAAAGCACTCGCATCAAAGACGACGTTCGGCATTGTAGGCGTCGGCCTCGGCGTCAATCTCAGCATCCGAAAGCTTGCCGTCGCGGGCTGCCGCTTTGATCTCCGCGATCAGAGCAGCCAACGGGTCGCCCTCGGCGGATGACGGTCGCACCATGACGCTGACGAGGCGACCGATGCGAGCGCGGCGCTCCTCATCACTCAAAGCTTCAGCAGCTTCCTTCGAAACCGGAATCTGCACCAATACAGTGTCGCCCATGGCGATACTCCAATTGCTTAGCCCAATCTTACTCTAATTCGTGACCTGCGACCACGTTCAGCCGCCTGCCTGCGGCGCCCATGAAAGCGGTTCAAACCGCCCCCACCTGCGATAGAATGGCTTCCGCCGCGGGTCCGCTCGACGGCACATAAAAACGGGAGGCAAAAATGCGCGTGGTACACACCATTCTTGCGGCCATCGTTGCGGCCGGACTGACTTTCGCAGCCGCCGTCGGCGTCCGGGCCGAGCCGCTGAAACTTCACCAGGGCTGGGTCGTCGCGGGCGCGGACGCGCCGCTGCTGATGTTCGACAACCCGGGCGGAATCGCCAAGCACCAGGGCGCCAGCTACGCCCTCGATGCGATCCACTTCAGCGGCACCCCGCCGATGATCACCGCCCTCGGCGCCGGCGAAATCGAGCTGGCCGCCCTCGCCTACTCCAGCTTCGCGCTGGCGGTTCAGAATGCCGGCATGAGCAACCTGCGCATCGTCGCCGACGTCTTCCAGGATGGCGTGCCCGGCTATTACACGAACGAGTACATGGTGCTGAAAGACGGGCCGGTCAAAACCGTGGAAGACCTCAAGGGCAAGGTCGCGGCCGCGAATGTCGCGGGAAGTGCGGTCGATATGGCGCTGCGCGCGATGCTGAAGAAGCACGGACTCGAAGACAAGAAGAACATCACCATCGTCGAGGTCGGCTTCCCGAACATGCGCGCCACGCTCGCCGACCACAAGGTCGACATCATCTCATCGGTGCGCCCGTTCAGCGCCGATCCGGCGCTGCTGCAGATCGCGCGCCCGCTGTTCACGCAGAAGGAGGCGATCGGCCAGTCGCAGATGATCATCCTGGTCGCGTCCGACAGCTTCCTGCAGAAGAACCGCAAAGCGGTCGTCGACTATCTCGAGGACTCGCTGCGGGCCCTGGCGTGGTGGACGGACCCGGCCAACCACGACAAGGTGGTCAACATCATCGCGACGTTCGCCAAGCAGCCGCCGGCAAACTATGCGAGCTGGTTCTTCACCAAGGGCGGCGACTTCTATCACGACCCCAAGGGGCTGCCCAATCTCGATGCGCTGCAGTCCAATGTCGATCTGCAGCAGGAGCTGGGCTTCCTCAAGGCCAAGCTCGACGTCAAGAAATACGCCGACCTGAGCCTCGTCCAGGAAGCGGCCGGGCGGATCAAATAAGGGGGCGGTTCATCCGCACATGAGCGAGCTCGAGCGCTGGGAGACCCGCTTCGCCGGCGACGACTATGTGTTCGGCACCGAGCCGAACGCGTTCCTGAAGAAGCAGGCCTCCCGCCTCGCCCGCGGTCAGCGCGCATTGGCGTTGGCCGACGGCGAGGGCCGCAACGGCGTCTGGCTCGCCGAGCGGGGCCTCAGCGTGCTGTCGGTCGACTTCTCGCCGCGGGCGCTGGCCAAGGCCGAGCTCCTGGCGCGCCGGCGCGGCGTCGTCATCCGCACCGAGCGCGCCGATCTCGGGAACTGGCGGTGGCCGGAGGCCACGTTCGACGTCGTCGCCGGGATCTTCATGCAGTTTGCCGACCCGGTGGTGCGGGAGAGAATCTTTGCCGGCATCCGCCGCACGTTGAAACCGGGCGGCCTGGTGCTGATCGAGGGGTACCGGCCCGAGCAGCTCGCCTACAAGACGGGCGGGCCGTCGCAGGTCGAAAACCTCTACACCAAGCAGCTTCTGCAGAAGGCGTTCGAACGCTGGGAGATCGTCGAGCTCCGCGAGTACGACAATCTCGTCCAGGAGGGGACGGGGCATGCCGGCATGTCGGCCCTGATCGACCTGGTCGCCCGCAAGCCGGGCGGGCCGCAGGCGCCCGGCGCGCAGCAGGGGCGCGGCCGGCGGCGCGGAACCAAGTAGTACAGCCTGCGTTAAATCAGCGAACCAACCAAAGGAGTGCCCCCATGGGTGCGCGCTCACTCAAATTCGTGTTTGGTCTGACGGGCTTGATCGGCCTCGCGGCCTGCCAGGGCCCGGTGCAGACGGTGTCGGTGAGTCCCGACGCGGTCGTCATCCGGCATACCGCGGATTCGGGCAATGTCGCCGCGGATTGGGCCGCCCGGTACTGCGCGCAATACAACAAGCGGGCGCGGTGGCGCTCGAGCAGCGCCGAACCGACCAGCCAGGACCTGACGATCTACGACTGCGTGCCGATGTAAGACGTCCTGTACTGATTCAACGGGCTTCAACCGCTCCGTCACCCCGGCGAAAGCCGGGGTCCCGTCTCTCGGTCGGACTGGATGCCGGCTTTCGCCGGCATGACGACGTAGAAGCGGGTTGCAGCTGATCGCCTACTTAGACGGCGAGCATATTGATCGATCGCTCCCCCACCTCACCCCGCGTGGGCTGCGAAAAGCTCCACTGGAGCTTTTCACGGGCGCCCGACGCGCCTCTCCGCCCGCTTGCACTGCGCCGCGGCGAAGCGCCGGCGGGCGCGAAGACTGGGGGGCGGAGAGGGAGCATTGGTGCTGCGCGCTCTTATTTACCCCAGAGCTGCTTGGTCGCGAGCCGGGCGCCTTCGACCAGGGCTTCGAACTTGGCCCACATGATGGACGGGTGGACGCGGCGGTAGAACACGCCCTGGGCGAAGCCGCAGTCGGTGCCGGCCAGGACGTTCTCGCGGCCGACGATCTTGGCGAGGCGCACCAGGCGCTCGGCGATCAGCTCCGGATGCTCGACGATATTGGTCGCGTGGCTGATCACGCCGGGCGCCAGCACGCGGCCGGGCGGCAGCTTGACGTTCTCCCACACCTTCCACTCGTGCTCGTGGCGGGGATTGGCGCCCTCGATCAGGTAGGCGCCGACGCGCACCTTCAGGATGAGGTCGACGATATCCTTCAGCGGCACATCGCTGACATGCGGGCCAGCCCATGAGCCCCAGCACACGTGATAGCGGACCTTCTCCTCGGGGATCCCCTCCAGCGCATGGTTGATCGCCTCGACCAGCCGCGCCGCCCATTTGCGATAGTCCTGGAACGTGCCGGGCGGCACCATGCGGTCGAAGGTGACGGCGAGCCGCGCGTCGTCGAGCTGGAGGACGCACCCGGCATCGACGATGGCCCGGTATTCGGTGCGCATCGCGGTCGCGATCGCTTCGACCAGCGCGTCGTCGTTCGGGTAGTACTCGTTCTTGCGGTCCGGGATGACGCTGGCCGGGGCGGCCACCGGCAGGAACCCCTCCTCCACCTTCACCCGCGCCAGCGCCGCTTTGAAGTTGTCGGTGTCGCGCTTGAGCTCGGCCTGGCCGGTATAGGTGATCGGCCCGGTGCACACCGAATCGAACACCGTCGCCCGCCCCTCGCGCGAGTCCATCTCCTCGTAGAATTCGGCGAAGCAGGTGCGGTCGGCGCCGCGCGCCCAGGGATCGGCACCCTCCTTGATCGGCCGGCGCTCGAAGCCGCTCAGCCGCTCCAGCACATACTGCGACCAGCTGATCGACTTGCCGTATTCGCCGTCGCTGACGATGTCGAGGCCGACGCTCGCCTGCTTCTGCACCACCTCGGCCACCGAGTCCTTGAGGCACGCGGCATAGGCCGCCTGGTCGTAGGGCTGGCCGCCCTGCTTCTTGCGCATAAAGTCCTGCAGCGCCTGCGGCCGGATCAGCGAGCCGACATGCGTGGTGAGAATGCGATCCGTGCTGCGCTTCATGTTTTCAGTCCCTCAAGTGCCGGGCGCGGCCCATCCGGGCCGCTTGGCTTCCGCGCGCATCCGGGAAACCGCGCAACGCGGTTTGCCCTGGCGCGCGCCGGCCCCGGAATCTTTTTCAGGGGGGCGAAGCCCCCTGCACCCCGGCGCGCCGGTAATCTGTTGTCCGACGAAGCGTCGGGCTTTTCTGAAAAACGCTGTAGCCTGGGAAATGTCACGGCTGGGCCACGATGTCCAGCATTCCCGACACCTGGTCGGGGGTCATCGGCGATGGAATCCGCTTGGTCTCGTAAGCCTCGCGGAGCGATTTGTCGAGGCCGCGGATCTCGCCCATCTGGAACATGGCCCTGGGATAGAACTCGTCGACCGCGCGCTGGGCGATCGGCCGCGGGACCTTGATATTGGCGGCGAAGATGTCGATGGCGCGCGGGTCGGCGTAAGCCCAGTCGATCGCGCGCTTGTAGGCGCGCGTGAACCGGACGATCGCGTCGCGCTTGGTCTTGAGAGCGTCGACACTCGCGATGTTGACCCGCACCGTCTCGTCGCGCAGCGCCTCGACCTCGGAGCCGCGCGCCACGATCACCAGCTTTCCCGCGTCGATGTCGGCCAGAGCCAGCGGCGGCACCGACCAGCCAACATCGACCTGGCCGGTCATCACCTGGGTCATGGTGGCGGTGGCGCCGCCGGTCGGAAGGGGTTTCGCGTCGACGCCGTACTGCTTCAGGAGGGCAAGGAGGATCAGGTTGGTCGAGGAGCCCGGCGAGGAGAAACCGATGGTCTTTCCCTTGGCGTCCTTGAGGCTCTTCAGGCCGCTGTCGGCGCGCGCGTACCAGAACGCGTCGCTGGCTCCCGTCGATTCCGCCGAGATGACCCGGATCGGCGCTCCCTTCACATAGGCGCCGATCACGCCCAGCGTGCCGTTCGTCAGCCCGAGATCGACGCTGCCGGCGATGACCGGCTGCATCGTCGTGGCACCGCCGTCGGTGAAGATCGCCTCGACGTCGAGGCCCTCATCGCGAAAGAAGCCCTGCTGTTCGGCGAACTCGATGAAGGTCGAGTTCCAGAAGCCTTTCTGGCCGATGGTGACCTTCAGGCTGTCGGCGGCAAAAGCGGCGGACGCGCCGCAGAGCAGCAGGGTCAGAGCCAAGCCGAGGCCGCTGCACGCGGCCAGGAACCCCTCGATGCTGCGCTTCATAGAAACCTCAAGGTTGAAGAAAAGTCATTGCTCGTCATGCCGCGAAAGCCCGCATCCAGAGATTCAACCACGGAGACACGGAGTACACGGAGGTCGGACAAGATGGACGGTGGTCGGTTCTCTGCGTCATTCCCGCGCCAGATTCATCGCGCCCGTCGGCGGCCCTGAAGGCCGCCAACGCAGCGCAGGTGGGAATCCATGGTTCCACTGGCGCGATGGATGCCCGCTTTCGCGGGCATGACGAGAAGAGAAATTTCTCCGTGTCTCCGTGGTGAACTCTTCGCTAGGCCGAGCCCCAGACCTCGCGCGCCACGTCGACGACCAGGCCTAGCTTCGCGATCTCGTCCTCGACCGTCACCTTGTTGCCTTCGATGGTGCTGGAAAAGCCGCATTGCGGGCTGAGGCAGAGTTGCTCGATCGGCACATATCTCGCCGCCTCGTCGATCCGCCGCTTGAGCTCGTCCTTGGCCTCGAGCTTCGGCAGCTTGGTGGTGACCAGGCCGAGCACCACCATCTTGCCCTTGGGCACGAAGCGGAGCGGCTTGAAGTCGCCGGCCCGCGGCGTGTCGTACTCGAGGAAGAAGCCGTCGATCTTGACCTCGTTGAACAGCGTCTCGGCCACCGGGTCGTAGCCGCCCTCGGCGAGCCAGGCGCTCTGGTTGTTGCCGCGGCAGATATGCATGCACACGACCATGTCCGACGGCCGCTCGGCGACGGCGTCGCTGATCAGCTTGGCGTAGGTGTGGGTCAGCTTGTCCGGGTCCTCGCCGATATTGGTTTTGACCTGGCCGCGCAGGTCGGGATCGCAGAGATAGGCGAAGTTCGTCTCGTCGATCTGCAGGTAGCGGCAGCCGGCGGCCGCGAGGTCCGCCACTTCTTCGCTGTAGACGCGCGCGAGATCGGCGAAGAACTGCTCCATCTCCGGATAGGCGGTCTTGTCGACCGCCGCCCGGCCGCCGCGGAAATGCATGATCGTCGGCGACGGGATGGTCTGCTTGGCCGTGCCCTTGGTGACCGATTTCACGAACTTGAAGTGGTCGACGAAGATGCCGTGCGGCCGGCCGAGCTTGCCCGCGATCTTCAGGCCGGGCGGCGCCACCTCGGTATCGCCTTCATGGGTGTGGAACCGCACCTTGATCTGCGAGGCGACGCGCTGGACGTTCGCGAACTGGGTCAGGAAGTCCATGTGCCATTCCTTGCGGCGGTACTCGCCGTCGGTGGCGAGCTTCAGCCCGGCGTCCTCCTGCAGCTTCACCACCTGGCGGATCGCCTCGTCCTCGACCCGCGTCAGCTCAGCGCGTGTGATCCCCCCGCGCTCGAAGGCATCGCGCGCCTCGCGCAGCTTTTTCGGCCGCAGGAGACTGCCCACGTGATCGGCCCGGAATGGCGGCTTGGTTCGCTCGGTCATGCGTTTCGACCCCTTTCATGACATTGGACCGGCATATACCGCCGATCTTCCCGCGAGGGCAACCGGATCGTCGATCCCGTGGGACGTTTCCCACCTGGGGCGGTAGGACTTTTCCCCAGCCGGCCCCATGATGTACGGTTCGGGCGAGACGCCCCCGAATCCGAATTCAGGGAGGCCCAGTCAGGGAGGGACCATGTTCAAGCTCACCATGCTAGCCGGCGCCGCCGTGGCGGGACTGATTGCCGCGGGCACCGCCGCCCAGGCCGAGACGGTCAAGGTCGGCGTGATCCTGCCCTATAGCGGCACCTTCGCCCGGCTGGGCGCCACCATGGACGAAGCCATCAAGCTATGGGCGAAGGAGAACGGCGAGTCCGTCGGCAGCAACAAGATCGAGCTCGTCCGCCGCGACACCGGCGGCCCCAGCCCCGATGTCGCCAAGCGCCTGGCGCAGGAGCTGATCACCCGCGACGGCGTCAAGATCCTGACCGGGTTCGTGTTCACGCCGGAGCCGCTGGCGGTGGCGCCGCTGGTCACCGAGGTGAAGATGCCGCTGGTGATCATGAACGCCGCAACGTCGATGATCACCACCGCATCGCCGTATATTGCGCGGGTGTCGCTCACCCTGCCGCAGACGACCAGCATCCTCGGCCGCTGGGCGGCGACCAAGGGCGGCGCCAAGCGCGCCTTCACCTCGGTCGCGGATTACGGCCCCGGCTATGACGCCGAGGAGTGGTTCAAGATCGGCTTCACCGAGGCCGGCGGCACCGTCGTCGACAGCCTCCGCGTGCCGCTGGTCAATCCCGACTTCGTCCCGTTCCTGCAGCGGGTCCTCGACAAGAAGCCGGACGCCGTCTACGCGTTCCTGCCGGGCGGCCCGCAGCCGGTCGCCTATGTGAAGGGCTTCAACGACCTGGGGCTGGCGCGCGCCGGCATCAAGCTGCTGCCGAGTGCCGAAGCGGTCGACGAAGCCGACCTGCAGAACCTCGGCGACCTCGCGATCGGCCTGGTCACCGCGACGCATTACACGGCGGCGCATAAATCGGAGGCCAACCGCAAGTTCCTCGACGCCTGGCACAAGGCCTACGGCCCGAACAGCGACCCCGACCTGTTCGCCGTCGGCGCCTGGGACGGCATGGCGCTGATCTACGACGTGGTGAAGCAGCTCAACGGCAAAATCGACGGCGACGCGGCAATGAAGATCATCAAGGGCTGGAAGCACGAGAGCCCGCGCGGCCCGATCATGGTCGATGCGGAGACGCGGGACATCGTCCAGAACGTCTACATCACCCGCACCGAGCGGGTGAACGGCCGCCTGGCCAATGTCGAGATCGAGACCTATCCGGCGGTCAAGGACCCGGGCAAAGAGCGGAAGAAGTAGGCGGCGCGCGACAGCGCGAGCGGCTCACCCCCCACCCTAGCCCTCCCCCGCAAGGGGGGAGGGAATAGAATTGCAGGATCGCTCCTTCCTACCCCCTCCCCCTCGACGGGGGAGGGTTGGGGTGGGGGTGGTTGCGCCTAACGTTTGAATCCCGCGCGGACGCCCTCGGTCCATTTCGCGGCGGAGGCGGAGAGGAAGCCCATGTCCGTCTGCGTCGTGACGAAGCGGACACCTTTGCGGATGACCTGAAGCTGCCGCTCGACGTCGCGGTTGCCGCCGCAGCCGGCGATCTTGCCGTGACGGGCGGCGGCGGCGATGCAGCGGTCGAGTGCTTCGACCAGGATCGGGTCGTCGAACTTGCCGGGCTTGCCGAGCGCGTTCAGCAGGTCGTTGGCGCCGATATGGATGACGTCAACGCCGTCCACGGCGGCGATCTTCTCGATGTTGTCGAGCCCTTCCTTGGTTTCGATCATGCAGGCCACCACCGTCGCGTCGTTCAGCGCCGGCAGGCTCTCCGTCAGCGGCATGGACCGGTAATCGAAATGCGGATAGCCGCCGCAGACCGAGCGCTTGCCGACCGGCGGGAACTTGGCCCGGGCGACGCCGCGCGCGGCATCGGCGGCGCTGCCGACGTCGGGATAGACGATGCCGGTGACGCCGTTGTCGAGGAGCAGCGAGACATCCGGATCGTCGCAGCTGCGCACGCGCACGAACGGCGCCACGCCGCAGCCGAGGGCCGCGTTGGCCATGTGGCCGATGGTCTCCAGGTTGAACAGCGAATGCTGGGCGTCGATGAAGATGAAATCGTGGCCGGTGGCCTTGGCGATGCGCGCGATGTCCGCCGACCGGGCCAGCCGGACGACCATGCCGAGCGCCACGTCTCCGGCCTTGAACCGCTCCTTCACCGGATTGCTGATCGCGACCGGGTTCGCTGCTGTCATCGGCGTCTCCTCCGTTTTCGCGGTCGCGCGACCCGCTCCGCCTGCCTAGAATAGAGGACCAAGGGCGGCCGCACCACACGGCACGCCGACGAAATAGATCCGGGAGGTTTCGCGATGCGCAGACGTGACTTCACCAAGGCCGTTCTCGGGGCATCGTCGGCGCTCGCGTGTCCGGCCCTGATCCGGCCGGCCGCCGCCGAGGTGACGGCGATCCGCCTTGGCAAGCAGTACGGCCTGCCCTACCTGCCGCTGATGGTGATGGAGCGCCATAAGCTGGTGGAGAAGCACGCCGGTCAGGCCGGCCTCGCCAGCCTCGCCATCGAATGGGCGACCATGGGCGGCCCCGGCGCCCTCACCGACGCGTTGCTCACGCGCAGCTTCGACTTCGTCGTCGTCGCGGCACCGACCCTGGCCACCTTGTGGGACAAGACGGCGGGCACGGCGCAGGAGATCAAAGGGGTGAGCGCGGTGCAGTCGATGCCCTACCTGCTGGTCACCCGCAACCCCGATATCCGCAGCATCGCCGATTTCACGGACAAGGACCGGATCGCGGTGCCGACGGCGAAGATCTCATCCCAGGCCATCTCCCTGGAGATCGCGGCCGCCAAGCTGTGGGGCTTCGATCAGTACGAGCGGCTCGACCCGTTGACCGTGACGCTCCCCCACCCCGACGCGGTGGCCGCGCTGCTCTCGGGCAAGTCGGAGGTAAACAGCCACTACGCCGTGGCGCCATTCCAGTTCTACGAGCTGAAGTCGCCGGCGCTGCACGGCGTGCTGAAATCCTACGACACGTTCGGCGGCAAGCACGCCAACGGCCTGCTCCTCGCCAGCAAGCGCTTCAGCGACGAGAACCCGAAGATCTGCGCCGCGGTGCTGAAAGCCCAGGAGGAGGCAAACGCCCTGATCAACGCCGATGCGCATGGCGCCGCCGAGATCTACATCGCGATGTCCGGCGACCGCACCAGCTCCGTCGACGAGATCGCCAAGATGGTGGCCGATCCGGACGTCGACTACACGACGACGCCGGCCAAGGTCATGGACTTCGCCGGCTTCATGCACAAGGTCGGCCGCATCAAGCGCCTCCCCGCCTCATGGAAGGACTATTTCTTCCCGGCGGTGCATGATTTGAAGGGGAGTTGAGGCCGCCAGGCGGCTGCGGCCTCCTGGAGCGTCATCGCGAGGAGCGCAGCGACGACGCGATCCAGAAGCCGGACACTGGATTGCTTCGCTGCGCTCGCAATGACGCTGACCCTTCGCGCCCTCGGTGCTTCTCAGCATCCTCCGTGGTGAAAAAGATTCTGGATTCCCGCGTTCGCGGGAATGACGAAGAGAAAATCAGAACCCGAACAGGGCCTGCGGGTTGTCGACCAGGATCTGGCGGCGCGTCGCCGGGTCGGGGGCCCACTCGCCGAGCAGGTTGTAGAGCTCGATCGAGCCCACCTTGTCGGCAAACGACAGATGCGGGTAGTCGCTGCCCCAGATGAGGCGGTCGGGGGCGGCTTCGATCAGGGCGCGCGCCATCGGCGCCGCGTCGGCGAAGCTGGGGCTTTGCGACATCCGGTAGACGCCGGTGAGCTTCACCCAGCAGCGGCCGGTGCCGCCGCGAAGCCGCGCCAACAACGCCTGGAAGCCGGGCTGTGCGGCCCCGTCGCGGGCCAGGAACATGCCCATGTGGGCGAGCGTGAACGGCACCCGGAGCCGGTCGAAGATCGGGAACAGCTCCTCGGTCAGCCAGCCGGGGGCCAGGAAGTCGAGATGCCAACCCAGCTCGGCGCAGCGCGCGTCCAGGCGTTCGATGCGCGGCCGCATGGTCGCCGAATAGCCGGGCTCGCGCGGCTTCACCGGCGAGACGTTGATTCGGACGCCACGCACGCCCGCCTTGTGCAGGCGCTCGAGCTCGCGGTCGGGAATGTTCTCGTCGATGTCGACGATGCCGCGGCAGCGCTCCCCGACCTGGCCCAACGCCTCGAGCATGCACGCATTGTCGCGGCCATAGGCGCTCGGCTGGACGAAGACGAAGCGCTCGAAGCCGAGGTGCGCCGCGAGCTGCCTATAGTCGGCCAGGGGCGCCACGGGCGGCTTATAGCGCAGGTCGGATCCGTAAGCGAAGCGCTCGGCCGGCCCGAATACGTGAAAATGGGCGTCGCACGCGAGCCTGGGGGCGGTGAAGGCGGGCTCTATGGTCTCGTGCAGGAACATCCTCGGGTCCTCAGTCGAACTGGTAGAGCCGGGCCGGATTGGCGGCGAGGATTTTCTCGCGGACACCCGGGTCCGGCACCGCCGCGATCAGCACGTCCAGCAGCTCGCCGGCGTCGAGCGGCCGATACGGCAGCAGCTCCTGGTGGCCCACCGCGGTTCCGGAATGGAACCCGATATGCGGCCAATCGGTGCCCCAGACCAGCCGGTCGACATTCGTTTCCACCAGCGCCTGCATGAACGGCATGGCATCAGAGAGGCGGCCGGTGTGGCGGCTGACACGATCGGCGCCGGCGAGCTTGACCCAGATATGGCCGCGGCGGAGCAGCCGCAGCAGCGCCTGAAAGCCGGGTTGTGCCGGGCCGGTCCGCGCATCCGGCAGCCCCATGTGATCGACGACGATATCGATCCCGGCCGCGGCGAGCGGCGTCTCGAGAGCGACCAGGGCGGCGTTCTCGACGAAGAGCTGGAGATGCCAGCCGCGCGGCTTCAGGCGACGCGCGTAGGCCTGGATCAACGCCGCCGTGTCGTCGCCGTAGCGGCCCTTCAAGGTCACCAGATTGAGCCGCACGCCGCGGACACCCGCCTGATGCATGGACGCCAAGGTGGCGTCGGACATTTCGGCGTCGACCACCACCACGCCGCGGCCGCGCGGGCCGAGCTCGCCGAGGGCCGCGAGCATGGCGCCGTTGTCGGTGCCGCAGCCGCTGGCCTGCACCAGGACGGTGCGCTCCAGCCCGACCGCCCCCTTCATCGCCTCGTGCGCGGCCAGCGGCGCTTCCGGGACGTTGTAGCTGCGTTCGGCAGCCAGCGGGAAGCGGTCGAACGGGCCGAACACGTGCATGTGGCAGTCGGCCGCATGCGCCGGAAGCGGCCGGCGCGGTTGCTTGTGCGGCCGCAAGAGAGAAGAGATACTTCGCGTCGATGTCATCGCGCGCATGGTTGCGCGTCGGTGGCGAAAACGCAAACCGAAACGAATAACGGGGAGGAGCGGGCGATGGGGATCACACGACGGGCCGCAGCGTTCGGATTGGGGCTGATGCTTCTCGCGTCGCCCGGCGTGTCGGCGCCGGCGGCCGCGCAGGCCTATCCGGCGAAGCCGGTCCGGCTCATCGTCCCCTACGTGGCCGGCGGGGCCGCGGATATTTTCGGACGGGTCGTCGCCCAGAAGCTCACCGAGGCGTTCAAGGAGAACTTCATCGTCGAGAACCGGCCCGGCGCCAACGGCGGCATCGGCGCCGACC
>DASWFO010000224.1:0-14183 GCA_036394195.1 Alphaproteobacteria bacterium | reverse complement strand
GCCTTCTGGGGCACGAACAACGTCGATCATCAGGCCCGCATCTGCCACTCGACCACGGTCGCCGGCGTGGCCAACACCTGGGGTTATGGCGCGCAGACCAACTCCTACAATGATCTGCGCAATGCCAAGACCATGATCGTCATGGGCGGCAACCCGGCCCGGGCGCACCCGATTTCGATGCAGCACATCCTTGCAGGGAAAGAGCTCAACCGCGCGAATCTGGTGGTCATCGATCCGCGCCTTACCCGCACCGCCGCGCATGCCACGCTCTATCTGCGTATTCGTCCCGGCACCGACATCCCGGTGCTGATGGGCATGATGTGGCACATCGTGAAGAACGGCTGGGAGGACAAGGAATTCATCCGGCAGCGCGTCTGGGGGATGGACCAGGTCTACAAGGAGATCGAGAAGTATCCGCCCGACGAGGTCGAGCGCATCAGCGGCATCTCAGGCGAGCAGCTTAGACGCGTGGCGGAGATGTTGGCCAAAGAGAAGCCGGCAACCCTCATCTGGGCGATGGGGCAGACGCAAAAGACGGTCGGCACCGCCAACGTGCGCGCCTCCTGCATAGCACTCCTGCTCACCGGCAACGTCGGTGCGATCGGCACCGGCGCCAATATCTTCCGCGGTCACACCAACGTCCAGGGTGCCACCGACCTCGGTCTCGATGTCACGACTCTGCCGCTCTACTACGGCTTGACGGACACGGCCTGGAAACATTGGGCCCGCGTCTGGGACGTCGATTACGACTGGTTCCAGAGCCGGTTCGACGAGGTGCCGGCGAAGGCGGGGCGCAACGCCCGCAGCCGCAAGGACAATATGGAGACGCCCGGCCTGTCCTCCACGCGCTGGTTCGACGCGGTGCTGCTGCCGGAGGATCAAATCGATCAGAAGAACCCGCTCAGGGCCATGTTCGTGATGGGCCATGGCGGCAACACGATTCCGCGCATTCCCGGCGCCGTGAAAGGCGTCGAAAAACTCGATCTGCTCGTCATCGTCGATCCCCATCCGTCATCGTGGGCGTCCATGTCGGAGCGAAAGAACGGCACCTATCTTCTTCCGGCCTGCACCTCCCTCGAGATGGATGGATCCCGTACGGCCTCGAATCGCTCCCTCCAGTGGGGCGAGCAGATCGTGAAGCCGGCGTTCGAGTCGAAGACCGATTACGAGGTTCTCTACCGCGTCGCGAAGAAGCTCGGCTTTGCCGATGCCATGTTCAAGAACATCAAGGTCGAGAACAACGTACCGAGCGCCGAGGATCTCCTGCGCGAGATCAATCGCGGCGGCTGGTCGACCGGCTACTCCGGCCAGTCGCCGGAGCGCCTCCAGGCGCATATGCGAAACCAGCACAAGTTCGACCTCGTCACGCTCCGCGCGCCGAAGGACGATCCGGAGGTCGGCGGCGATTACTACTGCCTCCCCTGGCCCTGCTGGGGCAAACCCGAGATCCGCCATCCCGGCACGGCCATCCTTTATGACACGTCGCTCCACGTGAAGGATGGCGGCAGCCCCTTCCGAGCCCGCTTCGGCCTGGAGCGCGATGGCCAAACGCTTCTAGCCGAGGGCTCGTACACGAAGGGATCGGAGCTTACCGACGGTTATCCCGAGTTCACCATGGGCGTGTTGACAAAGCTCGGTTGGGACAAGGATCTCACGCCCGAGGAGCTTGAGATCATCAAAAAGATCGGCGGAAACGCGGTAGACGCCGTGTCGTGGGCGATTGATTTGTCCGGTGGCATCCAGCGGGTCTGCCTGGATCACGGCGTCATGCACTACGGCAACGGCAAGGCCCGTACGGTTGCGTGGAACCTGCCGGACCCGATCCCGGTCCACCGGGAGCCGATCTTCTCGCCAAGGCCGGACCTTGTGGCGAAGTACCCGACGCGGCCCGACGAGCGGCAGCTCAGGATGCCGAATATCGGCTTCTCGGTGCAGAAGGCGGCAATCGAGAAAAATATCGCCAAGGAGTTCCCGATCATCCTGACCACCGGGCGTCTCGTCGAGTACGAGGGCGGCGGCGAGGAGACGCGCTCGAACAAGTGGCTCGCCGAGCTGCAGCAGGACATGTTCGTCGAGATCAATACGGCGGACGCTGCCGAGCGCGGCATCAAGCACTGGGAGTGGGTCTGGGTGCTCGGCCCCGAGAGCAGTGCCAAGACCCGCGTCAGGGCACTGGTCACGGAGCGGGTAGGCAAGGGCGTCGCCTTTATGCCGTATCACTTCGCGGGATATTACGAGGGCGCGGATCTGCGCAGCCGTTACCCGCAGGGCACCGATCCGATCGTTCTCGGGGAGAGCGCCAATACCGTCACGACCTATGGCTACGATCCGGTGACCAACATGCACGAAGGCAAGGTCACGCTTTGCCAGATCCGGTCGGCCTGAGCTGGAGCCGCAATGGCCCGAATGAAATTCCTCTGCGACGCGAACCGCTGCATCGACTGCAACGCCTGCGTCACCGCCTGCAAGAATGAGCACGACGTGCCCTGGGGCATTCAGCGGCGCCGGGTCGTGACGCTCAACGACGGCAACCCGGGTGAGCGCTCGGTCTCGATGGCTTGCATGCACTGCACCGATGCACCGTGCATGGCGGTCTGTCCCGTTGACTGCTTCTACCGAACCGAGGACGGCGTCGTGCTGCACTCGAAGGATCTCTGCATCGGCTGCGGCTATTGCTTCTATGCGTGCCCGTTCGGAGCACCCCAATATCCGCGGGTCGGCAATTTCGGCAGCCGCGGCAAGATGGACAAGTGCACGTTCTGTTCGGGCGGTCCGGAGCCGGACTCGACGGAGGCGGAATACGTCAAGTACGGCCGCAATCGCCTCGCCGAGGGAAAGCTGCCGCTGTGCGCCGAGATGTGCTCGACGAAGTCGCTCCTCGCCGGCGACGGCGAGGTGATCGAAAAGATCTACCAGGAGCGCGTCGCCATGCGCGGCTACGGCTCGGGCATGTGGGGCTGGAAGATAGCGTACGGAGATACGGTCGCGTCCTGATTGGGCGAGCAGGACGCCATGTGCGGAAGGAAGTGCCGATGCGGCAGAGCGTTCACGCAGTCCGGATCATGATGGTCGCACTTACCCTCGTCTTCGTGGTGGGTGTCGATACGGCCCCGGCGCAGCAGCCGAGCGGCTCGAATCCAACGGCCCTGTCGGTGCGGGAAGACGAACTCTTGCGCAAGTTCGGCGAGGTCCAGGGCCAGATCACGATCCCGGACGAAAAATTGGCGATGTTGGAGCACCCGCAAGGGCGCGACTACCGCCGCTTCCATGAGCGCGTGCTCCCCTGGATCGGCGGCATCGCCATCGTCGGCATGATCGTCGCTCTCGCCGCCTTCTACTTTGTCCGCGGGCCGATCAGGTACAAACGCGACGAGAAATCCGGCCGCAAAATCCTGCGGTTCAAGGTCATCGAGCGCTTCACCCATTGGATGACGGCCACGAGCTTCATTGTGCTGGCGATCACCGGGCTCAACTATTTCTTCGGTAAGCGGCTGCTGTTGCCGCTGCTCGGACCGGACGCGTTCGCGACCTGGTCGCACTGGGCGAAATACGCCCATAACTTCATGGCCTGGCCCTTCATGCTGGGGGTGCTGCTCATGGCCGTGCTGTGGCTGCGCGACAATCTTCCGGACCGCTACGACATCGAGTGGCTCAAGGCCGGGGGCGGCTTCTTCGGCGAGGGCGAGCCGCCCGCCGGACGCTTCAATGCCGGCCAGAAGCTGATCTTCTGGGCCGTGCTGCTCGGCGGCGGCCTGCTCTCGGCAAGCGGCATCGTCATGCTGTTTCCCTTCTGGTTCACCGACATCGACGGCATGCAGGCCGCCCAATACGTGCATGCCACGATGGCGGTGATCATGATCGCGATCATCATCGCGCATATCTATATCGGCACGCTGGGGATGCAGGGCGCCTGGGACGCGATGGGCTCCGGCGAGGTCGACCTTGCGTGGGCCTCCCAGCACCACCGCCTCTGGGTCGACGAGCAGCTGGCAAAATCCCGCCGCGGCCCGCCTGTCGGCGGGGGCTCGGCACCCGCGCCGGCAGAGTAATGCTTCGGTCCGGCGCTGCGGCTCCCTTTCAGCTAGGACTGGTTGGAGGGGACCTCGGGATCGCCGGTCCACGCCTTGCCGACGAGGTTCGAGCCAGGATCGGTGAGGCGTGTGCTGGAGGTCGAAAAAGCTTCATAGGCCGGTTCCTGAACCGCGGAGAGGACGATGGCGGCGACCACACCCAATACGATCGCCCCTAGGATCCCTGACATAATCGCGCCCATGGCGTCTCCTTTTTGCCATCCGGCCGCGGCATCCACGGCGCGATACGCCGTTGCGCGACAGGGCTGGCGACCAGCCACGAAACTAAAACCGATGCGGATCGGGAAGGTTCCGGAAAGCCCCGGAACCCGCATCTCTCCACCGCGTTTGATTCCCAGCTGCCGGACTCGCTCGGGGTGACGCGAGATGACCGAGCATCACTTCGATATCGGCGTGATTGTCGCCAGAAAGAGGCTCAAAAGCCCTTGGGCGGACCACGCGTGGCTGCCGCGCGCCGTTCTTCCCGCCGTCCCATCCGCCGAGAGTTGGACGTCGCTCGGCACCGACGGGGAGGACAAGCTCTTCTACGTCGGACCTTCGGTCCTGACGCTTCATAGCTCCGAGACGGCTCATTACCGGGACAACCTCGCCTCCGGCCGACCGTCGCTCTGGGTGTCGCTCCGTCTCCTCGGCGGTGACGAGTGCGGGGTCGGCAAGGTGACCGCGGATCCTTACGAGGGCGAGGCTTTGACGGAGGGGATCGGCGGGATCGTCGAAGCGGTGCCGATGCCGAGGGAAATCCAGGCCAAAGTCGCGGCCTTCTTGGAGGCCTTCCACGTCGAGCGGCCGTTCATCAAGCGCGAGCGCGACCGTGCCGACGCGGAAGCGCCCGGGCGTCGTCCACGGGCGTCAAGCGACCCGCGCGGAGAGGACGAATGAGCGAAGACTTTCTGTCCCGTTGGTCGCGGTGCAAAGACGAGGCACGCCGCTCCGCCCGCGGCCCGGCACCGCAGCCCGATCGAGCCGCCGAGTTCGCGCCGGACGTACCGCGGCGACGCGCCGACGGCGCGGGAGCGCCCGACGCCGAGCCCGCGCTTACCCCGCAAGAGCTCGCGGCGTTGCCTAAGCTCGACGAGCTTACAGCCGCCAGCGACATCACCGGCTTTCTCCGTCGTGGCGTTCCCGAGGCGCTCCGGAACGCGGCGTTGCGGAAGATGTGGATGCTCGATCCCGCGATCCGCGACTTTGTCGGACCCGCCCGCGACTACGCTTACGACTGGAACACGCCGGGTGGGGTGCCGGGCAACGGCGCGCTCGCGCCCGAGTATGTCGCAACGATGGTCCGGCGCGTCTTCGGCGAGTCGGACGTGGCAGGCTCGGGCCAACCCCGAACTGAACCGGCAGAGAATCGTGCTGCAGCCGTTCCTCCCACTGCGGACGACAGTGAAACGGAGACCGAGGCTCCAGCTAGCAAGGGCGGGGCGGCGGCCGATGCCTGAAAAGGTCGACGAGATCGAACTCCTGCGCTCGCACGAATATCACCTGCTCGCGGTCCTGCTCGGGCGGGCGCCGACCGACGACGTGCTCGAACGCGTGGCGGCACTCCGCGGCGACGCGAGTCCGCTCGGTCTTGCCCACATCGGGCTCGCCGAACACGCTGCGCGAACCGGTCCGAACGAAGTGTCGCGTGAGTTCTTCGACCTTTTCGTCGGCGTAGGCCGGGGCGAGCTCCTGCCCTATGCGTCCTACTACCGCACCGGCTTCCTCTACGAGCAGCCGCTTGCCCGGGTCCGGGGCGACCTCGCCCTGCTCGGCATCGAGCGGCCGGACGACCAGCCTGAGCCCGAGGATCACGTCGCGATCCTGTGCGAGGTGATGGCCGGTCTCGCCGCCGGCCGCTTCGAGGCGGGGCCTGGGTCGGAGCGGCGCTTTTTCGAGCGGCATCTGAAGCCGTGGGCGGTCGGCTTCTTCACCGATCTCGAGACGGCGAAGCACGCGCGCTTTTACAGGCCCGTCGGCACCATCGGCCGCGTCTTCTTCGAGCTCGAGGCCCAGGCCTTCGCGATGATGGCACAACCTCCTGTCCGCATTTAAAAGGAGACGATCATGCGCAGTGGAATCTTCGCCGTCCTGTTGGGCTCGTCGGCTCTCATCGGGGTCTCCGCGCTTGCCCAGCCGAAAGCCGGCCTGGCGGACGTATGCCAGGAGCTGCTCGCCTACGCCGAAATGAAGCTTGCCGAGCCGCCGGCGACTCCGGCCGCCCAGGCCACTGGCGGGTCGGTCAGCCCGACCTCCTCCACCAATATGCGCTCCCAAGCGGCTGCACCTCCGACTGTCCCGGTCTCCCTCGCCCCGCTGGAGGCTGCCGTCAGCCCACATGCCTCAGGTTCGTCGCATGGCGGCGCGGGTGCCACGCCAGCCGGCACTCCCGCTACGGAATTCAAGCTCGCCGGCGGCACGGCTCTGCAGCAGGTGCGCGATACGGCCAAGGGCGGCGACCGCCAGGCCTGCCGCGAAACGGTGCAGAAGTTGCGACGCGCCGGTGCCGATCTGCCGGCGGCGCTCATTGCGCTAGCGGCCTATGAACCCGACCCGGCAAAGCGGCCATAGCGCGATCGAGGTCCCATCGGAAAGTTTCGCCGCGGAACTCCGCGGAGGATCGGTCGTCAAAAATGCCGGAGAAAAATGGGGCGAGCGACCGGTCTTGAACCGGCGACCTCCAGATCCACAATCTGGCGCTCTAACCAACTGAGCTACGCCCGCCACCGAGGCCCCGTGGTGTAGCCCCCCTGTCTTCAAAACTCAAGTGGCCCGCCGAACCTCAAGGCCGGAAAAGCCTTGTCCGGCCCGGCGTTAGGCCCCTTATCGAGGTCTTTGCAGCGGCGTTTCCCGGGTCGACAAGGCGAGGTCGGTTCGGCATAGTGCGCCCCGCAAAGACGGGCACGAGGGGAAGGAATATGCCCATTCTCGCCGACCGCATGGGCCTGCTCGGCACCGAGACCGCGTTCGAGGTGCTGGCGCGCGCCAAAGCGCTGGAAGCGCAGGGCCGCTCTATCATCAATCTCGGCATCGGCCAGCCCGATTTCCTGACCCCGCCGCACATCGTCGAGGCCGCCGCCAAGGCGCTGCGCGACGGCCATCACGGCTACACGCCGGCCAACGGCATCCTGCCGCTGCGCCAGGCGGTGGCGGCCGACATCCATCGGCGCCTCAAGGCCGAGGTCAACCCGGACCACGTGCTCATCGTCCCCGGCGGCAAGGTGACGATGTTCTTCGCCATCATGATGTTCGGCCAGCCGGGCGCCGAGATCCTGTACCCCAACCCCGGCTTTCCGATCTACGAATCGGTGATCAGGTTCTCGGGCGCGACGCCGGTTCCCATTCCGCTCCTCGAGAAGAACGGCTTCGCGTTCGACGCCGACGAGGTGCTGGGCAAGATCACCAAGGCGACGCGCCTCATCATCATCAACAGCCCGGCCAACCCGACCGGCGGCGTGGTGCCGCGCGCCCAGATCGAGACGCTGGTCAAGGGCCTCGAGAAGCATCCGCAGGTCACGCTGATGAGCGACGAGATCTACGGCCAGATGACCTATGACGGCCGCGAGCACGTGACGCTGCTGGACTATCCGGCGTTGCGCGACCGGCTGATCCTGCTCGACGGCTGGAGCAAGACCTATGCGATGACCGGCTGGCGGCTCGGCTATTCGGTCTGGCCGGCCTCACTGATCGAGCCGGCGACGCGGCTGGCCATCAACTGCCATTCCTGCGTGAACGCGTCGGCGCAGTTCGCCGGCATCGCCGCCCTCGAAGGGCCGCAGGACGACGTGCGCCAGATGGTCGCGGCGTTCGCCGAGCGTCGCAAGGTCATCGTCGCCGAGCTCAACGCCGTTCCGGGCGTCTCGTGCATCGAGCCGGGCGGGGCGTTCTACGCGTTCCCGAACATCACCCGCACGCGCCTGACGAGCCGCCAGCTCGAGGCCAAGCTCCTCGACGAGGCCGGGGTCGCGACCCTGTCCGGGACCAGCTTCGGGTCGAATGGCGAGGGCTATCTGCGCTTCTCCTACGCTAACTCGGTCGAGAACATCCGCGAGGCGATGCGCCGCATCCGCACCTGCCTGGCCCCTAACTCGGCGAAAGGGGCGGCGTGAGTCCGCCCACGATTTAGACGATTTGTTGCACATTTAATATGCAAAATGGATATTATCGCGGCGCGGCACCCGGGACAGCCCGGCCGATGCGACGGAATCAACCGGATTTCGGCGCCGTCAGGCCGGGGAGATTGGCACAGCCCGTGCTAACAAAGCAGCGGAATGCCACGGGGACATCCCTTCGGCGCCGCGGGTGTCGACCATCGGGTCATCACCCGGTCGTTCGCCCCGGTCTCGCACCCTGATCGGACCCGCCGCGGCGGCAAACCCAAGGGATCAAATCGGCGTATGAAAAAAATCGAAGCCATCATCAAACCGTTCAAGCTCGACGAGGTGAAGGACGCGCTTCACGAGGTCGGCCTCACGGGCATCACGGTGGTCGAGGCCAAGGGCTTCGGCCGCCAGAAGGGTCACACCGAGCTGTATCGGGGGGCGGAGTACGTCGTCGACTTCCTGCCCAAGGTGAAGATCGAGATCGTGCTCGACGACGCGCTGGTCGAGCGCGCGATCGAGGCGATCCAGCGCGCCGCCCATACCGGACGCATCGGCGACGGCAAAATCTTCGTCACGGCGGTCGAAGAAGCGATCCGCATCCGCACCGGCGAACGCGGCGTCGAAGCGGTCTGAAGCGGGGCTCGCGGCCGAGAAGAAAGGTTCACGGAAGGCTAAGTCTTAGGGGCAGGAGCAGTCGGAAGCGGGGCAGCCCACAGCATCGAGCCGGCACCGGCGCCGGTCCACCGAGGTCCGGGGGCCGGCGGCCGCCATCGCTTTCCGCCATCAATTCACGCAAATCACCATCAACCAACCAGACAGGAACAAGATCCATGTCCGATCCCAAGAAAGTTCTGCAGATGATCAAGGAAAACGACGTCAAATACGTCGACCTTCGATTCACCGACCCGCGCGGCAAGTGGCAGCACCTGGCCCACGCCATCGAGACGATCAACGAGGACACGTTCACCGACGGCATCATGTTCGACGGCTCCTCGATCGCCGGCTGGAAGGCCATCAACGAGTCGGACATGGTCCTGATGCCCGACGCCGAGACGGCGGTCATGGACCCGTTCGCGGCCCAGCCGTCCCTGGTCCTGTTCTGCGACGTCTACGAGCCCGGCACCGGTCAACCCTACGGCCGTGACCCGCGCTCGATCGCCAAGAAGGCGGAAGGCTTCCTCAAGAGCTCGGGCATCGGCGACACCGCGTATTTCGGGCCCGAGATCGAGTTCTTCGTGTTCGACGACGTGCGCTACAAGGTCGGCATGAACGTCGGCATGTACGAGATCGACAGCGAGGAAGGCCCGTACGTCTCGGACAAGAAGTACGAGGACGGCAACATGGGCCATCGGCCGCCGATCAAGGGTGGTTACTTCCCCGTGCCGCCGGTCGACGGCGCCTCGGACCTGCGCGCCGAGATGCTCACGGTCATGAAGGACATGGGGCTCAAGATCGAGAAGCACCACCACGAGGTGGCGCCCTCGCAGCACGAGCTCGGCAACGTGTTCTCGACCCTGGTCAAGGCGGCCGACGGCGTGCAGATCTACAAATATGTCTGCCACAACGTCGCCCACCAGTACGGCAAGACCTGCACCTTCATGCCGAAACCGATCAAGGGCGACAACGGCTCGGGCATGCACACCCACCAGTCGATCTGGAAGAAGGGCAAGCCGCTGTTCGCCGGCAACCTGTACGCCGACCTGTCGGAGACGGCGCTGTTCTACATCGGCGGCATCATCAAGCACGCCAAGGCGATCAACTGCTTCACCAACCCGCTGACCAACAGCTACAAGCGGCTGATCCCGGGCTTCGAGGCGCCGGTGCTGCTCGCCTACTCGGCGCGCAACCGCTCGGCCTCGTGCCGCATCCCGTACGTCGCCAGCCCGAAGGGCAAGCGCGTCGAGGTCCGCTTCCCGGATCCCGGCTGCAATCCCTACACCGGGTTCGCGGCGATGCTGATGGCCGGCCTCGACGGCATCAAGAACAAGATCCATCCCGGCGATGCCATCGACAAGAACCTGTACGACCTGCCGCCGGAAGAGCTGAAGAAGGTGCCGACGGTGTGCGGATCCTTGCGCGAGGCCATCGGCAACCTCGAGAAGGATCACGCCTTCCTCAAGCAGGGCGACGTGTTCACCGACGACTTCCTCAGCAGCTACATGGACCTCAAGTGGGAAGAGGTCTACGCCTTCGAGCACACGCCGCACCCGATCGAGTTCCAGATGTATTACAGCATCTGACCTCAGGGTCAGACCAACAGACCCCCGCCAGGCGACTGGCGGGGGTTTTTGTTTGAGCTTTCCGCCGCAAAGCCGTTTCATGCGAGACATGAGGCTTCTCGCGGTTTCGGACATTCACGGCAACGTCGATGCGGTTCGCCGGCTCCGCGACCGCGAGCGCAACGACTTCGATGCCGTCGTTGTGGCGGGCGATATCGGAAGCACGGCGGCGCCTGACATCCTGGGCCTGCTGGCGTCGTTCGCGTGTCCGGTCCTGTACGTCTTCGGGAATTGGGATTCGAAGCTGCCCTACGACGCCTCGTTTGGGCCCAACTGCCACCATCTGCATCTGCGATCGGTCGAATGCGGCGGCTGGGCGTTCGCCGGGTTCAGCGGCCTGCCGGCGCACTGGGGCTTGAACCCGCTCGCCGCGGCCATGGAGCAAGAGCTGAGGCCCCGCCGGCAGACCGCCGATCGCGCCGCGAAACGGAGGCACGCGCGCGAGGTCCAGCGGCGGAACCGGGCGTCGCTGGCCGACGTGATCGCAAGCTCTCGTGCCGGACAGAAGCGCACGATCGTGGTCACGCACGAACGACAATATCGCGTCCACGAAGACATGCCGGATGTGCCGCTGTTCCTGTTCGGCCACCGGCACGGCTTCGAGTCAGCGACGTTCAGGGGTGCGCAATTCGTGAACGTCTCCGTGCTGGACGATGCGCTGCCGCCGCGCGACGACATATCTCTCGGCACCTATACAATCCTCGAGCTCAGTTCGCACGGTATAGAGGCGAGGCCGGTTCCCTTGCACGGCCGCCGCCGCGCAACGACGCGTCAGAACAAGCCGTCGAAGCGGATCGAGTAACCGAGCCCGAAGAAATAGCCGGGGGCCGCGTGGTTGAGGCCGCCGCCCAAGTGAAAATCGACCTGCTGGGTGCGGGTGACGCGATAGGCGCCACCGGCGTTGATCAGATGGCTGGCGCGGCCGACGTTGGGATAATCGCCGACATATTCGACAAACAGGTCGGCGTGCGGCCCGATCTCGCGCTCGATCACGAAGGTCGCCTGGACCAGCTTGTCCGCCGGTTCGCTCGGCCGCACCGTGCCGGTGAACATGCCGCTGAGACGCCACCCGCCGGCCAGGGCCTGCGCCCATGGAAACTGGAGGTACGGCCCATAGCCGCGGCCGGCGATCCGCCGGTCGCCGGTGGGCAGGCCGAGCCCGGCCGTTGCCGACAGGCTGAAGCCCTCGGGCAAGCCCTCCAGCTGGCGCTTGACGGCCGGTGCCGCATCGCTGAAGCCGGATCCGCGGGCGCCGCGCAGCCGGCCAAAATAGGTCGGCGCGTCGAACAGGATCTCCAGGCACTCGGCGATGCCCAGCCGCAGCCGGGTGTTGGTTCCGTCCACCGCCCGGCTGCCGCCGCGGCCCACGAGATTAATCCCGTTCTCGGCCTGCAGGCTCCCGGTCGGCACCACCAAGCTCGAATTCGTCACGTCCGGCCGGTCGGTGGCGATCTCGGCGCCGGCATCGGGGCATTCGGCGGCGACCGCCGGAGCCGCCCCGGCCAACACGACCGCGATCCCCCATATGAGAACACCGGCGCAACGTCCGGCCGACAAGCTCCGCATCCCGGGCCTCGTTCGGCCGGTGATCACAGCCGTCGGCCTACATGCCAGACCGCAGTGAAGTGGCGGAAATTCCCGCGGTCAAGATCGCGCCGTCGCCGGACGGGCGGCCGGCTCAGGGCGGTGCGGCGACCGACACGCGCGGCGGCTCGGGTGCCGTGAACTGGGCGAGATCGGCAACGCCGAGGGTCTGCTCCACGTCGGCGATCTCGGCCACCGCGTCGTCGAACCCGTCCTTGCCGAACATCGCCTTCTCGATTTCCTCGAACTTGTCGCCCATCTCGCGATAGTCGCGGTCGGGCAGGCTGTTCTTCCAGGCCGGGAACACCACCGTGTCCTCGTGCGCGGTGTGGCTCTCATACATGAGGGCGATGGCCTCGAACGCGCGCGCCAGGGGCTCGGTGTCGCCGACGCTGATGGTGCGCTTGCCGGTGACGGTCAGAATGTAATCGGTGATCTGGCGCCCGCGCTCGTGCTGCGCCATCAGCACGTCGACGTAGTCCGCCGCCGGCCCGCCGGCCTTGCGCAGCGCCGGGAACAGCAGCGCCTCTTCCAGCTTCTTCTCGTGATAATCGTGGCCGAAGGTCTTGAAGAGGGCGGCGGCGCGCCGCAGCGCGGGCGGGTCGACCCGGGTCGGGTCGCGGCGCAGCTTCGGGGCGCTGGCGCGATAGACCAGGAGCGCCCGGCGGAGCACGCCGTGCTCGCGCATCAGGTCCTCGGTCGGCCCGACCTCTTTGTCCTTGTTCGTCTTGTCATCCTTGCCGAACAGCGCCGCCGCGGCCGGACGCCCGCCGGCATCGGCCGCCGCGACACCGATCAGCGCCGGCGCCGTGAGCAAAAAATTCCGTCGAGTGCCTTGAAACGGCCGCATCTCTGCCTCCTTGCCTGACCTGGCGCGTTGGATGAGGACGACGATTCCGCAGACAACACCGTGCTACACCTTCTCGTTCCATTCTTCCGCCCATTCGACATAGACCATGGCGAGGGGAGCCGAGCCCTCGAGCTTCGTATGCGGGATTCGCATCGGCAGGTGCTTGATCCGCACCACGCGCAGCATTTCGAGGTCGCCGCTGTCGGTGCCGAGGACGACGCGGTCGCCCGGCTGCGGCAGCTGGACGAATTCGTGGTCGCCGCGCCCCCGGGTCGTCCCGTTCTCCATGATCTCCATCACCCGCCCGCGGACCATCACACCCTCCCGTTCCGTTCCGCCCTGCTCCGCCCTGCTCTGGCCGCTCAGCCCGCAAAGAACTCCCGCAGCTCGCGGTAGGTCTCCTCGGGCGCCTCCTCGGCCAGATAATGGCCGCAATCGACGGCGCGGCCACGGACGTCATGGGCCCAGTCGCGCCACACCGCGAGCACATCATACCAGCTGTCGAGCTTACCCTTGCGGCCCCACAGCGCCAGCACCGGGCACTCGATCTTCCGGTTGCCGTACTCCTCGATGTCGTAAACGAGATCGATGGTGGCCGCCGCGCGATAGTCTTCGCAGATGCCGTGGATGGTCTCGGAGTTGCGAAAGCAGCGCAGATAATCCGCGAGCGCCTCGGGGGCGAAGAAGTCGGGCGGCTTGGGGCCGCGCGTGGTGTGCCGGCGCCAGAAATAGTCGGGATCGGCGGCGATCAGGCGCTCCGGCAGGTCGAAAGGCTGGGCGAGGAAGAACCAGTGGTAATAGCCGAGCCCGAACTTGGCGTCGGCCCGCGAGAACGCATGCAAGGTCGGGACGATGTCGAGCACCGCCAGCTTTTTCACCCGCTCCGGATGATCGAACGCCATCCGGTAGGCGACGCGGGCCCCGCGGTCGTGCCCGGCAACGAAGAACTCCTCGAAACCCAGGTGGGCCATGACCCCCACCTGGTCGGCCGCCATCGCCCGCTTCGAATAGGGCCCGTGATCGGGAGCGGTCGGCGGCTTGCCGCTGTCGCCGTAACCCCGCAAGTCTGCGGCTACGACCGTGAATTCGCGCGCCAGGCCGCGCGCCACCTTGTGCCACATGAACAAGGTCTGCGGGTTGCCGTGCAGCAACAGCAGCGGCGGGCCGCTGCCGCCGTGCAGGAGGCGGATCGGAATTCCGGCGACGTTTACGATTTCTTGAGTGAAGCCTTCGAACATCAGGTGCATTATCTGTCGGTTTGGCGCCGCGGGCTACTTCCGACGGGCCAGCATGGGGA
>DASWFO010000223.1:0-19739 GCA_036394195.1 Alphaproteobacteria bacterium | reverse complement strand
ACGAGGTCGCGCAGATCATCAAGGACATGGAGCCAAGCCTGGCGCGCGGCGCGACCGTCACCGTCCGGGGCCAATCGGCAACCATGTACTCCGCCTATGTCCAGTTGCTCGCCGGACTGGCCCTGTCGATCCTGCTGATCTACCTGGTGATCGTCGTCAATTTCCAGTCCTGGCTCGACCCCTTCATCATCATCACGGCGCTGCCCGCAGCGTTGGGCGGGATCGCGTGGAGCCTGTTCCTGACGAACACGACGGTGTCGGTTCCCGCCCTGACCGGGGCGATCATGTGCATGGGAACAGCGACCGCCAACACCATCCTCGTGGTCGCCTTCGCGCGGGAGCGTCTCGACGAGCATGGCGACTCGGTGCGGGCGGCGATCGAGGCTGGCTATGCGCGCATCCGGCCCGTCCTGATGACCGCCCTGGCCATGATCGTCGGCATGCTGCCGATGTCGTTCAGCAACACCCAGAACGCTCCGCTCGGCCGCGCGGTGATCGGCGGCCTGCTCGTCGCGACGGTCACGACCTTGGTGTTCGTGCCGTGCGTCTTCGCCATTCTGCATGGGCGCAAATCGAGCACGCGCCGGCCCGCACAGGAGGGAGAGCCCGTATGAGCAGCAACTCCGCGGCCATCGCGGCACCCAGGCGTCGGGGCCCTATGTTGGCGCTCCTCGGCGTCGTGGTGGCCGGAGGGCTCGCCGCGTTTGGCATCTGGTCGCGCAGCGATACGGTCGCGAGCCTGAAGCAGGAGGCGGACGACGCGTCGATTCCCCGCGTCCAGGTGGTATCGCCCAAGCCGGCGCCGCCGCACCGCACGCTGACCCTGCCGGGCAACTTAGATGCCTGGTACGAGGCGCCGATCTACGCCCAGGTCAGCGGCTACGTGGCCCACTGGTTCAAGGATTACGGCGCGCCGGTGAAGGCCGGCGATGTCCTGGCGACCATCAGCACGCCCAGCCTCGATGCGCAGTTCGAAGCCGCCAAGGCGAAGCTCGAGGTGGCACAGGCCCGTTACAAGCTGGCCGTCATCACCGCCAAACGCTGGGCTGCGCTGTCGGGGACGCAGGCGGTGGCGCAGCAGGATGTCGACGTGAAGGCGGCGGATGCCGCCGAGCAGAAGGCAGAGGTATCCGCCGCCGAGCAGACTGTCGCTCAATTTCAGGCGATGATCGCGTTCAAGAATCTGGTCGCGCCGTTCGACGGCGTCGTGACCGCCCGGCACACCAATGTCGGCGAGTATGTCAATGCCACGGGCGGGGATCCGACGGCTCGCAGCGCCTCGGCTGCGCTGTTCACCGTCGCAGACATTCATCAGATGCGAATATTCGTGTCCGTGCCGCAGGATTATGCAGACGCACTCAAGCCAGGCCTGACCGCCACCCTGACGCTGCCGCAAAAACCGGGCAATCCGATCCCGGCGCAGTTCCTGACCACGGCAAATGCCGTCAACACGGCGACACGCACCATTGTCACGGAATTTACCGTCGACAACGCCAAGGGGGAACTGTGGGGAGGCACCTACGTGAACGTCCACTTCAACTTCCCAAGCGACCCGAACATACTGATCGTGCCCGAGCAGGCGCTGTTGTTCCGGGCTCAGGGAATGCAGGTGGCGGTCCTCGACGACCAGAACCGGGTCCACCTGCAGGACGTCGCCTTGGGACGCAATCTCAATACCGATGTCGAGATCGTCTCCGGGCTGAAGGCGACCGACAAGGTCGTCGCCAATCCGTCACTCGGCCTGCTCGACGGTCAGCAGGTCAAGATCGCGCAAGCGGTAGAGGGCTATCAGGCGGGTTCGAGCGGCAAGCCCGGCGTCCCGCCGCAGCCGGCGCCGCCGCTCCCGACGAGCGAACCCAGCGCAAACGCCCCCTCTCCGGCTCCGGATCCCAGCGCGGCCCAGGCGGCGCCCGCGAACGGGTCGAAGCCGGCCGGCGAAACCCTGCAGTGAGCGCGGGCCGCCCCAGCCTTGCCGGACGGGGCCTTGGCGCACGGCGCCCTGCCTGCCTTGCAGCGGCGGCGCTGATCGGCCTCTGCAGCTGCGATCTCGCCCCGGATTACGTGCCGCCGCAATATGTCGTGCCCGCCGACTACAAGGGATCGGGGCCGTTCACGATCGCCCGTCCACGGGACACTCTGCCACGCGGTCCATGGTGGGAGGGGTTCGGCGACCCCCTTCTCAACCAGCTTGAGCAGCAACTGGCAGCGAACAATCCCGACCTGGCCGCGCTGGCCGAACAGTACACCCAGGCCCGCGACCTTGCCGCCGAGGCGCGCTCCCAACTCTTCCCGCAACTCGGTGTCAACGGGCAGCTTTCGGAGAACAGGGAATCGAAGCACAGGCTCTTCCACAACCCGAACAGCCCCCTGCCCCAGAAGGAGCCCAGCAACGTGATCTCGGCGACGGCGTCTTGGGAGCCCGATTTCTGGAGCGCGATCCGCAACCGCACGCGGGCCCAGAAGCGTCTCGCCCAGGCCAGCGCCGCGTCGCTGGCCGTAGCGCGGCTCAGTCTGCAGGCCGAACTGGCCAGCGACTACATCGTCTTGCGCGGCCTTGACGCGCAGGAGGCCGTCTACCGCGCATCGATCGCGTACTACCAGAAGGCCGTCCAGATCACGACGCAACGCCTTTCGGGCCTTATTGCCTCCGCTCTCGACGTGGCGCGCTCCCAAGCACAGCTGGCATCGACGGAGGCGCTGCACAGCAGCATCCTCGCCAGTCGTGCCCTGCTCGAGCACGCGGTGGCCGTCCTGGTCGGCGCCAACCCGAGCAGCTTCTCAATCCCGGTTGCGGATGAGTCACGGCTGGCCGCCCCGGTCGTGCCGGTGGGGCTGCCTTCCCAACTGCTCGAGCGCCGACCGGACGTCGCCAGTGCCGAGCGGCAGATGGCATCGGCAAACGCGGGGATCGGCGTCTCGCGCGCTGCGTTCTACCCGAACATCACCATCAGCGCCGTCGCTGGCTTCCAGGATACCGGGTGGAACCTGGCAAGCCTGCCAAACGCCCTGTGGGCGATCGGAGCCAGCGCCGTAATGCCGCTCTTCGAGGGCGGCCTCCGGCGCGCCGAGCTGCAGCGCAGCTGGTCCGCGTATGCACAGGCGCGCGACAGCTATCGTTCGACCGTGCTGAGGGCATTCCAGGAGGTCGAGGACGGCCTGGCCTTGACCCAGCACCTGCGGGACCAGACGCAACAGCAAGCAACGGCGGTTGCAGAGGCCTACAGGGCCCAGGATCTGACCCTGCAACTGTACATCGGTGGCCTGACCAACTATCTCGATGTCGTGGTGGCGCAGCAGACGGCGCTGACCGCCCGCATCGTTGAACTTCAGGTGCAGGTGAGCCGTCTGCAGGCGGCGGTGACCCTCGTCCGCGCGCTGGGAGGGGGCTGGAGTGCGACAGATCTGCCGACCGAGGATGGCGTGCTGCCGTTCGGGCCACTGGACTACGATAACGTTCACCAACCGCGGCCGGATGGGACGGAGCAGCGCACACAGACCGTGTCGGACGCGCCGTAGTCGGTTTTGTCAGGGCTGACGCCGTTCAGGCCATCGGAAACGTCGGTTTACGTCCAGGCGGATAAGGATGGTGGGCGCTGAGGGGCTCGAACCCACGACCCGCTGATTAAGAGTCAGCTGCTCTACCAACTGAGCTAAGCGCCCGCCAGGACGCGAACCGGCGGGCGGTATAGCAAACGCGACCCGCTTTGTCGATAGGGGGACCGCCAGCCTCAGGCGTCGGCGCCCGAGCCCCAGCGGCCGATGAACTGATCGCGATGGACGTAAACGTTGATCAACAGGCCGAAGGCGATGAGCAGGCTCATCATCGACGTACCGCCGTACGAGACGAGCGGCAATGGCTCGCCGACCACCGGCAGCACGCCCATGACCATCGCCATGTTGATCGAGGCGTAGATGTAGAACGCCGCGATCACGCCCATACCGGTCAGGCGCCCGAACTGGCTGCGCGAACGCAGCGAGATGCTGATGCCGTAGAGCAGAATGAGCGTGTAAAGCCCGATCAACGTCAGGCCGCCCACGAAGCCCCACTCCTCCGACAGCATGGTGAAGATGAAGTCGGTCTGGCGCTCCGGCAGGAATTGCAGGTGGCTCTGCGTGCCCTGCATGAACCCCTTGCCCCAGATACCGCCCGAGCCCAACGCAATCTTCGACTGGATGATGTGATAGCCGGAGCCCAGCGGATCGCTTTCCGGATTGAGGAAGGTCAGTACCCGCTGTTTCTGGTAATCGCGGAGGAACTTCCAGGCAATCGGCACCACGGCGCCCGCACAGCCGCCGATCACGAGGAACTTCCACACCCGCACCCCGGCAAGGAAGAAGACCACGGCACCCATGAGCACGAGCAGGATCGCCGAGCCGAGATCGGGCTGCTTGGCCACCAGCCCGGCCGGCGCCATGACGAGGAAGGTCGGCCACAACAGGTAGAGCGGATTGCCGATCTGCTCGATGGTCAGGCCGTGGAAATACCGCGCCAAGGTGAGGATCAGCGCGATTTTCATCAGCTCCGACGGCTGGATCTGGATGATGCCACCGACATCGAGCCAGCGCTGTGCGCCCATGCCGATGGCGCCGGCAACGTCGACCGCGACCAGCAGGACGAAGGCGCCGAAATACAGCGCGTAGGCGATGCGGAACCAGAACCGCTGCTCGATGACCGCGACCGCCAGCATCAGCAAGATACCGACACCGAAGCGGATCATCTGCCGCGACGCCCACGGGTCCCAGCTGCCGCCGGCCGCCGAATACAGGGTCACAAAGCCGATCGACGAAACGATGGCGATGAGGACGATCAGGCCGGCATTCACCTGCCGGAGCTTGTCGATGACGCCCATGCCGCGCCGCGAGGCCGCAAGCAGCGCCATCACCGCGTGTCCGTGCCGGGCGTGGGAGTGGCAGCGGCGTAATGCTGAGCCGCAGGCAGCTTCTCACGCTCGCGCTTCTGCGCCTCGATCAGGAGGTCACGCACGATCGGCGCCGCGACCGCCGAGCCGCCGATTCCGTGTTCGACAATCACCGCACAGGCATAGCGCGGGTTGTCCACCGGCGCGAAGGCGATGAACAGCGCGTTGTCGCGCTCTTTCCACGGCACCTGCTCGGGCTTGCGCAAGCCCGCGCGGCGCTCCTCCTCGGTGATGCGCCGCACCTGCGAGGTGCCGCTCTTGCCGGCCATGGCCATGGTCGCATCCATGATGCGGGCGCGGAACGCCGTGCCGCGCGGGTCATTGACCACCCCGCGCATGCCGCGCGCGACCACCGCGAGATTGGTCTGGGAGACGCCAATCGGCGCAAACGTGGCCGGCGGCCGCTGGCCGAGATGGTTGCCGTCGACGCGGTCACGGGCGAGCCGCGGCATGACCGCATAACCGCCATTGGCGACCCGCGCGCACATCACCGCGAGCTGCAGCGGCGTCGCCAGCACGTAGCCCTGGCCGATGCCGGCCACCAGGTTCTCACCGGTCTGCCAGGGCACGCCGGTGGTCGCCATCTTCCAGGCGCGGGTCGGGATGAGGCCCGCGCGCTCACCCGGAACGTCGAAGCCGAGGGTCTGGCCGAGGCCGAACCGCTTGGCCATCTCGGCGATGCGGTCGATGCCGATGCGCCGCGCCACCTCGTAAAAATAGACGTCGCACGATCCCTTGATGGCGTCGACCATATCGACGCTGCCGTGGCCGCCTTTCTTCCAGCAATGGAATTTGGCGTTGCCCAGGTCGTAATGCCCCGGGCACGACACGCGGAACTCGGGCGTGATCAAGCCGGATTCCAGCGCCGCCATGGCGACGACCGGCTTGAAGGTCGAGCCTGGCGCGTACTGGCCGCTGGCGCATTTATTGGTGAGCGGGCTGCGCGAATTGCCGATCAGCTCGCGCCAGGTGGCGCCGCTGATGCCCTTGTTGAATTCGTTCGGATCGAAGCTCGGCGACGAGGCCAGGACCAGCACCTCGCCGGTCGTCACGTCCATCACCACCGCGGCGGCACTCTCCTGCGTCGCCAGGCGCTCGGAGGCGATGGTCTGGAGCTTCAGGTCAAGAGACAGCACCAGGTCGGTGCCGGGCTGGCCTTCCTGGCGCGCCAGCTCGCGGATCGGGCGGCCAAGCGCGTTCACCTCGATCTGGCTCGAGCCGGCGCGGCCGCGGAGCGCCAGGTCGTAGACCCGCTCCACCCCGTTGCGGCCGATGCGGAAGTCCGGCAGTTCGAGCAGCGGATCGCCGGTCAGATCGGCCTCGGACGGCGGCGCCACGTAGCCGATGACGTGGGCCACGCGCTCGCCGGTCGGATAGAAGCGGCTCGAGCCGACGTCGATCATGACACCCGGCAGGTCGGGCGCGTTGACGGCCACCCGCGCCACATCCTCCCAGGCCAGGTTCTCCTTGATGATGACGGGCAGGAATTTCCGCTTCCGCGCGATCTCGCGCATGATCCGCCGGCGCTCGAACTCGGTGATCGGGACGATCTCCGAGATGGCGTCGAGCGTGGCCGGCACGCTGCCGGTCTGCTCGGGGATGACCACCACGCGATAATTCAGCTGATTGATCGCGATCGGATCGCCGTAGCGGTCGAGGATTCGGCCGCGCGGCGGCGGCAGCAGGCGCAGGCTGATGCGGTTGTCGTCCGCCAGCATCTTGTAGCGGTCGCTCTCGACGACCTGGAGGTAGTACATGCGGCCGATCAGGCCGCCGAACAACGCAAGCTGCCCGCCGGCCAGCAGCGCCGTCCGCCGGGTGAACAGTCGCGTCCGATAGACGTCGTCCTTCTTCATGGCCCTAGATCGCCGGCAGGAAGGCGCGCTGGGCGCGGCCCAGGAGCATCGCGATCAGCGGGTAGAGCGCGACCGTGAACGAAAGCTGTGCCAGCAGCACCATCGGGTCGATCAGGCCGCGGCTGAGCGCCAGGGCCAGGACCACCAGGACCACCTTGGCGCCGAACGCGATGATCGCGAAGCCGCCCCACAGCGGCCCGAAGGACAGGCCGCGGAAGCTCTTGTGCTGGTTGATGATCATCCAGTGGACCAGCAGCAGCACCAGCGCGTTCACGCCCAGCGGCGTGCCGGTGAGAATGTCGTCGAGAATGCCGACCAGGAAAGCGCCCCACGGCCTCAGAAGATCGGGCCGGTGGACCGTCCAGTAGAACACCGCCATCAGCACGAGGTCGGGGGCGATCGCCGAATAGGCCGGCAGGCGCAACGGAACGACGTTGATGATCGTGATGATCAGGGTCAGGACGAGCGGCGCCGAGACACGCGCACCGGCGTCGACGCGCTGGAGGAGGAGCGGACGCATGACCGGCGCCCCGCGTTCGTTATCGACCCGAGCGGCGCGAGGTCGGGGGCGGTGCGCCGACGGACAGGGTGCCGGACAGGCCGTAGTCGATCAGCCGGACGTAATCCAGCCGGTAAAACTGGACGAAGGTCTTCACCCGCACGCCGCTGTCGCTGACCGAGCTGATGATGCCCACCGGAAGGCCGGGCGGAAACACGCCGCCGTGCCCCGAGGTCACGATCCGGTCGCCGGCCTGCGGCCGGACGTCTGATGGGAGGAAGGTGAGCTTGGGCTGGTCCGAGTTGTCGCCGGCCAGGATCGCCCGCGCGCGGCTGTTCTCGATCAGGACCGGCACCTGGCTGTTGAGGTCGGTGAGCAGCAGGATCCGCGCCGAGCGCTCGCCCACTTCGCCGACCCGGCCCACAAGGCCGTCCCCGGTGATGGCGGTCTGGCCCTTGGCGACACCGTCGCGGGCACCGGCGGTCACCAGCACCGAGCGCACGAACATGCCGGCGGCATCGCCGACGACGCGGGCCGTCACGTAGCTCACCGACGATTCCGGTGCCAGCCGCAGCACGTCGCGCAGGCTGCGGTTTTCGGTTTCGAGGTTGCGAGCCACCGTCTCCCAGCGCAGCAGCCGGTCGTTTTCCTCGCGCAGCCGCCGGTTTTCCGAATAGACATTCATCATCGCCGCAGCCTTCTGGCCCATCTCGGCGACCGTGGCGACCGGGCGTGACAGCGCATCGAGGAGGGGGACGAACGCGTCCGCGACCATTGTCCGCACCTGCTCGATGATCGGCATCTCGGCCTTGCCGAGCACCATCAGCCCGACCGAGAGTGCGAGGAGCCCGAGGAAAGTGAAACGCTGCGCCATCACGCGCAGCGGCGCAGCAAAGCGCAGCACACGGCCCGGACGTTTCATGATCTCCCTCGCCAAACCATCCGCTGGTCCCCGTCCCTATCCTCGTCTCAGTACATGCTGATCAGCACGTTGCGCAGCGTCCGCATCTCTTCGAGGCAGCGGCCGGTGCCGAGCGCCACGCAGGACAGCGGGTCGTCGGCCACCGAGACCGGCAGGCCCGTCGCGTGCCGCAGAACATGGTCGAGATTGCTAAGCAGCGCCCCGCCGCCGGTCAGCACGATGCCCTTGTCGACGATGTCGGCGGCGAGCTCGGGCGCCGTGTGCTCGAGCGCCACCTTGACCGCCTCGACGATGGCGCTGACCGGTTCGGTCAGGCTCTCCGAGATCTGGCGCTCGCTGATGACCAGCTCCTTCGGCACGCCGTTCATCAGGTCGCGGCCCTTGATCTCCATCATCCGCCCCTCGCCCTCGTCGGGAGGGCAGGCGGAGCCGATTTCCTTCTTGATCCGCTCGGCCGAGGATTCGCCGACCAGCAGGTTATGGTTGCGGCGGATATAGCCGATGATCGCCTCGTCCATCTTGTCGCCGCCGACGCGCACCGAGCGCGAATACACGATGCCGCCCAGCGACAGCACGGCGACCTCGGTGGTGCCGCCGCCGATGTCGACCACCATCGAGCCGGTCGGCTCGGTGACCGGCAGCCCGGCGCCGATCGCCGCCGCCATCGGTTCCTCGATCAGGAACACCCGGCGCGCACCGGCGCTCTCGGCCGATTCCTGGATGGCGCGGCGCTCGACCGCAGTCGAGCCCGAGGGCACGCAGACGATGACCTGCGGGCTCGCGAAGCTGCGGCGGTTGTGCACCTTGCGGATGAAGTGCTTGATCATCTCCTCGGCCACCTCGAAGTCCGCGATCACGCCGTCGCGCAACGGCCGGATGGCGGTGATGTTGCCGGGAGTGCGACCGAGCATGAGCTTCGCCTCGTCGCCGACGGCGAGCACCTGCTTCTTGCCCTTGACTTCGGCAATGGCCACGACCGACGGTTCGTTGAGAACGATGCCGCGGCCCTTCACGTAGACGAGGGTGTTGGCAGTGCCGAGGTCGATCGCCATGTCCGCCGACAGCATGCCGAGAATTCGAGAGAACATCTAACTTCTTATTGCTCCACCTTGATCCGTTGCACACGCGGCGGCGCCGTACGTCGGCGTCGTCGCCGTTTTGGCCCAGGATCGGCACTCCGTCGGCTGCCGTCCAAGTCCCGACTCTGCGTTAACGCGATCTGCGGCGAACCTATGCCGAGATTGCGCCCTTCGCCACGGTTTTTGAGGCCGCGACTCCGGGTTTCGATGCTTCTGCCGCCGGTCCCGCCGGCGCCGTCCTCTGACGTTTGGTGAACAAGCGATTGAGCGCGTTGATGTAGGCCCGCGCCGAGGCGACGAGCGTGTCCGCGTCGGCGCCCGATCCGTTGACCGTCTTGCCGTCTTCTTCGAGTCGCACGGTGACTTCGGCCTGGGCGTCGGTGCCGGCGGTCACGGCGTGGACCTGGTAGAGCTGAAGCTTGGCCGTGTTCGGCACCAGCTTCTGGATGGCGTTGAACACGGCATCGACCGGGCCGACGCCGCGCGACTGCACGTCTTTGACGACGCCGTCGATCTCGAGCTCGAGGTCAGCGATCTGCGGCCCTTTCGAGCCGGCGACCACCTGGAGCGACACGAACTTCACCCGGTCGTTGGCGCTGCCGACGGTGTCGTCGACCAGGGCCACGAGGTCCTCGTCGAAGACCTCCTTCTTGCGATCGGCCAGGTCCTTGAAGCGGCGGAACGCGTCCTCGACGGCGTTGTCGCCGAGCTGGAAGCCGAGCTCTTTCAGCTTCTCCTTGAACGCGTGGCGGCCGGAATGCTTGCCCATGACCAGGGTCGAGCGGTGCAGCCCGACCGATTCAGGCGTCATGATCTCGTAGGTCTGCGCATTCTTCAGCATCCCGTCCTGATGGATGCCGGATTCATGGGCGAACGCGTTGGCGCCGACGATCGCCTTGTTCGGCTGCACCGCGAAGCCGGTGATCGCCGAGACCAGGCGGGACGCCTTCATGATGTGTTCGGTGTTGATGCCGGTCGCGAACGGCATCAGATCGTGACGGGTGCGCAGCGCCATCACGATCTCTTCGAGCGCGGCGTTGCCGGCGCGCTCGCCGATGCCGTTGATCGTGCATTCGACCTGACGCGCCCCTGCCGCCACCGCGGCCAGCGAGTTGGCGACCGCGAGCCCGAGATCGTTATGGCAATGAACGGAAATCACCGCCTGGTCGATGTTCGGCACGCGGTTCATCAGCATCGCAATCAGCGCGCCGAATTCCGCGGGCACCGCGTAGCCGACCGTATCGGGGATGTTGATCGTGCGCGCCCCGGCCTTGATGGCACTCTCGACGCAGCGGCACAGGAAATCATGCTCCGTCCGGCTGCCGTCCTCGGGGCTCCACTCGACGTCGTCGCACAAATTGCGCGCGTGGGTCACCGCGTCGATCACCGCCTGGTGCACCTCGGCGGGCTCCATCTGGAGCTTGAATTTCATGTGCAGCGGGCTGGTGGACAGGAAGGTGTGGATGCGCGGACGCTTGGCGTCCTTGAGCGCCTCCCAGGCGCGGTCGATGTCTTTGCGGCCGGCGCGTGCCAAGCCGCACACGGTCGAAGTCCTCACCGCGCGCGCGACCTCGCGCACCGCCTCGAAATCGCCGTTGGACGCGATCGGAAATCCGGCCTCGATGATGTCGACGCCCATCTCCTCGAGCGTCTTGGCGACCCGCAGCTTCTCCTCGAGGTTCATCGAGCAGCCCGGCGACTGCTCGCCGTCGCGCAGGGTGGTATCGAAGATCCGGACGCGGGTCTTATCGGAGGGCGGTGTGGATTTCGGCTTGGCGCTGGTCGTCATGGTGGGGTCCTTTGACGGGAAAGCTGTGCGTCGCTCGCCCCGGCCGGCCCGCGTCCTCGCTATCGAGGGGCGGATCAGGTCCGGGCGATGGTAAGTCGAGCGATCGCTCTCCCCTCTGCCCCCGATGCGGCCGTCGACGGCGCGCAGAGAGAGGCGCGCATGTCACGCGCCGTCCTCTTCACGTCACGATGGCTCGTCGATGGTGCCACGTCGTTTCTTCCTCTGCTCGGCGTGGACGAGTCACCGAGACTTCACAGCGCAATCAGTGTCTTGCCGCGTCCGTTAATAATTTACGAGAAATATAGTTAACCAAGCGTTTCTACCTTTTTTTCACTGTCTCTTCAAGGGGTTATCCCGAGGGCCTAAAGCCTGGGCAGTGCCAGTCCCCGCACGCGCGTGTCCTCCTCAACAGCAAGCCTTTGTTTTGGCTGGCTGTTCACCTCCTGCCGGGCGCGCGCCGCCGCACCGGCGCCAGCGGCGTCAGCGCGTAATATGGTACCGGTTTTGGAGCGCGCCAGGGCACAAACGGCGTCGACTGAGGCATAAAGCCGCGCCTTGCCCGCCGCGTCCCCGACAATCAAAGCAGGGCAGAACGGATCCGCTTGTTGCGCTAGGCCGCCTCGGCGGCGCCCTGTAATCCGGCGATGTCGAGCTTGTCCATGTGCATCATCGCCTGCATCACCCGCTGGACCTTTGCCGGATCGTCGCCGGTCAGCAGCCGTGGCAAGATCGTGGGCACGACCTGCCAGGACACGCCATAGCGGTCGGTCAGCCAGCCGCAGTGGTTGGGCTTTCCGCCCGCCGAGAGCTTCTCCCAGAAATGATCGACCTCGGCTTGCGTCTCGCAATCGACGACGAAGGAGACCGCCGGCGTGAAGGTGAATTGCGGACCGCCGTTGAGAGCCACGAATTTCTGCCCGTCGAGCTCGAACGCGGCGGTCATCACGGTACCCTTCGGCCCGGGACCTGCGTCGCCATAGCGGCTGATGGCGAGCACCTTCGAATTCTTGAAGATGGAAACGTAAAAGTTCATCGCCTCTTCGGCTTTGCCGTCGAACCACAGGAATGGGGTGATCTTCTGCATGCTGATCTCCTTGGCGGCTTTTGGCGGAACCGACAGGGCGGGCACCGCGGCCCGCCCTGAACACCGGCCTCACTTCTAGACGTGGTTCGGGTCCATCCAGATGATTTCCCAGATATGGCCGTCGAGGTCGTTGAAGCTGCGGCCAAACATGAAGCCGTAATCCATGGGCGCGCGGGCTTCCGAGCCGCCGGCTTTCAGCGCCGCGTCGGCGATGCGGTTGACCTCCTGCTTGCTGGCGACGGCAAGGCAGGTGAGGACCTCGGTCGTCTTCGTCGCATCGGCGATCGGCTTCTTGGTGAACTCTTTGAACTTCGGCTCGGTCAGCAGCATCGAGTAGATGTCCTCGCTGATCACCATGCAGGCGGCCGTGGCGTCGGTGAACTGCGGGTTGAAGGTGAAGCCGAGCTGCTTGAAGAATGCCATCGACTTGTCGAGGTTCTTCACCGGCAGGTTGACGAAGATCTTGGTGTTCATGGATGAATCTCCGGGGATTGGCGGTGCGTCGGCCCAAGGACGAACCACGCCGGGGCGTTCCGACAGCTCCCTACAGGCTTTTTGGTCAGAAATAAGAAGGGCGGGCCCGAGGGCCCGCCCTTCTCATGCTGGATCCTGCGTCGAGCGCGGGATGACGCGCCCTCGCCGCGTCAATTCTTCGTCTGGTCGACCAGCTTGTTCTTGGCGATCCACGGCATCATGCCGCGCAGCTTGGCACCGACCTCCTCTATCTCGTGCTCGGCGTTGCGCTTGCGCATCGCCTTGAAGCTCGGCTGGCCGGCCGCGTTCTCGAGCACCCACTCCTTCGCGAACTGGCCGGACTGAATCTCCTTCAGCACGCGCTTCATCTCGGCCCGCGTTTCCGCGGTGACGATCCGCGGGCCACGGGTGTAGTCGCCGTACTCGGCGGTGTTGGAGATCGAGTAGCGCATGTTGGCGAGCCCACCCTCGTAGATCAGGTCGACGATCAGCTTCACCTCGTGCAGGCATTCGAAATACGCCATCTCCGGCGCGTAGCCCGCCTCGACCAGGGTCTCGTAGCCGGCCATGATCAGCTCGCACAGACCGCCGCAGAGCACCGACTGCTCGCCGAACAGGTCGGTCTCGCATTCCTCCTTGAACGTGGTCTCGATCACGCCGGCGCGGCCGCCGCCGATCGCCGACGCATACGACAGGCCGATCTCCAGCGCGTTGCCGCTGGCGTTCTGATGCACGGCCACCAGACACGGAACGCCGCCGCCGCGCTGATATTCAGAGCGCACCGTATGGCCAGGGCCTTTCGGCGCGATCATGAACACGTCGAGATCGGGCCTGGGCTCGATCAGGCTGAAATGGATGTTGAAGCCGTGCGCGAAGGCGATCGCGGCACCCTTCTTCATGTTGTCCTTGAGGTCGTTGCGCCACAGCGCCGCCTGCAGCTCGTCGGGCGTCACGACCATCATGACGTCGGCCCATTTGGCGGCCTCGGCCGGGGTCATGACCTTGAACTGATAGCCTTCGGCCTTCTTGGCCGAGGGCGAGCCCGGCCGCAATGCGATCACGACCTCTTTCACGCCGCTGTCGCGCATGTTGAGGGCATGGGCGTGGCCCTGGCTGCCGAAGCCGATCACGGCGACTTTCTTGCCCTTGATCAGGTTCACATCGGCATCACGATCGTAATAGACGCGCATAGCTCTCTCCTTCGGAAGAAACGGTCAAATATCAGCTTTTGGGGCTGAGAATCCAGTCGGCGATGGCATCGACGACCTTGCCTTCGATGCCGAAATACCCGTGCGGCGCCAGCGGCTCGCAAGGTGGGGATTGCGGCGGATCGCCGCCGTCGAATACCAGGAGCTCGGTTCGCGGCGAATTCGTCAGCTTGCGCTGGATTTGGCCACCGTCCGAGATCGACACGACGAAGCAGGAATCCGCGCGGTGATAGACGATCAGCGCTGGCACGCGGATCAACGACAAGTCGACGTCGAGCACATGATCGCGCGACGCCGCACCTGCGCCGGGTATCCGGCTGACCGATGACGTCAGCACGATGCCGTCGGGCCCGCTTGATGGCGGCACGCGCGAGGCGACCGACGCGGCCGACACGCTGCCGCGGCTGGTCCCGATCAGCCACACCGGGAGACCGGGCACCCGCCGCCGGACGTCGGCGATCACCGCCGCGATGTCGGTCGCGTGTTCGGCGGTAAGCCGGAAGCCGGCAACCATGCCGCCTTTGCGGTCCGACGGTGCGTCGACCGCTACGACGGCAAAGCCGCGGCGGCGGAACCACTCGCGCGAGCGGGTCAGGAAATTCCCGCGCTGCGCATAGGTCGTCGGCACTTTTTCCTGGAGATTGGCGACGCCCTCGCCGCCGATGAACAGGAATGCCACCGCCTTCGGCGCCGCATCCGGCATCCACAGCGCGTAGCGCTCAGTAATGCCCGGCCGGGTCGGGATGTCGACCGTCTCCGCGGCTGGGCTTTCCAGAAAATCAGCGAACGCCGGACCAGCGGCGATCCAGCCGGCCGCCGCAGCGCTGAGGGCGAGACCGCGGATCACCGGGGCCGCGATCACAGCGGCTCGTTGCCGCGGGCGATGGCGGCAACGCCGGTGCGCGCAACCTCGATCAAGCCGAGCGGCTCCATCAGCTTGATGAAGGCGTTGATCTTGTCGGTCGACCCGGTCATCTCGAAGACGAACGAGTCGATCGTGGAATCGATCGCCCGCGCGCGGAAGATGTCGGCGATGCGCAGCGATTCGACCCGCTTCTCACCGGTGCCGCGGACCTTGATCAGCGCCAGCTCGCGCTCGACATGCCCTTGGGCCTCGGTCAGGTCGCTCACCTTGTGCACCGGCACCAGGCGCTGAAGCTGCGCCTTGATCTGCTCGATGATCATCGGCGTTCCCGATGTCACCACGGTGATCCTGGACCGGTGCTCGCGCGCGTCGGTCTCGGCGACGGTCAGGCTCTCGATGTTGTAGCCGCGCCCGGAGAATAGCCCAACCACCCGGGCCAGGATGCCGGGCTCGTTGTCGACGAGCACGGAAATGGTGTGGCGTTCGATGGCGTCCATGGCGAAGCTTTCGGCAGTCAGCGTTCAGCCATCAGCAAGCCGGCAGCCGAGGCTGACAGCTGATCGCTGACGGCTGACAGCTAGACAAGCACCATTCCCTCTTCGGAAATGTCCCCGCCGGGCTTCTTGCGGTCGGCGGGCCCGAGCAGCATCTCGTTGTGCGCGGCCCCCGACGGGATCATGGGGAAGCAATTTTCGGTCTGGTCGACCACGATGTCGGCGACCACCGGCTTCTTGACCTTCAGCATCTCCTTGATGACGTCGTCGACCTCCGACACCTTGGTCGCGCGCAGCCCCACGCAGTGGAAGGATTCCGCGAGCTTCACGAAATCCGGCAGCGAGTCCATGTAGCTCTCGGAATAGCGACCGCCGTGCAGCAGCTCCTGCCACTGCCGCACCATGCCCATGTACTGGTTGTTCAGGATGAACGCCTTCACCGGCAGCCGGTACTGGCAGATCGTCGACAGCTCCTGGATGTTCATCAGGATCGACGCCTCGCCGGCAATGTCGATGACCAGCGAGTCCGGATGCGCCACCTGCACGCCCATGGCGGCCGGCAGACCGTAGCCCATGGTGCCGAGGCCGCCCGAGGTCATCCAGCGGTTCGGCGTCTCGAACTTGTAGAACTGCGCCGCCCACATCTGGTGCTGGCCGACTTCGGTCGTGATGTAGCAGTCGCGGTCCTTCGTGTGCTGGTATAGGCGCTGCAGCGCGAATTGCGGCTTGATGATCTTGTCGGTGTGCTCGTAGCGCAGGCAGTCGCGGCCGCGCCACTTGTCGATCTGCTGCCACCACGCCGCCAGCGCTTTTGGATCGCCCTTGCTGTTGCGCGCCTTCCAACCAGCGAGCAGGCCCGTGAGCACCTTGGTCGCGTCGCCGACGATCGGCAGATCGACCCGGACGTTCTTGTTGATCGACGACGGATCGATGTCGACATGGATCTTCTTCGAGCCCGGCGAGAAGGCCGACAGCTTGCCGGTGACGCGGTCGTCGAAGCGGGCACCGATATTGATCATCAGGTCGCAGTCGTGCATGGCGTGGTTGGCTTCCCACGTGCCGTGCATGCCGACCATGCCGAGGAACAGCGGATCCGATGCCGGGAACGCGCCGAGCCCCATGAGCGTCAGGGTGCACGGGAACCCGGTCGTGCGCACGAGCTCGGTCAGCAGCTGGCCGGCCTTCGGACCCGAGTTCACGACCCCGCCGCCGCAATAGAACAGGGGGCGCTTGGCCTGCGCCATCAGCTCGACGGCTTCTTCGATGCGCCGCGGATCCGGCTCGGTGCGCGGGCTGTAGGTCTTGCGCGCCCCGGTTTCCGGGCCCGCATAGACCGGGCTGCGCGCGACCAGGATGTCCTTCGGCAGGTCCACGACCACCGGGCCCGGCCGGCCGCTGCGCGCGACGTAGAACGCCTCGTGGACGGTCTGGGCCAGCTTGGTGATGTCCTTGACCAGGTAATTGTGCTTGGTGCACGGCCGGGTGATGCCGGTCGTGTCCGCTTCCTGGAAGGCATCGTTGCCGATGAGGTGCGTCGGCACCTGGCCGGTCAGACAGACGATTGGCACCGAATCCATCAGCGCATCCGTCAGACCGGTCACGGCGTTGGTCGCGCCCGGCCCCGAGGTGACGAGGACCACGCCGACTTTCCCCGTGGACCGCGCATAGCCCTCGGCCGCATGCACGGCCCCGCCCTCCTGGCGGACGAGGATGTGGCGGAGCGAATTCTGCTGAAACAGCGCGTCATAGATCGGCAGCACGGCGCCGCCGGGATAGCCGAAAATGACGTCCACACCCTGATCGACCAGAGCCTTAAGCAGAAGCTCGGAACCGGTCCAATTGGTCGCTTTGGGCGTGGCCGCCGTCTGGTCGGCCATGGTCGTCTTCGGTGCCATGACACAAGTCCTTGAATCTAAATGTTTTGCGCGCCCAACTCTGCCCCGGCCCGCAAAAGAGGCCGTAACCTAATGGGCTCATTCGATGCGGTCAATAACTTTTCTAATAAATGAAAAGGTTTTTTCCTGAACACTTTCCGAAAATTGCGCATCCCAGGTCTGCGCGTCCGGCATCTGGTGGCGAAACCAGGTGACCTGCCGCTTGGCGTAATTCCGCGTCGCTCGTTGAAAGCAGGCCAAGGCATCGGCGCGGCTGAGGTCGCCGGCGAGGTGCTGCGCCAGCTCGCGCACGCCCACCGCTTTCATCGCCGGCAGGTCGGGATCGAGCTTCAGCGCCATCAGGGCCCGGACCTCGTCGAGGGCACCGCCATCGATCATCCGCCGGGCGCGTTCATCACATGCGGCGTAAAGGATGTCGCGCGGCGGCAGCAGGCGGAAGCTCTCGAACCACAGCTTGGTCGGCGCCGGCGGGATCTTCTGAAACAATGCGAGCGAGCGGCCGGTCGCCGTCACGACCTCCCAGGCCCGCAGCAGACGTTGCGTGTCGCCCGGCTTGAGCCGTTCCGCCATCTTCGGGTCGAGGCGCTTCAATTCGGCGTGGAAGCCAGCCCCGCCCAGCTCGGTGTGGCGGGCCCGCGCGGCGCTGCGGATCTCCGGCGGGACGGCCGGGACCGGCGCCAGACCCTCCGTCAGGGCTTTCAGGTACAGCCCGGTGCCGCCGACCACGATCGGCAGCCGCCCCTTGCCTTGGGCCGTCGCGATGGCCGCCAGCGCCATGACGCGCCAGCGCGCCGCCGTGCCGCGCTGCCGTGCCGAGAGCACGCCATACAGCCGGTGCGGAACGCGCTTGGTCTCCGCCGGCGTCGGACGGGCGGTCAGCACGACGAGCTCGCGATAGACCTGCATCGCGTCGGCATTGATGACGGTGCCGCCGAACTCCTCGGCGATCGCCAGCGCCAGGGCCGACTTGCCGCCGGCGGTCGGGCCGCCGATCACGATGACCGGAGTTTGCTTGCCAACCCCGTCCCGCTTCACGATGATCGCCGCTCGCTTGGTTCGGCCCGACAATGACCCATGTTCTCGTCCTGATCGCCAATCCCGCCCGCGCCGGGCTGCACGATAGCATTGCCCGTGCGGTTCGCGACGCGCTGGGCGACGCCGCCTTGCGGCCGGGTGCTGTCGAATGGCTGGCGCCGGGCATCGCCGCCGACATCCCGTTCACCGGCGATCCGGCGTCGGCGCGGGGTTCGGCCCTGGCGGCGATGCCGAAGGAGGCGATCGACATCGCGGCGGTGCCCGCCGCCGGCCGCCGCAAGAAGCTCCTCATCGCCGACATGGAATCGACCTTGATCGAGAACGAGTTTCTCGATGACATCGCATCGCGCGCCGGGATCGGCCCCAAGATCGCTGACATCACCCGGCGCGCCATGGCGGGCGAGCTCGATTTCGCGGGAGCCCTGCGCGAGCGCGTGGCAATGCTGCGCGGGCTCAATGCCGAGCTTCTCGACGAAGTCTACACCCGACTGCAGGTCATGCCGGGTGCCCGGACGCTGATCGCCACCATGCGGCGCCACGGCGCGCTCACCGCGATCGTCTCCGGCGGCTTTCGGTTTTTCACCGAGCGGGTGCAGACGATGCTCGGCGCCGACCTCGCCGAGGCGAACGAGCTCGAGGTGATCGACGGCCGCCTCACCGGCAAGGTGCGGGAGCCGATCTTCGACCGCGGCAGCAAGCTTGCCACCTTACAGCGGCTGACCGCGGCGCGCGGCCTGGCGCTCGCCGAGACCATCGCGGTCGGCGACGGCGCCAACGACCTCGAGATGGTGCGCGCCGCCGGGCTCGGCGTCGCGTTCCGCGCCAAGCCGATCCTGGCCGATGCGGCGTCCGTGGCCATCCGCCACGGCGACCTCACGGCCTTGCTCTACCTTCAGGGCTATCGGCAGAGCGAGTTCGACGGATAGAGCCGCCGTTTCAGCGCCGCCTCACGGCTGACTAGGCAGCTTCATTCCAAGCTGCCAGCGCTGATCCATTTCCTCGAACGCGCTGATGACGACGCGGCGCCAGCGATCCGCGATGAACGGCGACGCGTTGGCGGGCGGCGGCATCTTCTGCAGCACCTCCTCGACGTCGTCACCGCGCGCCCATCTTTCGTGGATCTGGGCGATCATTTTCTCGCCGTTCGCGATCGCCGCATCCAGGGCGGCCTTGCCGTGCATCACGCCGACGTGCCCGGGCAGCGCAATGTCGAAATCGAGTTTTCGGATCAGCTTCAGGGTCACGGGGCCTTCCAGCACGGAGCCGTCACGGCCATCGAGCCCGCTGTCGAGCAGCATCTGGCCGGTGTTCTCCGCCCACAGGTCCGCCATGGCGAGGACTTTTTCCTTCGGGAGAAACACCACCAGGTCGCCCGCGCTGTGCGCGCGGCCCAAATAGGCGATCTCGATGCGCCGCGCGCCGTCCGTGATCACCTTCGACGCGCCCGGCTTCAGGTCCAGGCACGTCGTGGGCATGGCCCATTTGAAATCCTTGGCGTCATCCAGGTAGAGCTGCGCGCCGGCGATGCGGCGGTCGAGACCAGCCGCCTCCTGATCGCCGTCGGCGAGGCTCGCCCGCTTCGTCTGCATCGCCGCCAGTTGCTTCTGCATCGGTTCGAGC
>DASWFO010000222.1:0-4349 GCA_036394195.1 Alphaproteobacteria bacterium | reverse complement strand
GCCGGCATGTCATTGCCGGGATCGCCTTGGGCGACGTTGCCGCCGATGGTGCCGACATAGCGCACTTGCGGATCGGCGATCAGCAGCGCCGTCTCGCGCAGGAGCGGCAGCCGGGCGGCCAGCGTCGCGTCGGCGATGAGCGCATGCTGGGTCGTCATGGCGCCGATGACGATGTCGCCGCCCTCGGTGCGAATGCCCTTGAGTTCGCCGATGCTGCCGAGGTCCACGAGATGGGCGGGGGCCGCCAACCGCAGCTTCATCATGGGAATGAGGCTATGGCCCCCGGCCAGCGGGCGGGCGTCCTCGCCGAGGTCGGCCAGCATGAGGACGGCTTCCTTGATGGATTTCGGACGGTGATAGGCAAACGCCCCTGGTATCACGGCATCCTCCCGGCCGCGGCGACGCTCCGGCCCACGTTTGCTCGCGGACCGAGGCGCGGGACGGCCCTTCTGCGGTGGCTCAAATCCAGCCCCCGAGCCTGTGCGCGGGTGCGGTGCAGCAGCAACGGCCGCTTCACGATTCGTTGCGGGGATGCACGAGCGACGAGAAAGGCGCACGAACTGCGTCAAGCGTGCTGACCAAGCTCAGCGAGCGGTTCAGCAGGTAGGTGGGTCAGTTTGATCGTAGGGCGAATTGTCGCCTACGCATTCGGGTGGCCGGGCTGGCGCTATAGCGCGCGTCTAGCGCTGTTTCCGTGCAGACAGAACACTCATCGTGCAGACAGAACACTTATATCGTCGCCCCGGCGAAGGCCGGGGCCCAGGGGCAGCCGCACGTCGCTCGCCCTGGGTTCCCGCTTTTCGCGGGAACGACGGTGAAGTGAGTCTACCTGGTCGGATCATGCTCTAGCGCTTCTTCGGCGGGGCCGCCTTCGCGTTCTCGCGCTCGGCGACTTCCTTCGCTCGGAACTTCGCGATGCGTTCGATCAATTTCACGGGGACGGGCTGGGAGAGCGGGAAGCGGATCGTGCCCTTGTTGACCTCGTACGGTGCAAGGTCGTCCTTGAACGCCGCGACGACCTGATCGGAGGCAGGGTAGAGCGAGTAGTGCTGCCTCCACCCAGCGAAATAGAGCACGGGGCCGCCACGCAGTTTGTACGTGGGGATCCTGTACGAGATCACTTCTTCGGCGCCGGGCACGGCCTTGCGGATGGTGCTCCGCACGCGCTCGAGTACGCCCTGCACGGCCTCGGGCTGCGAGGCGATGTACTCGTCCACGGACTTGAAGCCGGTCTTGGCCATCGTGTGCTCTGTTATCTGGGAAGTTGAACCGAACACCGAAACCCGTGTCGGAAGAACCGGCCTGTCGTGTCGTGGGTCAGTTTGAGACCCACTACCGTTCAGCGATGCTGCATTGCGAGTGAGGGCTCCGCCGCCGGCTCGCCATCGCCGCGGCCGAAATCGCCGAGCGTCACGGCGAGGCGGGATTTGAGCCAGGGCAGCCGGCCGCGGCTGACCGGCACGGTATAGGGTTCGAGGGCGGCCAATTCGATCATACCGGTGTCGCCCATCCGCTTCAGGCCGACAATGCGGTCGAGGGCGACGATGTGGCTGCGGTGGACGCGGACGAAGCGGCCGGTGTCGAGCCGCGACTCGACGACGCCGATGGCCAGCGGGCAGAACAGCTTGGCCTTGCCGTCGAAGACATAGGTGTAATGCGCATTGGCGTGGACGGCGACGACGTCTTCGACCGCCACGAAATGGACGCCGCCGTCGCGCTCCACCGGCAGCTGCCGGGCGATCCGCCGCGGCGGCCCGCCGGCGCCGCCGAGCGGACCGAACGTGCCCTGGCCGATGGCGAAGCCGGAGCCGGCAACGGAAGCCGGCGCCGGTTGGCGGGCGAACTCATCCGGTTCCGCCGCTGCCGGCCCGACCTCGGCGGCGTTGCGTGTGCGGTCCGGCACCAGCGTCAGCAGGAAGATGCCGGACACGATGAAGGCGACGATGGCGACGACGATCGCCAGCAGGTCGGTCGACAGCACCGGCGCGCCGTGCGCGCGGTCCGGCAGCGGCGCCAAGGTCAAGCCGGCCATGGCCGTGTAGTGCATGCCGGCGATGGCCATGCCGAGGGCGGCCGCCGACAGCAGGAGAGGCGGCTGCCGGCCGCGCCCGCCCGCCAGCCAGAGCGCCAGTCCGGAGGCCGCGATGCCGACCGCCACGCTGGCGACGACCAGCGCGGGCGCATGATGCAAGTGCGCGCTGGCATGCAGCGCGCTCATGCCGATGTAGTGCATGGTGGCGATGCCGCCGCCCATGAAGACGGCGGACGCCGACAGGCGTGTGATGGTGAGCTGCCCGGCGCTCACGGCGAAGACCGCCGCGCCGACGACGATGACGCAAAGCAGGAAGGACAGCAGCGTCGGAAAGACCAGGTAGTCGATGGCGAAGGGCAGGCGCACCGCGAGCATGGCGACGAAATGCATCGACCAGATGGCGACCGCCAGCGAGACCGCGGCTGCCGCCAGCAGCAGGCGTCGCCGCAACCCGACGGAGTCGCGGACCTGGACCGCCAGGCTGAGCCCGACATAGGCGCCCTGGATCGCCACGGCCAGCGAGAGCAAGACGAGCCAGGGCTCGTGCGCCACACCCACCGCTCCGTTCCTCCCGACGGAATTTCGCCTCATGTTACGTCACAATCGGCCGGGCAACCAGAATTCATGAACGAGCGGGCAGATGGCCCGCGAAGAGGGCCCCTGGCTTTCACAGCGGACCTGGACCACGCGGTCCACGGTTAGCAGGCGGGAGAGGCGGACGTCGCGGTAGAAGCGCTCGACGGCGAAAATGGCGGGAGGGTTAACCCGACACTGAATGCCGTTTCGCCGCGGTCTTCCCGCGCCCCTAAAACTTGCGACAAACACGCGACAAATTTTAGGCGAAAGTCGGTGGCACCACCCAGGCGGCGGCATATGCTTTCGCAATTGTTAAGGAGGCCTACTGCCATGCTGCGGTCCGCCGCTGCCCCATACAGTACGCTCCGTTCCTGGAGAGGCCGAGCAGCTTCCTACTTTGCTTTTGGCCAGACCAGCGCCTCGCCGACCGCGACGCTCTCGCATACTCGGTTGCCGTTGACGAGGCGCTATGTGTCTGCCCAGGCGCTCGACCTCTGTCGCAAGGCGCTTTCCTGGACGCGGCATCATCGAGGCGCGACCGCGGAGGGCGCGCACCGGCTCGAGCGGCGCCTCGCCAGCGCATTTGCCGTGGCCGCGAAACGCAGCGCCGAATCGGCGCGGCGCTCCATGCAGCGGGCCATGGCCAAAGTTTCGCGATTGTTGCGGGGGCCTGCCGCCCTGCTCAGATCGATCGCTGCCCGATACGGTGCGCTCCGCTCCCGGCAAGGCGGAGCTTCCTGCTCTGCCCTTGGCCGGGCCATCGTCTCGCGAACCGCCGCGGTTTTGCGTACGCGCTTGCCGTTAACGAAGCGGCATGCGCCTGGCCACGCATCCGGCCTCTGCCGCAACGCGCTTTCGTGGATGCGGCGTCGCCGAGGCGCGATCGCACAACGCGCGCGCCGGATCTTCGCCGAGCGGCGCCTCGCCAGAGCATTTGCCGCGGCCACGAAGCCCCGCTCCCAATCGGCGTGGGGCTTTGTCCGGCGGGCCATGGTCGAAGCGCGGTTGGAATGGATTGCCGGCATTACCGCTGCCGTCGGCTTGGCGCTGTGCGGCATGTTCTTTTGGATGTCCTGGCACGCGCGCGAGATCGTCATCGCCGACACCTACGTTTCAGGCTCGAACCTGGCGCTCTCGGTCGAGCAGTTCATCGCCCGGACGATGGAGACGGTCGACCTCTCCCTGCGGATCGCCACGGCAGAGATCGGCGCGGATGCACCCGGAGCGTCGAAGGATATTCATCGACTCCTCGCGAGCCAGGTTCGACACTCTCCGCAGATCACCAGCATCGTCTTGATCGATCCGAACGGACGCGTGAAGTTCAGCTCGGAGGAGTTGCCCCCGCTTCCAATAAACGTGTCCGGAAAGAAGTATTTCACCCACGCCGGTGGCGGCGAGGCGATCCGATTCACCATGGAACAGCCGGTGACGCCGCGCAGCGACGGCAAACGCGTCATCTTCGCCAGCCGGCGGATCACGCGGTCGGGCGGCAGATTTGCGGGTGTGATCGCGGCGACGATCAGTGACGACTATATCCAGCGCTTCCTGTCGACGTTGCATGTGGGCGCGCATGGCAGCATCGCACTCCACACGATCGATGGGACGATGCTGGTTCGGCAACCCGCCCTCGATGCCCCTGTCGGCAAGAATTTCGGCTCGGCGCCCCTTTTCCGGGATTGGCTGCCTTGGGCCTCGTCGGGCGTGTTCCCGACCAATTACGGGGCCGATGGGCTTTGGCGCA
>DASWFO010000221.1:0-6710 GCA_036394195.1 Alphaproteobacteria bacterium | reverse complement strand
GCTGACCCGGCTCCCACGCGATGGTTCGCTACCACACGAAGAGCATCTGAGGGTGATCGGTCGGACGGCCGCCGAGCTGGGTGGGATCCCACCCAGCTCGGCACCTCTTCTGCCAGATTCCGGACACACAAGGGTGAGGGTTGTGCTCTCACCCGGATCAGTTAGCGCGGGCGGCGACCCCCCTCACCCTACCCTCTCCCCCCATCAGAATGGGTGGAGAGGGAAATTTTTAGTTGGGCTCGCGACCTCTCCCTCTGGAGCGGTGAATTTAGCGCCCCTACCTCGTCAGCGGCTTGTACTTGATCCGGTGGGGCTGGTCGGCGGCGGCGCCGAGGCGGCGTTTGCGGTCGGCTTCGTAGTCCTGGTAGTTGCCTTCGAACCACACGACTTGGCTCTCGCCCTCGAAGGCGAGCATGTGGGTGGCGATGCGGTTGAGGAACCAGCGGTCGTGGCTGATCACGACGACGCAGCCGGAGAAGGTGAGCAGCGATTCCTCGAGCGCCCGCAACGTGTCGACGTCGAGGTCGTTGGTGGGTTCATCCAATAACAGGACGTTCGCACCGGATTTCAACATCTTTGCAAGATGCACGCGGTTGCGCTCGCCGCCCGACAGCACGCCGACCTTCTTCTGCTGGTCGGCCCCCTTGAAGTTGAAGCTCGCGACATAGGCGCGGCTCGGCACCTTGCGGGTGCCGATCTCCAGGATCTCGTCGCCGTTGGAGATCTCCTCCCACACGTTCTTATCGGCGGCGAGGGTGTCGCGCGACTGGTCGACATAGCCGAGCTTCACCGTCTCGCCGACCTTGAGCGTGCCTGAGTCCGGCTTCTCCCCGCCGACGACCATGCGGAACAGGGTCGTCTTGCCCGCACCGTTGGGGCCGATGATGCCGACGATGCCGCCCGGCGGCAGACGGAACGACAGCTCCTCGACCAGCAGGTTGTTGCCGTAGCCCTTGCGCAGCTTGTCGGCGACGATGACGGTGTCGCCGAGCCGGGGGCCCGGCGCGATCTGGATCTGGATCTCCTCGGGTGCCCGGTCGCGCTCGGCGGCGACCAGCGCGTCGTAGGCGGCGATGCGCGCCTTGCTCTTGGCCTGGCGGGCGCGCGGGCTCTGCTGGATCCATTCCAGCTCGCGGGCGAGGCTGCGCTGGCGCGCCGTCTCCTGCTTCTCCTCGACCGCCATGCGCTTCTGCTTCTGGTCGAGCCAGGACGAGTAGTTGCCCTCCCACGGAATGCCGCGGCCGCGGTCGAGCTCGAGGATCCAGCCGGCGACGTTGTCGAGGAAGTAGCGGTCGTGGGTGACCGCCACCACCGTGCCCGGATAGTCGTGCAGGAAGCGCTCGAGCCAGGCGACGGAATCGGCGTCGAGATGGTTGGTCGGCTCGTCGAGCAGCAGCATGTCCGGCTTCTGCAGCAAGAGCCGGCACAGGGCCACGCGCCGGCGCTCGCCGCCGGAGAGCTTGGTCACCTCGGCGTCGCCGGGCGGGCAGCGCAGCGCGTCCATCGCGATGTCGATGGTGCGCTGCAGCTCCCACGCGTTCGCCGCGTCGATCTTCTCCTGCAGCTCCGCCTGCTCGGCGAGCAGCGCGTTCATCTCGCCGTCGTCGGTGACCTCGCCCAGTCGGTTCGACACTTCGTCGAAGCGGTCGACCATCGCCTTCAACGGCGCCAGGCCCTCGATCACGTTCTCCTGGACCGTCTTCTTGGGATCGAGCTGCGGCTCCTGCGACAGGAAACCGACCTTCACGCCGTCGGCCACCTGGGCGTCGCCGGCGAAGTCCTTGTCGAGGCCGGCCATGATCTTCAGCAAGGTCGACTTGCCGGCGCCGTTCAGGCCGAGCACGCCGATCTTGGCGCCGGGCAGGAACGACAGCCAGATGTCCTCCAAGACCTTCTTCCCGCTCGGGAAGACCTTGGTGAGACCCTTCATCGTGTAGATGTACTGATACGCCGCCATGTCACGCTTCATTTCGAAAGAGGTGGGGAGAGCGCGGACGCGCCCCGGGTTTGCCGGAAGGGGCGACTCCGCACTGGATCGGCGCCTTCTAGCACGGTCCAGGCGGGCCCGCGACGCTCCGCCGCGCCGCAACACGAAACCCCGCGATCCACCCGCGGCGGCCGCGGAAATCATCCCCAAGTCAGGCCGTTAGGGGAATTATTGCAGCGCGGCAAAAGGCCCCTTCCACAGGGTGTTGTTACCGATATGTTATCCACAACCATATGTGGTATAGTGGCGGCGGCCGGAAAAACGGCTTTGTCCATCGGTCAGGAGGAAACATCAATGGACGCGATTGCTAGAATCAAGGCTTGGATCGGGGGGATCACCGACATCGGTCTCATGCTACTCGCCCTCGCGATCGTCGCGGCTCTGCTGGTGGGGAGCAACCTTCCCTTCTTCGGCGGCGTCGTCGGCAACATCATCGGCATGGTCAAGGATCTCGGCCAGAACGGGCTCGTCGGCCTGATCGCGGTCGGCATCATCTTCTGGCTCTTCTCCAGACGCTCACTGTCCTAACCCGTCGGCGAAAGGGGGTGGGCGAGCCCACCCCTGATCGCTTGATACCGACCGTGTTGGTTGCGTGGCGTCCGTTAGGATGCTGACGAAAATTGGCCATGCTGACGCAGATACGTGCATGCCTGACGCAAATCCACCCATGCTGATGCAAATCCGAAGAGTCGGCTGGTTCATCGTCGAGGCCGCGTTTCTCCTCGTCATCCTGTGCGTGCTGCTGAGCCTCATCCTCGGCCGCGACAGCGGCGGCTTCATCGCCGGGGTGGCGGCGAACACCACGGCCTTCCTGCAGGCGATTCCGCCGGGCAGCTTCCTCGGCGTGGTGCTGATCGCCGCCCTGGTCTGGCTGTATAAGACGCGGACCTGAGCTCCCGCTATTTTGCGCGGAATGAGTCCTTTCGCGGGCGTTCCGGGAACGTTCCCACGGCAACCGTGCGAACCTGACGCGGCCTTACCCTCACCTGACATAACTCCCCCCAAAACGGCGAAACTGCGTTACCATCAAGGGAGTCGGGGGGCTGACGCTCGCAAAGACGGACGTTTCACAACGTTGCGAGCGTCTGGGGGCAGTGACACCAGGACATCTGAGGTACATCTCGGCGCGCGACACCAGCGGCTGGCAGGACAGTGTCTGGCCGGCCGTGCTGCTCGTCGCCTTGACTGCAATCATCTATGTCGGCAGCGCCGGGGTTCCGGCCCTGCTCGACGACATCGATTCGATGTACGCCGAGATCGCCCGCGAGATGAACGCGCGTGGCGACTGGATCACGCCCTACGCCAACGGCATCCGCTATTTCGAAAAGCCGCCGCTGTTCTATTGGCTGATGTCGCTGTCCTACGCCGTGGTGGGCGTCGCCAACGAGTTCTCGGCCCGGCTGCCGATCGCGCTCGCGGTGACCGCGCTGGTCGGCGTCACGTTCAAGATCGGCAAGCTGCTGTTCGGCGCGCGCGCGGGATTCTTCGGCGGGCTGGCGCTGGCCACGTCCGCCGGGACGTTCCTGTTCACCCGCGGCGTGCTGGTCGACGCCGTGCTGGCGCTGCTCGTGACCCTCTTCTTCTACGGCTTCGTGCGCTGGGAGCGGGCGGATAAAAAGGCCAGGCCGCTGCTGTTGATGTATGGGTGCGCCGGCGCCGCCGTGCTGGTCAAAGGCGCCATCGGCGTGTTCTTCCCGGCGGCGGGGGTGGTCCTGACCCTAGCGCTGACCGGCCGGATCGGCGAGATCCGGCACCTGATCTCGCTCAAAGGTCTGCTGCTCTTTGTCGCCATTTGCGCCCCCTGGCACATCCTGATGGAGCTGCGGAACCCGGGCTTCCTCTGGTACTACGTCGTCAACGAGCACATCCTGCGTTTCCTGGGCACGCGCCAGCCGATGGATTACGGACGGCTGCCGCTCCTCCCGTTCTGGCTGCTGCACCTGGTGTGGCTGTTCCCGTGGTCGTTCTACCTGCTCAGCCTGGCGTGGCCGGCCAATCTCCGGCACGCGGTGAAGCGCCACGGGACGGCGCTGGTCCTGCCGCTGGTGTGGGCGGGGACGGTGCTGCTCTTCTTCTCGTTCTCGTCGTCGCGGATCGAGTACTACACCTTTCCGGCGCTGCCGGCGCTGGCGCTGCTCGCCGGTGCGCAATGCGCGATCTGCTGGGACCGCGGCCAGCGCTGGGCCGGGCTCAGCATCGCGATCATCGGCGGTGCGGTCGGTGCGCTGTTTTTCGTGATCCTGGCGCTCGATCCAACGCATCTGGCCGAAGCGATCAAGGCGTTCGACGACGATCCCGACCGTATCTCGCACTTCTCCCATTTCTTCGACATCTCGAGCGACACGGTCGAAGCCCTGCGGCTCCCCCTGCTCCTCGCCGCCACCGGGCTCGGCGTCATCCTGCCGTGGCATCTGTGGGTGAGGACGGATCGCGCCAAGGCCGCGGTCCTGGTGGCCGGCATGCTGACCCTGTTCGCCGCGACGGACATGGGGTTCTCGATCTTCTCGCCGCACCTGACCACCAAGCCGCTGGCCGACGAGATCAAGCGCCGTCTCACCGTCGACTCCACCATCGTGATCGACGGCGACTATGAATATGCGTCGAGCGTCGGGTTCTATACCGGCCTGCCGGTATTGATCCATGGCGGGCGCTCGCCCAATCTCGAATATGGTGCCGCTTATCCCGACGCCTCACCGCTGTTCGTCGACGGCGACGAACTGCAGCGCCGGTGGTCGGACAAGAACCAACGCGTGTTCCTGATCACCACCGAGGACAAGCAGGCCGAGCTGGCCAACATGCTGCCGCTGCGCCGGCACGTGATCGCGCGCCAGAAGAACAAGCTCCTGCTGTCGAACACGGCGGCGGGCGACGACGCGCCCGGCCACGACTGGGCCACCGAGCCGGCGCCGCCGCAGTGGCGGGAAAGCTCGACCGCCCTGCCGAAAGCAGAGTTCCCGTAATACTCAAAGCCCCTCAGGCGCCGGGCGGGGCGCATCCGCGCCCCTTGGCTCCCGCGCGCATAAGCGCGCGCCGACGCAGTCGCGCCGGTGATCTGTGGTCCGACGAAGCGTCGGACTCTTTATTTTGACTCAGTGTGGTGGCGGTTGATCGCTTCCGGCGTTGCGCACCGACGCCGGATAGGTATCGGCCGGCTGCAGCGGGATGACCGGGTCCGGCTGCTTGCCGACATCGGTGCGGTTCCACCAGCCGCCGCCCAGCGCCTGGAACAAGGCCGCCGTATCGGAGAAGCGGTTGGCCTGCGCCTGCACGCGAGCGACCACTGCCTGGAGATAGGCGAACTGCGCCTGGAGCAAGGCGAGATAGTTGGCCTGGCCGAGCTCGACCTGCTTTTGTGTGAGCTCGAAGCTGGTGCGGGTCGCGCGCTCGGTGGCATCGGCGGCCTTGAGGGCGATGGCGTCGGACTGCAGCGCGTACAGCGCGTCGGCGACGTTCTGGAAGGCGGTGATCACAGCGCCCCGATATTGCTGCGCCGCCTGCTGGAGAAGCTCGCGGGCGACGCGCTCGCGATAGAGCAACGTCCCGCCCTGGAAGATCGGCTGAACGACGGCGCCGGTGATGTTCCAGGCGATCGAGCTGGGGCTGAACAGCGCGCTGAAGATCACCTCCTGCGCGCCGTAGGCGGCGTTCAGCTGCAGCTGGGGCAGCCGGTTCGCCACCGCAACGCCGATCTGGGCGCTGGCGGTGTGCAGGTTGGCCTCGGCTTGGCGGATGTCGGGGCGCTGCTCGACCAGCTGCGAGGGCAGGCTGACCGGCAGGTCCTGCGGCAGGTGCAGCGAGGCGAGCTCGAAGCGCTGGCTCGGCGGCCGGTCGGGGAAGCTCCCGACCAGGGCGGTGAGGAGATCGCGCTGCACGTGCAGCTGCTTCTGCAAGGGCGGCAGGGTCTGCTGCGCCTGGGCCAGGGCGGCCTCCTGGGCGGCGACGTCCAGCCCCGCCACCTGTCCGAGGTCATACTGGCGGCGCAAGAGGCCGAGCAGGTCGGTCTCGATCCTGATGATGTCCTCGATCGCCGCGATCTGGCCGCGCAGCGAGGCTTCCTGGATCGCCGCCACGACCACGTTCGAAGTCAAGGTCAGATACGTCGCCTCGAGCAGGAAACGCTGGGACTCCGCCTGCGAACGCGCCGATTCGACGAGCCGCCGGTTGAGGCCGAACACATCGGGCATATAAGTCGCCGACGCGTTGGCGGTGAACAGCTTGTAGGTCGTCGTGGGAGTCGCCAGCACCGGCGACACCACGGCCGAAGTGCGGCCGCGCGTTGCCGAGAAATCCGCGTTGATGCTGGGCCAGAACGCGCCCATCTGGGCGTAGATGTTGTCGGTGGCGGCGCGCAGTGCCGCCTGGGCCGCGAGGACGTCGTAATTGTTCCTGAGCGCCTGCTCGATCAGCTCGTTCAGCGGCTCGGAGCCGAACAGCTTCCACCACTCGCCGGGAATGTCGGTGTCCTTGAGAAAACGCTGCGTCTCGCCGCTGGCAATGTCGGTCGACACCGTCTCGGTGGCCGGCTCGGGCGCATAGCCGGACGCGGCTGGCGGCGGGGGGCGGTGAAAATCGGGCCCGACGGCGCATGACGCGAGGAGCGCCCCGGCGATTGCCACCGGCACCGCGCCGCGCATCCGCTTCCGATGTCGTCGCGTGCTCATGCCATCACTCGGCGGGACTGATCTCGGCGAGCGGCTCACCGGCGGGTCCCGCTTCCGGCGCG
>DASWFO010000220.1:0-28005 GCA_036394195.1 Alphaproteobacteria bacterium | reverse complement strand
GGACCTGCAGCGCGACCTGAGCACTCTGGACCGCCTCTACCTTAAGTCCCCGCTCACCGGTGGGGCGGTCCCGCTGTCGTCCCTGGTCGACATCGACTCGAACAAGGTGGGGCCGCTGTCGGTCGCGCACCAGGGGCAGTTTCCGGCCGTGACGTTGTCGTTCAACCTCAGCCCGGGCGTGGCTCTGGGCGAGGCGGTCGAGGCGATTTCGGAGGCGGCGCACGAGATCGACATGCCGGGCAGCGTGCTGCGCTCGTTCCAGGGGAACGCCCAGGCGTTCCAGAGCTCGCTCTCGAGCGAGCCGATTCTGATCGGGGCGGCGCTGATCGTCGTCTACATCATCCTGGGCATGCTCTACGAAAGCTTCATCCACCCGCTCACGATCCTGTCCACCCTGCCGTCGGCCGGCGTCGGCGCGCTGCTGGCGCTGAACGCGGGGCATATGGACCTGTCCGTGATCGGCATCATCGGCATCATCCTGCTGATCGGCATCGTGAAGAAGAACGGCATCATGCTGGTGGACTTCGCGATCTCGGCCGAACGCGACCGCCATCTCGACCCCCTGACGGCGATCCGCGAGGCCTGCCACTTGCGGTTTCGCCCGATCCTGATGACGACGGCGGCGGCGATGCTGGCCGGCGTTCCGCTGATGCTGGGCTCCGGGACGGGCTCGGAGATGCGACAGCCGCTCGGCTACGCGATGGTCGGCGGCTTGGCGCTGAGCCAGGTCCTGACGCTGTACACGACCCCGGTCGTCTATCTGTACCTCGACCGGCTGCAGACCCGGATGCGCCGCCGCCGCAAGCGTCGGAAGCAGGATGCGGCGGAAGAGGAACAGGTGCGCACGCTCGCCGCGGAATAGGCCCAGCTGGGCTGCAGCGACGCGCGCGGCCCGGGAGGGAGGTGCCCGACCATGGCCGACATCGTCCTGACCATGCCGAAGGGGGCGCGCGCGCATTATTACGGCGATGACGCGGTGGCGAAACTCGGCGCCCTGGGCGCGCTTCGCCTCAACGACGGCGATGCGCCGTGGACCGCGCAGGAGCTCATCGAGCGGGCACGCGGTTGTCATGTCATCGTGTCCGACCGCGCGACCGCCGGTCCCGCGGAGATCTTCGACTCACTGCCGGACCTCGTCGCCTTCCTGAGGGTGGCGATTGATATCCGCAATGTCGACGTCGTGGCGGCGTCGCGGAACGGCGTCCTGGTGACGCGGGCCAGCCGCGGCTTCGTTCCGGCCGTGGCCGAATGGATCGTCGGCGCCATGGTCGATCTGGCGCGACACATCAGCGATACGACCTTGGCCTATCGTGCGGGGCAGGCGCCGCCCATAATGATGGGCCGGCAGCTCCACGGCAGCACGGTCGGCGTGATCGGCTATGGTGCCATCGGCCGCTACTTCTGCCCGCTGGCCATCGCCCTGGGCATGAATGTCATGGTGAGCGACCCGCATGCCGTCGTCGACAGTCCTGGCCTGAACCAGGTCGACCTGCCGACGCTGCTCGACGGCTCCGACTTCGTCGTGTGTCTTGCGGTTGCCGACGAGGCGACCGAGAATCTGATGGATGCGGCGGCGTTCGCACGCATGAGGCGGACCGCGTATTTCATCAACGCGTCGCGCGGCAACCTCGTCGACGAGGCGGCGCTGGAGCACGCGCTGAAAAGCGGCCGGATTGCCGGTGCGGCGCTGGATGTCGGCCGGGCACCCGACCAGATGCCGTCGCCCGGCCTGGCGGCACTGCCGGACGTCGTCGCCACCCCGCATATCGGCGGCCTGACGCCCGAAGCTGCCGGCCATCAGGCCTTGGAGACCGTGCGCCAGGTCGCCGAAATCGTGCACGGCCGCGCCCCGCCGGGGTCGGTCAACGCCGACCGGGCATCGCGCCTCGCCCGCCTGCGGCCCGCTGCGGGCATTCCAGGATAGGTTCGTCAGCGGCGCTCGAGAGCCCTGTCCGCGAGACCACGGCGTCGAATACGTTCGGGCGCTCGATGATTGGCGTTGCGAGTTCGAATGTCTGGGCGCGGGCCGGCAGGTCAACCGTGACCATGTCCATGGCTTTCTCCAAGGTTGAGAAGGGGAAACGTCAACGGTCAACGGACACGTCAACGGTTTGACGCGGGAATTGTCGGGCGCCTTCAAGCGGTTCTCAGAACCGTTGATCCGTTGATCCGGTTTAGGGGGTGAGATGAAGAAACGGGCCGACGCTTCGTCGGGCCTTAGATCACGGCTGCGACTGCAGCCGCGCGCCCTAATGGGCGCGGAGCCAAGGACCGCGGATGCGGTCCGCCCGGCGTTTGAGGGACTAAGGAATGGGGGGTGAGATGAAGAAACAGCCCGACGCTTCGTCTCGTCGGGCCTTAGATCACGGCTGCGACCGCAGCCGCGCGCCCTAATGGGCGCGGAGCCAAGCGGCCCGGCAGGCACAATCGCGCAGCGCGATTTGCCGGTGCCGCGCCCGGCGTTTGAGGGACCAAGGAATGAGCTTCAAATAAAAAAGCCGGCGAAGGTGGACACACCTCGCCAGCTTCAATTTCTACCGTGTAATGGGATTCGCCGGCTCTTTCAATCGCGCGAAACGAGACGGCGCGGCACCTGGACAGGATTGCAGAATTGCATTCGCGAAAACGACCCTGTGCAATTCTTTTGTGGCCGATCGCCGAAGCTTTTCAGCGACTTGGAAAAACAATTGCAGTATTGCACCGGATTCAGGGGGGCGGGCGGCTCCGGCGATGGCCAACGGGTTGAAATCCCCCGCAGCCACCAATAAGACCTCGCGAATTCAAGGTGCACAGCCGCCGCCCATCAGCGGTGCTCGAGCGCACCGTCCGCGACTTCGTCGGTGCGAAAGCAGCAGGCGTATCGTTCGTCGCCGATCACGACCGCGGGCGGCACGCTCGCGGAGCAGGCGGGTGCTGCAAATTTGCATCGCGGCGCGAAACTGCAGCCGCGGACGAGCCGGCGGAGATCCGGCGGGCTGCCGGGGATGGCCTCGATATCGCGGCCGCGAGGCTGACCGTGAACCGTCGAGGCGAGCATGCCGATCGTGTAAGGATGACGGGGACGCAGTAGGACAGAGTCCACCCGGCCGAATTCCACGATCCGGCCGGCATACATCACGGCGACCTTGTCCGCGATCTGCGCGGCGACGCCAAGATCGTGCGTGACAAAGATGACTGCCATGCCGAGCTCTTGCTGAAGCTTGCGCAACAGGACCAGCACCTGGATCTGCACGGTCGCGTCAAGGGCCGTGGTCGGTTCATCGGCAAGCAGCAGGCTGGGCCGGCACGACAGCGCAACGGCAATCATCGCGCGCTGCCGCAGGCCGCCGGACAGCTCGTGTGGGTACGCGCGAAGCCGACGCTCCGCGGACGGGATCTTGACGAGCTGCAGAAGCTCCAGCGCCCGCTGCAGGGCTGCGGCTTTCGAGCAGCCCTCGTGCCGGATCACGGTTTCGGTGATCTGCTCGCCGATGGTGTAGACCGGGTCGAGCGCCGTCATCGGCTCCTGAAAGATCATCGAAATCCGCGAACCGCGCACCTCGCGGAGCTGCCGGTCCGTCATCGCGAGGATGTCGTGCTCGCCGACCCGAACGCCGCCGCTGAGGCGCGTGTGTGTCGGCGGCAGGAGGCCCATCAGCGCCCGTAACGTCACCGACTTGCCGGATCCGGATTCGCCAATGATGCAAAGGACCTCGCCGGCCGCGAGGGTAAAGGAAACTCCGTTGACGGCCCGCGTCGAGCTTTCGCGGCTCACGAACGTCACCGTCAGATCGCGGACGTCGACCAGCGCGTCGGACGATCGGGGGCTGGCCGTCACCGGCAGGTCAGCGTTGTCGAACGCCATCGCTCCGGCCCGGCATTAGAGAGCCGGAACAGGGCATGGCTGCGCTCCGGTCCGGCCTGCGGCGCGGCTGTGCCCTGAACCCGGCGCCATCATGTGGCAGGCCACGAGATGTGCATCGGGGCCCTCGTCCCCGAGCGTAGGCATTGTGGTCGAGCACACGGACTCGGCGAACGGACATCGTGTCCGAAACCGGCAGCCGCTGGGCGGATTGGCCGGATTGGGCGGATCGCCGGTGATGGGCGCTTCGTCGATCCGTTCGCCGGGATCGAGAGCGAGCCGTGAATCCAGCAGCGCCTTCGAGTACGGATGTCGCGGGGCGTCGTAAATCGCGTCGACCGGTCCGATTTCGACGATCTGGCCGAGATACATGACGAGCACCCGGTCCGAGACATGCCGGACCACGGCCAGGTCATGCGAGATGAAAAGATAGGTCAGATTGAAGTCGCGCTTGAGATGACGGAGGAGGTTCAGCACCTGCGCTTCCACGGACTTGTCCAGGGCCGAGACCGCCTCGTCCAGGATCAGCATGCGCGGACTGAGGGCCAGCGCGCGTGCGATGTTGATGCGCTGGCGCTGTCCCCCCGACAGTTCATGCGGATATCTGGCGCCGAACAGGTCTGGCCGCAGGCCGACCTTGTCGAGCATCCCGCGCGCCAGATCGCGCGCGCTGATCCGGTCCATGCCGTGGACGCGCGGTCCATAGGCGATCGAATCCTGGACCGGCAGGCGCGGATTTAAGGATGAATAGCTGTCCTGGAACACCATCTGGAGGTCGCGCCGCAGCTCGCGCAGAGTGAGCCCGGACGGAGTGCCCACTGGATCGCCGTCGAAGATCATCTCGCCTTCGTCCATCGGGATGAGGTGCATGAGCAGCCGCGCCAGCGTGGACTTTCCGCAGCCCGATTCACCGACGATGCCGAGTGTCTCGCCCTTGCGGACCGAAAAACTGACGTCGTCGACGGCTTTGACCTCGCCGGCCCGGCCGCCCAGCATGCCGCTGCGGAGCGCAAAGTACTTCTTGAGATGATTGGCGATCAGCATCGGCTGGGCCGTGCCGCCGCGATCTCGCGCCGCGGCCTGCCCGTCGGGCCCGGCTGCGGGCGAGGCGGTCTGCAGCGTCTGGGTCATGCTTTGACGTCCATCGCCCGCCGCAGGCCGTCGCTCACCAGGTTGAACGACAGCGAGACGATCAGGATGGCGGCCCCGGGCAGCGCGCAGACCAGCGGCTGCACGTAGAGGGCCGCGCGCAACGTCGACAGCATGAGTCCCCAGTCCGCCGTCGGCGGCGCCACGCCGAGGCCCAGGAACGACAGTCCGGAGGCCAGCAGGATCGACACCGACACGAGGCTGGAGGCGTAGATGAAAATCGGCGCCAGCACATTGCCCAGCACATGATGCAGGATCAGCGACAGGGCCGGCGCTCCGCTCGCCCGCGCCGCCTCGACGAAGTCGAGATTGCGCACCTGGGTGGTCGCGGATTCGGCGACCCGGCAGATCGGCGGAATGAACACGAGGGTGAGCGCGATCATGCCATTGGCCATTCCCCCGCCCAGGATCCCCGAGATCGCCACCGCGAGCAGGACCGAGGGGAAGGCGTAGAACACATCCATGATCCGCATGATCGCCATGTTGACGCGCCCGCCGATGAATCCGGCGACGATGCCGAGGAAGCCGCCGATGAGGGTGGCCAGCGCGACCGGTCCACACCCCATCGTGAGCGATGCGCGGCCGCCCCACAGCAGCCGGGACAGCATGTCGCGCCCGAGCTCGTCGGTGCCGAGCAGGAAGTCGCGGTAGCCGATCGGCTTCATGCGGTTGATCGTGCTCGTCTTCGTCGGATCGAACGGAGCCAGCTCCGGCGCCAGCAGCGCCGTCATGAGCACCAGAGCGAGAACGGCCAGGAAGAACAGCGTCACGTAGTCGTAGCGCAGCCGGTATCGAACGGTCTGCCAATAGCTGCGCACGCGGAGAGCGGCGGGATTCTCCGGCACGTCCGGCAGATCTGCGATGGTGATGCCGCGGTCGCTCATCGACGTGGGGCGCTCTGTGTCATGTGCGTTTGATGCGCGGATCGACGGCGGTTTGGATCAGGTCGACCGCGAGGTTGATGGCGACGAAGTTCAGCGCGAGGACCAGGATCGTGCCCTGGATGACCGGAATGTCGCGCGTCAGGATTGCTTTGTTGAGCAGGAAGCCGGTGCCTGGCCAGGTGAACACCGTCTCGATCAGGATCGAGCCGCCCACGAGATAGCCCAGCTGCAGGCCCATCACGGCGAGCATTTGCGGCAAGGCGTTGCGCACGGAATGGCGCAGGATCGCCACCGGCCCCAGGCCCTTTGCCCGCAGCATCTGCACGAAATCCTGGTTCAGCACCTCGGCCACCGCCGACCGGGTCGTGCGCATGATGATCCCCAATGGAACCATCGCCATGGTGATGATCGGCAGGACCGCGTATTTGGCCTGCGCCCAGTCCAGAATATTGAAGCTGGTCGAACCCTTCGAGCCCATGCCGGTGGCCGGAAGAATGTTCAGCTTCACCGCGAAGACGATGATGAGGACGATACCGAGCCAGTAGTTCGGGATGCTGACGCCGAGGACCGCCGCCGCGGTGGCCAGGCGATCCGCGGGCCGCCCGACATGATAAGCCGCGACGGTGCCGAGGATGAAGGCCAGCGAAAACGCGAGCAGGACGGCGCCGCTGGCGATGACGAACGTGTTGCCGATGGCGCCGGTTACCTCGGCGAGAACCGGGCGGCCGGTCTGCAGCGACACGCCGAGATCGCCGGTCACCGCCCGTCCGAGCCACAGCGCGTACTGCACGGGGATGGGCTTGTCGAAGCCGTAGAGCTGCCTCATCTTTGCGAGGTCGGCCGGGCTTACATCGCCCGGAATCAGCGAGGCGAGCGGGTCGCCCGGCGCCAGAAACACGAGCCCGAAGCAGATGACCGTGACGCCGAGCGCGATCGGAACGGCCAAAAGCAGGCGGCGCGCAACGTACACCCACATGGGCGCGGTACCTACTGGCTGACTACTGGCTGATCGTGATCGGCGTGATGTCCTGGAACCAGCTCTGCGCCTGGACGAACCCGTGCAGCCGCGGGGAGAGGGCGCGCGGATTGAGATCGCTCACGATGAACAGGCTCCGCGCGTCGCGCGAGACCATCTCGTGCAGCTGCCGCAACATGGGCTCGTAGACGGCTGGATCGAAGCTCGCCAGGAGCTTGTAGGCGATCGCATCGACCTCCGGGTTCGAATACCAGCCCCAATTGCTGCCAACCGGCGCCTTGTATTCGCTCATGACTGCCTTGAGGAAGCCGCTCAGCGGATCGTTGGCGCCGCTGCTGAAGTTGATCGCGTCGTAGGGGAACTTCTCCTGTCCCTTGATGAAGACGTCGAGCACCGCGTTCCAGTCGAGCGTGTCGAACTTGACCTTGAAGCCGCCCTTCTCGAGTTGCTCCTTGACCAGCTCGTTCATCGGCAGCGGCTGCATCTGGCCGGACCCCGACGTGGAGATCGCCACGAAGATCTCGCACGGATAGCAATTGGCCTCTTTCAGCAGCTCGATCGACTTCTTCGGGTCGAAGGGATATTCGAAGGGATGGCCGTAGTACCTCGCCTGCTCCGGCACGAACATGCCGTAGCTGGGCACGGCGACGCCCGACAGGAGTTCGACCATCTCGCCGCGATTGATCGCGTAATTGGCCGCCTGGCGGACCCGCACGTCGCGGAACGGTCCCTTGGCCATGTTGAGGAGATACGGCCAGGTGTGCGGATAGACATTGGTGACGATCTGCATGCCGGCGGCCTTGAGCGCCGGAATCGTATCCGGCGACGGCGCCTCGATCAGGTCGACCTGGCCCGACAGCAAGGCGGCGACGCGGGTCGTCACTTCAGGCATCGGGAGCAGGACCACGCGGTCATGCTTGGGAACGCGCCCCTTGTCCCAGTAGTCGGAATTCTTCACGAACTCCACCCGCTCGTGCGGGACGGTGCTTGCGAATTTATACGGACCCGTGCCGACGGGATTCTTGGCGTAGACGTCCAGATTGTTTCCCGCTTTCTCGACCGCGCACTTGGACAGCATCAATACATAGGCGAGGTTGAACGGGAACAGTGATTCCGGGTGCCTGGTGTAGATCGCGATCTTGTAGTCGCCGAGCTTCTCGGCGTGGTCGATGCTGCTGGTGCGTGAGCGGCCGCGGCCGAAATTATACGGTGTGAAGGCCGGATTCTTGTCCGAGATCATCCGGTCGATGTTCCATACCGCGCTGTCCGCGTTCCAGTCGCAGCCGTCGTGAAATTTCACGCCCTGGCGCAGCTCGAAAATCCATTTCTTGTGATCGTCCGGATCGACCGACCAGCTGGTGGCCAGCCCCGGGCGGATGCCGGCCTCCTGGTCGCTCCGCGAGAGATCCCACGCGACGATGCCGTCGTAGAGCGAATAGCCGACGAAGCGGTACCCCTCGAAGCCCTGGTCGGGCTGGCCGCGCCAGTCCGGCAGATCGGCCGCCGTCATGGCAATGCGGAGAACGGTCTCGGCGCGGCTTGCGCCGCCGGGAAGTGCCGATAGGCCGATGGCCAACGATAGGGTGGCGATTGCGGCAGCTGATTGCGGGCGACGCCCAAACATTGCCGTACCTCCTCACTGCGGTCCGCTGGCGGGTGCGAGCGGCGATTGATCGAAGCACATGGCTCTTGTCGGTGAGGATGACGGTGCAAGCGAGATGCCAGATTGAATGACGGAGCCGTGATCTTGGCATGAGGCTTGAACAGACATAGCGGGCCCGATCGTTCGCCGGGATAAATGCGGCGAATCGGCGCCGCTTTGTGCATGGCCTATGTTTTGCCGCATAATTCTTGAGCAAGGAAAATCGCCGGATATCGCGCTAACGAGAGCGCCGAGGCTAGGCGATGGATCGCGGACGCGATCGTCGTCAGCACATCGTCAGGAAGCTTTGGATAAGTGAGGGGAGTCACATGGCGAAAAAAGCACGCATTGCCCATATCGCAGGACCCACGGCGACGATCCAGAACACGCCGCCGCTCGTGACCTCGAACAAGGCCCGCGCAAAACGCGGTCTCGCCCCGCGCTTGAATCCGGACGGCTCCCGGCCGGCGTTTGACGCATTGAGGGCGCAACGTCTCGCCGCGCCGGCCAAGATTTATGTCGAGCAGTTCTCGGCGCACCCGCTCGAGGCGGACGCCGCCGAGCTCTACGGTCCGCCCGACGGCTATATGGGCCGCGACGGCGTGTTCCGGCGGCAGCGCCAAAGCGAGAGCGACAAGCCGGTCTACGAGATCGAGCTTCTGCCGGAGGATGGGGTGTATCCGCTGCCCTACATGGCGGTGCAGGCGGACGGCAAGGCCTGGGAGGAGGAGTGTGCGGCACCCGGTGCTCCCGCGGCCAAGGCCAGGCAGGGATTTTTCCCGGACGGTTCACGGAGCTTCGAGGAGATCGACCGGCTGTCGGTCGGCGTCGAAGGTGTCGCGAGCTTGATCTCCGCGGTGGCGGATGTCGAGTTCTACCGTGGTTTGCCGCCGGGCGGCTTCACCAAGGGATTGCCGGCGCATCTGCGCAAGGATGTCGGGGAGGGCGACATTGCGCCCGAGGCCCGCGGCAGGGATTTCTTCGCCTACAAGCCCTATCACATCGCGTCGGCGCCGCCGCGGCCGCAGCTCGCGAAGTTCACGAACGACGTGCAGGCGCTGGCGTCGAGCGGCAAATACGATGGCATCATGTGGACCCAGGGTAGCCCGCAGGTCGAAGAAAGCGCCTACTGGTTCAACCTCCTCATCGACACCACCGCGCCGATCTGCGGCAACTCGGCCCAGCGGCCGCAAGGCCAGATCAGCGCCGACGGGCCGCAGAACATCGTGCATTCCGTGCACTTCATCGCGTCGCGCAAATGGGCGGACGACCAGGGCCGCAACCGCTGCGGCACCCTCGTCATTCAAGAGCAGCAGCTTTTCGCGGCCCGGGAGGTTGCCAAGGTGGACGCGCGCCCCGGCGGCTATGCCGCGACCGGCGGTCACGGCGGGATTGTCGGCAATATCAGCCACACCGGGCGCATCGCACTGACCTACCTCCCGGCCTACAAGCACACTTATCTGTCGGAAGTGAACGTCACCAGGCTGCCGGGCTCCGTAACGGCCGTGAAGAAAACCGCCGAGGGCATCGAGCGCGTCAAGGTCGAGGTCAAAGACGCCAAGGGCAAGTTGCTCCTCGACGCGATCCCGGTGGTGTCGATCGTCAAGGACGGCAGCTACTCGACGCTCGAAGTCGGCGACGACCCGTCGCTCGAGCTCGACCTGATCGCATCGATCGACCATAAGCTCAGCCTCGGCAAGCTGACAGGCTTCGTCATCGAGGGCCTGGTCCCCTATGGGACCACGCCGTCGGGAGCGCGCCATAAGCTGATGCTGAAAGCGGCCTTCAGCGGCATTCCGGTGGCGAAGGTCGGCCGGAATGCGCCGGAAGGGTTCGCCGACCCGCATGAGTTTCAGATCGCCGCGTCGAACTTGACCGCCACCAAGGCCCGGCTATTGCTCATGGCCTGCTTGATGAAGCTCGGCAGCTATCCGGCGGCGAGAGATCCGGACGCTCCAACCGCCGACGAGCTGAATGCCATTCGCAAGGCGGTTGCGATGTATCAGGAGATCTTCGACACCCACTGAGCGGGCGCGCTTTTCGCGCGCCCCTCAGGTCCTCGGTCAGGCCGCCTTCGTGCGGCGGAATTCCGGCGCCACCTTGCGCATGAACAGCTCGATGCTGCGCGCAGTGGTCTCGAACGGCATGCCGCCCAGGCGAAACTGCATGAGGGCCCCGCCGATTCCCATGTCCGCGAGCTCGGCGAGGTCCTCCGCGACGGTCGCCGGCGAGCCGCAGATGAAGCCGTGCGGCCCCGGCGCCAGATGCGGCGACAGCATCACGCCGCGCTCTTGCTTGATCTGCTGACGCAGGCTGCCGCGATACTCGATCATCTTGAGGAATGCCGGGCGACCGGCTGCCTCTGCGTCGGCATCGCGATCGGCCACGTAGATGCTCCGCCACACCCAGATCTTGCCGACGAGCTTTGCGATCTGTTCTTCGTTGAAGCCTGCCTCCTGTAGGCCGCGGCGATAGGTGTCGACCCGTCGCCGCGTCACCTCGTTGCTCTGCGCGTTGATCAGGATTGGCCGTCCCTGCCGCCCGAGCGACAACAGTGAATCATCGCTGGACGCGCCGCGATAGATCTCGGGATGCGGCTTGGTGTAGGGGCGCGGGCGCAGCATCGGCACGCGCAGGTTCCAGAATCTCCCGCGATGCTCGAAGCCCTCTTTCGTCCATGCCTTGAGGATGATCTCCTCGGACTCTTCGAAGCGCGCCTGCGCCTCGTCGGGGTCGAGCCCGAAGCCTTCGTATTCGTAGATGTTGAAGAACGTCCCGCGCCCGAGCCCGACTACCAGCCGGCCCTTGCTCAGGTGATCGAGCAGCGACAGTTGCTCGGCGAGGTGCATCGGATGATAGAGCGAGGCCTGGATCACCGCGAAGCCGAGCAGCGTACGCTTGGTCGCAACCGCAAGCGCCGCCGCGAAGGTCAGCGGATCGGCGTAGACGCTGTTGCCGTCGAAATGGTGCTCGGACAGCCAGATCGCATCCATGCCGAGCTCGTCGCACAGCCGCGCTTCGCGCAACGTGTCGTCGATGACGGCCCCGTCAGCCGCCGGATTTCTGCTTTCTGGGAACAGGAAGTCGCCGAATTTCATCTAGATACGCCTCACGCAAGTGCAGTTCGATTGTAGGCAGTGAGCAAGGGACGTGCCAGCGCGGCCGGGGTCGCCGCGGGTCAAGGGGTCGGGTGATGGCCCGGAATTGCCGAGCCCTGTGATGCTCGTCACAGGCCGGCTCCGCAACTAAGAGGAATATACGAAAATTAATCAAAAATCCGGTGCCTGCTTATGTCGATATCCGCCGCGCAGGTCCTGAGGGAAAGGGCAAATTTCTACATAGATTCAGCGACTCATTGCCGAAGCTCGCTGATGTTCGATCAATTTATTCGCCTCGCCGCTGACTGCGCCGACCTTGCAAGGCAGATCGAGCAGGACGCAACCGGAGAGCTCACCCAAATGCCCCCACTGCCCGATAGCAGCTCGGAGGATTGAGCGAAACGGCGCAGAAGGCCTAGCTGCCGGTGAACCGCGAGGCCTGGAACGGGGCCAGATCGGTCGCCGGGGGCCGGCCGCCGATCAGCTCGGCCACCAGCCGACCGGTCATGGGTGCCGCTGCCATTCCGACATGGCCATGCCCGAAGGCATAGACGACGTCCGGCGTGCGCCGCGCCGCGCCGATCACTGGCAGCGAGTCCGGCAGGCTCGGCCGCCGCCCCATCCAGACGCTGATGCGCTCTTCCGCGTGGTGCGCGGCGAGGCCGGGCAGCATGCGCCGTCCCTGGTCGAGCAGGATGCGCGCCCGCCGCCAATCCGGCGATGCATCGAGGCTGGCGAGCTCGACCGTGCCGGCGAAGCGCAACCCGGTCTCCATCGGCGTGGCCACGAATTTCCCATCGGCTTCATAGGTCGGGATGCGGGGCATCACTTCGGGATCGTGGATCATCAGGTGATAGCCGCGCTCGGTCTCGAGCGGCACGCGGTCGCCGAGCGCGGCTGCGAGAGGCTTCGAATAGGCGCCGGCGGCGATCACCGCCTTGTCGGCGGCGATTGGGCCTGCGTCGGTGCGGATCGCCCGCAGGCGCCCGTCTGCGATATCGAAACCGGCGACGCGGGCGCGGCGGATCGTTCCGCCGTTGCGTGTCAGCGTTTCGGCCAGACACTGGACCAGGCGCAGCGGATTGCCGATATGCCCGTTCTCGCGCACGACGATCCCGTACCGGTAATCGCGCGCGAGCGCCGGCTCGAGTTGTCGCAGCTCGTCGGCGTTGAACTCGTCCCATGTGATGCCGTTGTCGCGGCGCAACGCCCAGGCGCCGCGCTCGCGGGCGAAGTTCGCCTCGCTCCGATAGGCAAACAGGTGGCCGAGCCGAAAGACGAGGTCCTCGGCCCCCGCGGCCTTGACCAGCGGCGCCAGGCAGTCCAGCGACGGCTTCAGCAAGCTGCGCAGCGCCCGCGCCTCGGCCTGCACGCGGCCTGGCGTCCCGGCGCGCACGAAGCGATAGAGCCAGGGCGCCAGCACCGGCAGATAGCGCCAGCGGATCGCCAGCGGCCCGAGCGGGTCGAACAGCCAGCGTGGCACATTGCGGAGCACGCCCGGCATCGACATCGGCACGACCGAGGACCCGTTCAGGCAGCCGGCGTTGCCGAACGACGCCCCTTCGCCGGGATTGCCAGGGTCGATCAGGATTACGTCATGGCCGTCGCGCTGCAGATAGCTCGCCGCCGCGACGCCGACCATTCCAGCGCCGATCACGCCGACCCGGAGCCGGGTCATGACACGGTCCTCCGCCGGCCTCGCCAGGCTTTCCAGTCGGCTTTGGTGGCTTTGCCCATCGCTTGCGCCGCGTCGACCAGCCAGCCGTCCTTCTGCTTGCCGAGATGGCGCAGGATCGACGCGCGCTGATCGGGCGCGCCCAGATGCAGGTTGGCGGTTTCGCGCCCCATCGCGTTCAGCAGCCGGTGCTCGTCGCGCCGTTTCGGCAGGGACGCAAGTTCGATCCGCGAGCAATGCGGGGCGAGCCGCCGCACCACCCAGCCGTCGTCGACCCGCAGATATGGATCTGGACAACGCACCGCGGCCTTTAGCAGCTCGCCGCCGCGAACACGGTCATCGGCCCGGCCCATCGCCCACTGATAGGCCGACGGCAGGGTCGCCTTGGCCTCGCGCGCGAGATTGCCGCCGGCCCACGAGGCCAGCGCTACGTAGCGCGGGCGGCCGAGGCTGCCGAGTCCGGCGACCCGGTGCACGGTGCGGAATGGCAGCCGGCGGTTGGGAAGACTGGCCGCCAGCAATCCGCGCACGGCCGCCGGCGCGTTGATCGGCTTGCCGGCGGTGAGCTTGGCCCAGAATTTGTCGGGTGCCCGCTCCGCCGACATCGCCCAGGCGCGCAGTCCCGGATGTTCTTCCTCGAGAACGAACGGCTCGCCACCCGCTCTCAGCCCGGCGATATAGCCGTCGAGGATCGCATCACAGGCTTCGTCTGCCCTGATCACCAGGTGATCTTCGCGTTTGGCCAGCAAGGCGCTGGTGGCGAGGCGGACGAGATCCATCGTGTAGGGCATGCGCGCCGCCTCGTCGACGTCGTTCAGGCCCCAGGCGAGCCGGCCCTCGCGGTCGCGCCAGCTGCCGAAATTCTCGACGTGGAGATCGCCCACGGCGAGGAGTTGCGGCGCCTCGGCGAGCCCGGCGCAAGTCTGATGCCACACCGGTACCCAGCGGTAAAACGTCGCGCGAAAGAACTGGAACAGGCTGGCATCCATGCACGCGTGCTTATGGCGAAGATCGGGCGCCACGGCCGCCAGCTTCCGGCGCAGCCATCGTTCGTACGCGGCGGTCGCTTCAACCACATCCATGCGTCCCCCAAAGCCGATGTCAGCCCACGATAGCGCAATCTAGAACAGTGGTTCTACGTGATCGTCTGTGGCTCTAGAATGCCCCCAGGCATATAGAGAGGCGGACATGGGCGAGTTCGGCATCGGCCAACCGGTACGGCGTTTCGAGGACACGCGGCTGCTGCGCGGCCGCGGGCAATACGTCAACGACGTGAACCGGCCAGGCCAGGCGTACGCCGTGCTGTTGCGCTCGCCCCACGCGCATGCGCAAATCGGCGCGATAGATACGGCAGCGGCGAAGGCCGCGCCCGGCGTTCTCGGCGTCTATACTAATGCGGACTACGCCGCAGACGGGCTCGGCACGACGGCGCCCACGCTCAAGCGCTCGCGGCCCGATGGCAAGCCGATGTTCGGCCGGGTGCATCCGGTCCTGGCCAAGGACCGCGTGCGCTTTGTGGGTGAGCCGATCGCGCTGATCGTGGCCGGCACGCTCGCCGAGGCCAAGGACGCGTCTGAGCTGGTCGAGGTCGACTACGAGCCGCTGCCGGCGGTCGTGTCGACGGCCGACGCCGCGACAGCCGGCAGCCCCGCCGTGTGGGACGAATGCCCGGACAATGTCTCGCACGTGTGGGAGGTCGGCGATCGCCGAGCCACGGATGCCGCCTTCAGCGCCGCCGCGCATGTGATTCGGCGGCGTTACGTGATCACGCGGGTACATGCGCAGTTCATGGAGCCGCGGGGCGCTATTGGCGAATACGACGAGCACCAGGACCGCCTGGTGCTGCACGCCGACGTTCAATATCCGCACCGCGTGCGCCAAGTGCTGGCGGACCGTGTCTTCAGGCTTCCCGAATACAAGGTCCGCGTGATCGCCGGAGACGTCGGCGGCGGCTTCGGCACCAAGGGGTGGCAATATCCGGAGCACCGACTCGTGCTGTGGGCGGCGCGCAAGCTCGGGCGGCCCGTGAAGTGGAGCTGCGAGCGCAGCGAGGCTATCCTCGCCGACGAGCACGGCCGCGACAACGTGACCGAAGCCGAGTTGGCGCTGGACAGCGACGGCAAATTTCTCGGCTTGCGGGCGCGCACGCTTGCCAATATCGGCGCCTACCTGTCCTCGGACCGCAATCTGCTGGCGATCTTCACCAGCGTCGCCGCCCTGACCGGCGTCTACGAGATCCGCGCCGCGCATGCGGCGGTCACCGCGGTCATCACCAACACGCCGGCCACGGCACCTTATCGCGGCGCCGGCCGTCCGGAGGCAATTTACGTGATCGAGCGCCTGATCGACGACGCGGCGCGCGAGCTCGGCCGCGATCCGGTCGAGCTCCGGCGGAAGAATCTGATCCCGGCGTCGGCGATGCCGCACAAGACGGCCCTCGGCTTCAACTACGATTGCGGCGACTTTCCGCGCAACCTCGACGACGCGCTGGCGGCGAGCGACCACGCCGGATTTGCCGCCCGGCGCCAGGAGTCGAAGCGGCGCGACCGGCTGCGGGGCATCGGCATCGCCAACGCCGTCGAGCGCGCCGCATCGCCCGGCTTGGAATACGCCGAAATCCGCTTCAATCCGGGTGGCACGGCCATGCTGCTCATGGGTTCGAAGAACCAGGGGCAGGGTCACGAGACCACGTTCAAGCAGATCGTTGCAGAGCGCCTCGGCGTCGATCCGGCCGATCTTCAATACGTCGAAGGCGACACCGACAAGGTCGCGTTCGGCATCGGCACCAACGGCTCGCGCTCGACCGTGATCGGCGGCACCGCGGCCTGGATAGCCGCCGGCAAGCTGATTGAGAAGGGAAAGAAGATCGCGGCGCACGTGCTCGAGGCCGCGGAGGCGGACATCGCGTTCGCGGACGGCCGGTTCACCGTGGCCGGTACCGATCGTTCGGTGGCGTTCAAGGATGTCGCCCGCGCCGCCTTCGACCACGCGAAGCTGCCCAAAGGCTTCGAGCCCGGGTTTTATGAAAGTGGCACGTTCTCGCCGCCGCAGGACACTTTTCCGAACGGTTGCCACGTCTGCGAGGTGGAGATCGATCCCGAGACCGGCGATGTGCGCGTCGTCGGCTATGTCGTGGTCGACGACGTCGGCACGGTGATCAATCCGCTGATGCTCAAGGGCCAGATCCACGGCGGCGTGGCTCAGGGCCTCGGCCAGATCTTGATGGAGCAGGTGGCCTACGATCCGACGTCGGGACAGCTGCTGTCGGCGTCGTTCATGGACTACGCGATGCCGCGCGCGAGCCATATGAGCGACATCGTGGTCAAGAGCAACCCGGTGCCGACGAAGCTCAACCCGCTCGGCGTCAAAGGAGCGGGCGAGGCGGGGACGGTCGGCGCGCTCCCGGCGGTGATGAACGCGATCATGGATGCGCTGGCGCCGCTCGGCGTGCACGAGCTCGACATGCCGGCCACCGGCGACCGGGTGTGGCGGGCGATCGAGGCGGCGAGGCGCTGACGAACGGACTGGCGATCCTCCTGGAAGGCCTAATCGTGATGGCCTGCAAGGTCACTCTCCGACATGGTCAAGCGGGATAAAGTCCACGACGCCGTCGACCCTGACGCGGCGAAGACCGATGTCCCCTAAACGACTGTCGGTCATTCTCAGCAGATATTCGCGATCCTGCTGATTGCGCCGGGCTCGGACGAACGCATCGCGCAGCGCCATTAGCCTGGTGCGCAGGTGGTTGAGTAAGGAGTTGGTTTGGGAAACCGACCATGCTGTATCGATCTGCATTTATTCAGCCTCCGGGATCTAAGCCGGACGAGCACAAGGTTTCGCTGGTCCGGACCTTTGCGGGAGCCAAGCATCCGGAGTCGGCGTTACGTGACGATTTCACCGGGTAAAAAAGACGGTTACGGCTGAAATTTCAGGACCCGGCTTCAGCCGTCTGCGTCTGCCGCGCGCCGGGAGAGTTCGCTCGCCCTGCCAGGCAGCGGGAAAGTGCGGCCGCTATTTCGGACGACGAGAGGGGTCGATGCACCACTTCGGAGATGCCCATGGCGGCAAGGGCGTCGGTGCCGATCTCTTCTGCCGATGCTGTCGTGAGGACGATCGGCAGGCGCGGCGCGACGTCGCGCAGCGCCGCCGCGAGGCCCCGAAAGGGGCGGCCGACCACCAGCGCGTCGAACCGCTCCGGCGTCGCGCGGCATGCCGCGAGCGCATCGGCTGCCCGCGAGAACCCGACGGGCTCGTATCCCAGTGCTGCGAGCATATCCTCAATCGCGAGCAATCGCTGACGGTCGTCATCGACAACGAGCAATGTCTCGCCACGCCCGAGCCGCAGCGTCGAGTCGTCCTCGCGTGTCGCTGTCTCTGATGGAGGAATGCTGGGCAGCCAGACCTCAAAACAGCTACCCACCCCGGGTGTGCTCACCACGTGCATCGCTCCGGCATGCTCGCGCACGATCTCGCGGACCGTCGCGAGACCCAGGCCGTAGCCGGCGGCGCGGGTCGTGAAGAACGGCTCGAAGATGCGGTCGAGCGTCGCCTCGGTCATGCCGCGTCCGGTATCGCTGACCGCAATGCGCAGATAGCGGCCGGGTGCGATCCGCCCATGGGTCAGCGATCGCGAGGACGCGATCTCGTGTATTTCAGTCTCGATTTCGACCCGCCCGGATCCGTCCATCGCCTGGGCGGCATTGTTGCAGAGATTGACGATGACCTGCTGCAATTGGGCATGCTGGCCGGAGACCGTGGCCGGTTGCGTTGCATCGCGGATGACGAGCTCGATCGTAGATGGAAGCGAGGCGAGAAGCAGGGTGGCCGCTTCGGATATCAAGGCCTGTACGCTGACGGCCCGCCGACGTACGTCGCGATGTCGACTATAGGTGAGAATCTGGTCGACAAGATCGCGCGCCCGCTCTCCGGCCCGACGGATGGCATCGTGGTTGCGGGCCATGCGGCTCTCGGACGCGACTTGCTCGTCGGCCATTTCCACATGCCCCAAGATAGCGCCGATGATGTTGTTGAAGTTATGCGCGACGCCGCTGGCCAGGGTGCCCACGGTTTCCATGCGCCGGGCCTGCTCCAGCCTCCTCTCCAGGCATGTGCGTTCCCGTTCGAGCACTTCGCGGCGAATGGCATTGGTGATCGCGTTGAAGGCCAAGCGCAACAGGCCGAGGTCGTCATCGTGTTTGAGATCGCGCTGCCGCAGCACGTCGAAGCCGAGGACCCAGCTGACCCCGTCCTCGTCGGTTCTCGTGACGCATGTCCAGCTGCGCAGGCCGGCTTCGACGAGCGCGCGGCTGCCCGGCCCGGAGGGCAGGGCGTCGACGGATCGGACGTGGACGATCCCGTCGTCGGAGGGTCGGAACTGCGCCACGAGTGCGGGAACCTGAGCCGGCCAACCCGGCGGAAAAGGAAGCCCATCCCGACACCAGGCGTGCATACGGATCGGAGTACGTGCCAGCACCACATATGCCCGGTCCGCGCCGACGCGCTCAGCGAGTTCAGCCAACGCCCCCTCGATCCCGATTCCGATCTCGTGGGGCCGGGCATTGATGAACCCGGTGGAGATGCCGGCGATCAGGTGCTCAAAGGCCGCGCGGTGCTGCAGGGCAAGTGCCCGGGTCCGCAGGCGCAGCCCGAGCTGGACCAAAACCGCGACCAGAAGGACCGACGTCGCGTACAGGAGAAACCGAAAACGCCGCGCTGCCTCCCGCGAGGCACTCTGGCGCGACAGAACCATGGTGCGGATGACGTTCTGTTGTGGCCCGCTCGGCACGGCGAACAGCGATTTCACGACGTCATCGGTCCTCGGCAGCAGATCCCGGAGCAGTCTTCCGTGCGCCAATAAAGCATGAGTCGGGTTGAGGTCTTCCGTCTTTGGCGAAACCCACGCGACCTCATTCAACCGGCTGTCCACCTCGCGAATGACCGCTGCCGACGTGTCAAGCGTCAGGCGCAGCATAGCCGCCGCGAGAGCGCTGACTGCCGGTGCCTGAGGTTCGTTTCCACTGGGTGCGCCCAGACGCCCGCTGAACAGTCCGAAATAAGCGAGGGAATTCTGCAGCAGCGCATTATTGCTTTTGAACTGTTCGACCAGCTCCTCCTCACGTCCCACGGATGCGGCCAGCCGATCGATAGCTGCGGTCGTTTCTGCGTCGGTCGCGGCCGTCGCGCGCAGTCGATCGACGGCATCGTTCAGCAGTCCCACCTCTCGCACCAATGAATCATAATGACGTAACATGCCGCTCCGCGCGGTGAGGACATCCCGATGCAGCGCATTCTCCACGATCGCAAAATAGTCGAGGGCTTCCAAAGCGCGATCGTATCGTTCGGCATCCGTGTCGACGGCACGCAGCGAAAGCCACGTGAGCAACACCAGAAGAAGCGGCACGGCCGCTATGCCCGGCGTCAGTCTCATCGCGCCGCCGGGCCGACGGGACGGCCCTGATAGGTCCCGCTCAGGCTGTTCAAGAAGGCCGCGATCGCCGTGACCTGCGGATCCGAGAGCGTCCGATCGAGCTGGGCGACCCCCATCTTCCGGATGGCGTCGCTGAGGGTCGCGGTACTTCCATCATGGAAGTAGGGTGGTGTCGTCGCCACGTTGCGCAGGCTCGGCACGCGCAAGATCTTGGGCTCCGGCGAGGCAAGCGAATGGAAGATGCCGTGCCGTTCGAACAGATTGCCGCCGACGTTGACACCCTGATGGCAGGCAATACAGCCGAGCGACTTGAAGAGCTGGTAACCCGTCCGCTCGTCCGCCGAGAGCGCCGTCGCATCGCCGCCGAGCCAGCGGTCGAACCGGCTCTCCGGAGTCAGAAGCGAACGTTCATAAGCCGCGATCGCGTCCAGGATCGCCGCCCGGTCCGGCTCATGCCCGTAGACGGCGCGAAACCGGCGCGCGATGTCGGCGTCGGCGCTGAGCCGTCCCACGGCCTCGTCGACGCGCGCTCCCATGACCATCGGATTTTCCAATGAAGCCTCGGCCTGCGCCTCGAGCGTGCGAAATCCTCCGGTCCAGCTGAATCGAAAGCTGAGCGCGGCGTTGAAGACGGTGCTGGTGTTGAAAGGGAGGTCCGATCCGTCCGACGCTTTGCCGAGACGCCGGCCGTCCGCCCCGTTGGTGCGCGTATCGTGGCATGATGAGCAGGCGCGTGTGCCGTCGCCGGACAGGCGGGGATCCTCAAAGAGGCGCTCTCCAAGCGCGAGCTTTAGCGGGTCCGCGGCAGCGGGCCGCGGGATTGGCATGATCGGCTCTTGGCCGGAGGGAATATCGACGTCTGAAGTTCGAAGGCTGGACTCTTGTGCGGGTGCTCCGTTCGCGAAAATCATCAGGGCCAGGCCGATCCACGCGTGTCGACGATGGGATGCCGGCCCGGCCCGGTCGGCCATGAGTGGGCGGGAGCAGAAACGCAGCAGCGCGGCGCATAAGCGGAATTCCCGCATGTTACCAGGCAGGTTCTGGCCGTGCTTCAGGCCGTGCCGCCGGCTGTTCGCTGCCATGCCAGGCGCCGGCGGGCGTCATCGATGATCTGCTCCAGATCGGCGCGATTGAGTCCGTCGCTGTCTATGAGAAGACCGATGATCGGATCGTTGAGAAGGTCTTCGAGCCGGGGCTCGAGAGCTTCCCGTCGCCTCTCATCGACCATACGCCAATGGGCATGCGGCCCGGCGGTTCGTAGATCGTCCGTTCTCCGCACCGAAAATCTCGTGATCATGTTCAGACCTGGTCGCGATTACCGGAGTTGAAGCTGGACGACCCGTATTACAAATCGATTTCATGCCGGGATGAATGCGTTACATCGGCAACCACTGCTAAGCCTGATCAAAGCTCCTCGACCGGCAGGGCGAACACATAACCGATGCCACGCTCCGTCTGGATGATGCTTGGCGCGCTGGGGTCGGCCTCGAGCTTGCGTCGTAGCCTCAGGATCTGCACGTCGATGCTGCGGTCGAACACATCCTCGTGAACGCGGGTCGCCTGCAGCAGGTGCTCGCGGGTCAGTGGGCGTTGCGGCGCGTCGAGGAATGCGATCAGCAGGGCATATTCGCCCTTCGTGAGCGCGACCGGGGCGCCATCGCCCTTGGTCAGGCGGCGGCTGCGCCGATCGAGCCGCCAGCTGCCGAAGCGGCAGCCGTCGTGCGAGGGGTCGGTCGGCGGTGCCAGGCGCCTGGCGTCTCGGCGCCGCAGCACGGCCCGCACGCGCGCCAGGAGTTCGCGAAGTCCGAACGGCTTTGTGATGTAGTCGTCGGCGCCGAGCTCGAGCCCGATCACCCGGTCGGTCTCGTCGCGCCGATCACCGGTGATGATGATCACAGGCACATCCGAGCGTGACCGGATGTCGCGCAGCAGGTCGAGCCCGTTGTCCTGACCGAGACGCAGATCGAGGATCATGAGGCTGGGTTCGCCGTTGGCGAAATGGCTTGTCATGTCCTGGCGCCCGCTCGCACCCACGGCGCGCATGTGGTGATCCTCGAGATAGTTGACGACCATCTGGCTCATGGCCGGATCGTCATCCACGACGAGAATCTGCCCCGACCGGCTGATGTCCTTGCTCACGATCTGGTGATATCCGCCGAGTGGCGGACCCGTGTCAGAATCAGCGACGTCAGGAGCGACGACGACCTTGCCTCTCATACGGGCCGGCGGCGTGCCCTGGAACTGCCACAATCGGCGATTGACGGCGCCGCGGACGAAGCGAGCGCGAGATGCATGAGGGTCTCCCTTAAATCGACGAGGGCGTATGTGGGCGCGTCGCCGCGTATTTGGAAATTAAATGTTAAAATGGGTTCCAGTTGATTTTTGAATTGGTGGCCTATGCTTGACCTCGACTTGCTCCGCAGTTTCGTTTCGGTTGTCGATGCAGGGAGCTTTACCCGTGCCGGCGAGCGCGTTCACCGCACCCAGTCGACGGTGAGCCAGCAAATCCGTCGTCTGGAGGAGACGTTCGGCCGCACGCTGTTGCGTCGGAACGGCAAGCGGGTCACGGCGACCGAAGAAGGCGAGCGGATGCTGTCCTATGCGCGGCGGATTCTCGCCCTCGCCGACGAGGCGCGCGAGGCTGTGGCACGCCCGACCGGGGACGGCGTGATCCGGCTTGGTGTGTCGGAGGATTTTGCCGCCTATCGTCTCTCCGAGATGCTGTCGGGCTTCGCCCGCTCCCGTCCGGGGCTGCGGCTCCACGTGCGCTGCGCCATAAGCGTCACTCTGCGTCGCCGGCTCGAGCGCGGCGAGCTCGACCTGGCACTGTTCAAACGCGACATCGGAGAGACCGGCGGCATAGCGGCCTGGCCGGAGCGGCTGCGCTGGATCACCAGCCGCCGCCAGCCCGTTGATCTGCACCGCGATCCGTTACCGCTCGCAGTGTTTGAGCAGGGGTGCATATATCGCGGCAATGCGATCCATGCGCTCGAGGCGCGGAAACGCGCCTGGCACATCGCCTACACGAGCCCCAATCTCCTCGGCATCCAGGCCGCTGTCTCGGCCGGCCTGGGCATCGGCATCCTGCCCGAGGTCGCGATTCTTCCGGCACATCGCGTGCTGGGCCCGGAGGACGGATTTCCCCCGATCACCAATACCGAAGTGGCGTTGGTCGCGGCGCCGGAGGCCAGCCCCGCCACTCGCCACCTTGCCGTGGCTCTCGCGGATTTTTGCAGCGCCGCCCATCCACCGTTGGCGGCGTGAGTGCCGCATCGACCCGAGTGATCGATCGCGCTACGCGCGCGCGGTCGGCTGGGCCATTGCCGGCGACCCGATCTTGGCGTTCGGCAGCAGGAACGGAATCAGGTCGCGCATTGTGACAACGCCGATGAGCGCGTGCTCCTGCATCACGGGCACCACGCGCAACTCGCGTTCGAGCATCAGCCGCATGACGGCTTCGATCGAATCGTGCTCGCTGCAGCTCACGAACGCAGAAGGGAGCAACTCGGCGACCGGCTTGTTCATCGCCGCGGCGCCATATTTGGCGACCGCCTGAGCCAGGTCGCGCTCGGACAACACGCCGACGGTGACGTTGCTGCCCTCGCTGCGGCACACGTCCTTCACCACCAGCGCGCCGATTTTCTCTCGCTTCATGATCATGGCGGCGGTGGCGGCGGTCTCGCGCAGGCGGACCGTGATGATGCGCGTGTCCTTGCGGCGAAGAATGTCGGAAACCGTGGTCATTGCGTTTCCTCCTCCAATTTCCAGGGCGGCCAGCCTACCACCTTTTGGCATACACAATTTGGTATACAAAATACCAACCGTCAAGGCATATTTTGGCCCCAGCCGAATCGCAGTCAAATCAAATGGTTGGTTGGAGCCTGAAAGCGATTAAATCTTCGCCTTCGCCCCGTCGGCGGCCGTAAACACCTCGCGGCAGGCTGCCACGCCGTTGAGTGCCGCCGGAAGTCCGGCGAACGCCGCCAGCTGCACCATGATCGCGACCAGCTCCTGGCGGCTGACGCCCGAGCGCAGAGCGGCATTCAGATAATTGCGCAACTGCGGAGCCGCCGTGCCGAGCGCGGCCAGAGCGGCGACATTCGCGATCATCCGCGTGCGGGTATCGAGCACCGGGTCCTGGTAGATGTCACCGAAGACAGTCTCGAGCACGAAGGTGGCGAGATCGGGCGCCAGGTCGGCGAAATTGCGCTCCAACTGCTCCGCCGAATGGCCCATGATCTCGGCAAATTTCGTGGCCCCGCGCGCGCGGCGTGACGGATCGGATTGCATCGGTGTCTCCTTTTGGTGTGCCGGAGGCTTACGCCCATTTCGCGAGAAAATCGATCAGCGGCGGATTAACGATGTCCGGGTGTGTGAGGTTAGGCGTGTGTCCGGCGCCGGGGATGCGGACGAAGGCCTTGCAGTTGGGCAATGCCTTCGCCAAGGCTGCACCGTGCGCGATGTCGATGGCGATATCGGCCTCGCCGTGGAACACGATCGCCGGGCAGCGCAATTCGTTGATCCGCGGCGTGAGGTCGTCGCGGCCGGCCAGCGCGTCGATCGGGTAGGCGAGGCTCTGCTTGGTCATTCTCTCCCATTTGGCGAACCATGGCTCCGGTGCTGCGCGCTCCTTGCCGATCAGCAGTTCGCCCAGCATCTGCTTGACGTTGGTACAGCCGTTGGCAAGCCACTCCGCGCGGAGCTGGCGAAAATTGCCGACGATCTCCGGTGCATCCAGCCCGGACCGCGTCGAGATCAGGACCAGGGCCTTGACGCGCGCCGGTTCGAGCAGAGCGGCGCGCATCGCCAGGAAGCCGCCTTGCGACATACCGATGAACGTCGCCGACGGAACGTTGAGATGCGCCAGCAGGCCGAGAGCGTCGCGCGCCGAATCCCAATACGAGAAGGGTTGATCGACCGGACCGGTGCGGCCGAAGCCGCGCTCGTCCCAGGCAATGCAGCGGTAATGCTCATGGAGGGCCTCGATCTGCGGCGCGAACATCTCGCGGTCCATGAGAAAGCCGTGGCTGAACAAGAGGGCCGGTCCAGTCCCGCCGCTGTCCTCGTAATAGATGTCGATCCCGTTGATGCGCGCAACGGCCATGAGGTCCTCCCAGGTTAAAACCGGTAAAGCCGCGCCGGGTTGTCGACCAGGATCTTGCGGCGCAACTCGGGGCTGTCGGTCCAGTCGTTGAAAAGGTCGAGCAGCTGGCCGGCGTTCGGCATTTCCGCCTCCATGCGCGGATGCGGCCAGTCGCTTCCCCAGACCAGGCGGTCGGGGTTGGTCCGCACCAGTGCCTGATGGAACGGGCGCGCCGGCGCATAATCCGGCCACGCATCGCTCAGGCGATGGGCGCCCGACAGCTTCACCCAGCAGCCGCCCTCGCCGAGCAACCGCAACAGCGCCTGGAAACCGGGGGCCTCGATTGCCGCGCGGGCATCGGTCCGGCCCATGTGATCGATCACCACCGGCACGGGCCAGGAATTCACTGCCCCGACGATAGCCGGCAAGTCTTTGACATCGATCCACAGCTGCACGTGCCAGCCGAGATTGGCCATCCGGCCGACCATCTCCGACGCGTCGGAGAGCGTCACGCCGCCGCCATAATGCAACTTGCCGTCGCGAAAGAAGTGGTTGAACCGCAAGCCTCGGACGCCGAGCCGGTCCAGCCGGCGCATCTCCTCGGGCGTGACGGTCGCGTCCGCGACGGCGACGCCGCGCAGGCGATTTGGATGCGTGGCCAGCGCATCCAGCGTCGCCGAATTGTCGCGACCGTGGGCGCTGCCCTGCACCAGCACGCCCCGGGCGAAGCCGAGCGTGTCCAGCATCGCGAGATACTTGTCGAGAGGTGCATCGGGCGGCGTGTAGCTGCGGTCGGGCGCATAGGGGAAGGCCTGCGCCGGACCGAAGACGTGGGCGTGCGTGTCGCACGCGTTCACCGGTGTCGGTATCTTGGGTGGCCGTGGCTCGGCCGGCGCCTTGCAAACGGGAATCATGCCGGTCATTCGATGCGGATGCCGGCTGCGCGGATGATCGGATCCCATTTCGCGGCCTCGGCGCGAATGGTGGCGTCGAATTCGGCGGGCGAGCTGCCGATCGGAACAGCGCCCAGCTGGGTGAAATGCTGCTTCACCGCCGCGCTGTGCAGGGCGGCGACGAACTCGTTGTGAAGTGCCGCCACGATATCCTTCGGCAGGCCGGCTGGCCCGAGCACGCCCCACCACACGCCAGTGTCGTATCCGGGCATTCCGGATTCCGCGATGGTCGGCACACCCGGCAGCACGGGAGATCGCGCTGCCGTCGTCACGGCCACGGCGCGGATCGAGCCGGCGCGGATGTGTTCGATCGATTCCGGAATGTTGTTGAACGACATCGGGATCTGGCCGGCGATCAGATCGTTCAACACCGGTGCTCCGCCCTTGTAGGGGACGGCGACGATATCGATCTTCGCCATGTATTTCAGGAGCTCGCCCGCGAGGTGCGGCGAGGTGCCGTTGCCGGCCATGCCATAAGTCAATTGATTCGGCTTCGACTTGGCCAGCGCGATGAGATCGCCGACGGTCTTGACCGGCAGCTGATTGTTCACCAGCAGGATGTTCGGAGATTCGGCGATCTCGGTGATGGCGGTGAAGTCCTTGAATGTGTCGTAGGGCAGCTTCGCGTACATGCTCGGATTGAGCGCATGCCCGGTCGCGACCATGATCAACGTGTAGCCGTCGGCCGGTGCCTTGGCGAGGATCTCGGTGGCAATGACGCCGCCCGAGCCGGGCCGGTTGTCGATGACGACCTGCTGTTTCCAGTCATCGGAGATCTTGTGGCCGAGCGTGCGGGCCACGATGTCCACGGCGCCGCCGGCCGGGTAGGGGACGATGACGCGGATCGGTCGGTTCGGGAACATTTGCGCGGGCGCGACGAGCGGCCAGGCGGCCAGCCACAGCGTGCCAATCAGCCATATCGTTCGGCGGGCCATCGGTTCCTCCCCTTAATATCGCCGCCTCGGCTAATGGCCATTGGGGCGGTCTTCCGGTAAATACTAATCCGTGACCGACCGGCTCGCCAGAAGCCCCGGATCGCCGGGGAAATCCCGACAGGAGTACGCCATGTTTTCACCCGCTCGCCCAACCTCGCGGCGCACATTGATGAGGCAGGTCGGCCTCGGCGCGATCGTCGCCACGGCTGCTCCGTGGCAAGCGGCTCGGGCCGAGGGTCAGTCTGCAGCGGCGCCGGGGGGCGCCGGCGCCGATATCTGGAGCCACGAATATTGGGCCAAGAAGGGCGATGTCTCGCTGTACATGTTCCGCAAACGGCTGGGTGGCCCCGCGGCGGGCGAAGCGCCGCGGCCACTCTTGTTCCTGGTGCACGGCTCGTCACTATCGTCGCTCACCTTCGACATCACGCCGCCCGGGCGCGGCGACTATTCGCTGATGAACGTGTTTGCCCGTTATGGGTTCGACGTATGGACGATGGACCACGAGGGCTACGGACGGTCATCCCGCACGGACGGCAACTCCGACGTGGCCAGCGGTGTGGAGGACCTGAAGGCAGCGATGGAGGTCGTGCAGCGTGAGACCGGGCAATCGCGCGTCCATCTGTTCGGCGAGTCATCGGGCGCGCTGCGCGCCGCGGCCTTCGCGAGTGCTCGTCCGGACAATGTCGGCCGTCTCGCCCTGGGCGCCCTGACCTATACCGGCAAAGGATCGCCGACATTGAGCAAGCGGGCCGAGCAGGTCGAGTTCTATCGGACCCATAACCGCCGGCCGCGCGACCGCGAGATGATCCGCAGCATCTTCACCCGCGACAAGCCCGGCACCTCCGATCCAGCGGTCGGCGAGGTGTTGGCCGATGCGGAGCTGAAATACGGCGACACGATCCCGACCGGCACTTACCTCGATATGACCGCCAACCTGCCGGTCGTCGATCCACGCAAGGTCAAGGCACCGGCGCTGGTCGTCCGTGGTGAGCATGACGGCATCGCGACAGAAGAGGACCTGTGGGACTTCTACCGCCAGTTGCCGAATGCCGACCGGCAATACGCCATCCTGCCCGGGCTGGCCCATTCGCTGGTGTTCGGGATCAATCGCCAGCAGTTTTGGCATGTGATGCAGGCATTCCTGACCACGCCGCCGGTTGTCGCGGTCTGACCGGGACTGCAGCGCGGAGCACTTTTGTCCCAGCCCATCCGGTTTTTGTCACGAGCCGGGGATTGAGACTTCGCCCTATCGTAGGGCGTTGGCGGGAGCACGCGGGCCTGCGTCGATGCGGGCGGCCTGGCTCTCGGCGGGATGGTGTGCGGCATGCGCCAGACGTCGTCG
>DASWFO010000219.1:0-6199 GCA_036394195.1 Alphaproteobacteria bacterium | reverse complement strand
GCCCGCCCCGACCACCAGGATGCCGCGTACATCCTTGTATCTCTCGGCGATCGTCTTGCAGCGTGCGTCGATGGAGTCGAGCCGCTCCGCCATCATCCGCGGCGTGTCCAGCAGCTGGCGCTGCAGCTCCGTGTAGTCGTGCTGTCCGTTCCTGCGCAGCTTTCCCAGCTCCAGCGCGAGGTTGATCGCGGCGGCCACGCGCGCGGTGTAATGGAACGTGTCCGACCCGCCCGTGTCGAAGCCACCCGCGGTGAGGATCCTGGCATCGGTCGCCTGCACGACCGGGCTGCCGTCCACCGACGTGAAGGCGACGGTGTATGCGCCCTGCTCGCGCGAGGCCTTGGCCGCGGCCACCGTGTCGACCGTGCTCCCGCTGCCCGAGTACGCGATCGCGGCGATCTTCGGGAAATCCAGCGGTGGCGGATAGCGCAGGAAGGCCAGCGAGTCGAAGTCCCAGCCGGGGAGGCCCGCAAAGCGTGCAAAGGCGGCATTGGCGACCTGGGCCACGTATTGCGACGTCCCTGAACCAAGCCCGATGACCGCCTCCGGCCGCCTCTCCTGCAGGCGACGCGCGATCTCGACACCCTCGTGCGCGGTCTCGAACGTTCCGCTGAGAGCGTCCGGCTGGCTGCGGATGTCGTTGTACAGGTTGAACGGGTGCTCGGAGCGCACGGGCGTCCCGAGCGCCTGGTACATGATCGGCTTCTCGCCAGTGGCTTCGATCTGCTCCCTGACGTTGGTGCCGATGCCCCAGGCCTTGATTCGCTTGCCGCGTTTGCGGCCGTTGCCGGTGGTGGTGGGCATTGGTTTCTCCTTTTCCGTCGTGGTCGGCGGAGCGCCCATCGCGCCCCAGGTGGGTTGATCGGGTCGGTTCCAGCCTGGTCGGGGCGCAGACGCTGCGAGAGCGGTGCGTGCGGCCTGGGGGTCACCCTTCGCCTCGAGCCAGGGGAGGCCGATGGCGTCCGCTGACGGGGGCGACTCCGGTCGAGAGCCCTGCGCCGGAGCGCCGCCGGCGGCCATCTCGCGCAGCTTTGTCTTCAGCACCTTGCCCGATTCGGTCATCGGGAACTGATCGAGGAAGCCGACCGCCTTCGGCACCTTGTACGCGGCAAGGTGCTCCGCGAAGTGGCGGCGCACCTCTTCGGCGCTGATCGAGGCTCCGGGGACGGCGCGTACCCAGGCAAAGACCTCCTCGCCGTAGTAGTCGGACGGGGTGCCGATGACCGCGGCGTCGGCGATCGCGGGGTGACGGCGGGCGATCGATTCGAGCTCCGCGGGATAGATGTTCTCGCCGCCGCGGATGATCATGTCTTTGATCCGCCCTTCGATCCGCCAGTAACCATGGGCGTCGCGTTCAGCCAGGTCGCCGGTGTGCAGCCAACCCCCGGCGTCAATCGCCGCCTTGGTCTCCTCTGGCATGCCCCAGTAGCCTTGCATCACCATCGGGCCGCGAGTGCAGAGCTCCCCGAGCGTGCCGGCGGGTCGAGTGCGGCCGCTGTCGGGGTCGATCGCCTTCACGGTCGCGCCGGCGATCGGCCTGCCGACCGTGCCGAGCCTGAGCTCCTCGGGGTCATCGACCGTCGACTGCGTGACAACCGGCGAAGCCTCAGTCAGGCCATAAGCCACGGTCAGCGCGGGGATGTGCAGCTCACGCGCCGCGGTGCGGGCAAGCTCAGGATCGACGGGGGCTCCGGCGATGATGCCGGTGCGCAGCGTGGTGAGGTCAGCACCGACCTTCGACTGGCGCTCGATCTCGGCGTGGAACATGGTCGGCACTCCGTAAAGGACGGTGCACCGCTCGGAGGCGATCGCCCGCAGCACGGAGTCGGCGTCGAAGCGCTCGCTCGGCATCACCAGCGTGGCGTGGTAAACCAGCGCTCCAAGCGTGCCCATCACGCAGCCGAAGCAATGGTGCAGCGGCACCGGAAGGCATAGGCGGTCGCCAGGACGCAGCTTGATGGCCGCGCCGACGGCGGTCGCGTTCTGCAGCATGCCGCGATGTGTGAGCATCGCCCCCTTCGCGCTGCCGGTGGTGCCAGACGTGTAGAGGATGGAGGCGACGTCGGTCGACTGGACCAGTGAGGCGGAGCGCTTCAGCCGGTCGTCATCGATGACGCTTCCGGCTTTGAGCCACTCCTGCCAGCCACCCAGCTTCGGCAGCGAGAAGTCGTCGCCGATCGCGACCGCCACGCGTGCGGAGTCCGGACCACTGAGAACGGTCGCAAGGTCGTCGCGATGACGCTCGCCGGGGGCCGCGAGCAAGATTGAAGAACCGGAATGGCGCAGGAGGTGCGCGATCTCATCCGCCCGATAGCTCGGATTGATGGGGACGAGGATCGCTCCGATCACGCCCGCGGCCAGCTGGATGGACGGCCACTGCGCCACGTTGCCCGCCAGCACGGCGACGCGGTCGCCGCGGCCAACCCCGCTTGCAAGCAGGGCACGCGCAATCTTCTGAACCTCGTCCTTTAATGAGGAGTACGTCTGGCGGGTCCCAGCGCCGACGTGAACCACCGACTCCCGTCGGCCGGCCGCACGTACCGCTTGCTCGAGTGCGGCGCCGATCGTGCCGGCAGCAGCCGGGCTCGTCCCTGCCCCAGCTTCGGTTCGTCCGGCACCGTTGACGGCGGAGCTGAACGCCATGAGCTCGACGAGCACGGTCTGTCCGCGCCCGGCGGCCAGCATCCGGCTTGCGTCCACGGCGACGGCATAATCGGCGCCGGCCGTGGCGGCCGCGGCCAGGTCGTCATTGCTGTCGATCCGTACCGCCAGCGGGCTCCGCGCCCGCGCCTTGGCTTCGGAAAGCACCGCCAACCCGGCCGCAGAGGCGGGAACCAGGATCCCAGCTCGTATCGGGAGGGCGGCCACAACGCGGCGTGGGTTGATTGCAACGTCCGCTTCGCTGAGCTCGACGCAGAGCGTGTCGCCTGGGCGGCCGTAGATCTGGGTCCGTCCGTTGGGGATGACGTAGACGTCGCCGACGCGGCGTCGCCGCAGGGCTTCCAGCTCGGCGCGCGAGCTGACGCGAATCCAGACGGTGCCGGGCATCAGCGGCTCTCCCTGCCCGCGATGCCCGCCAGGCCGCGGCGCACACCTTCCTGCGCCTCCCGGACATTCGACTCGTCACCCGAGATGTACAGCCGACCGAACCGGCCGATCGGCCGGATGTCGATGATGTCGATCTGCGCCGACCGCTCCGCTTCGTTCGCGGCGAGAAGAATGTAGGCGGCCGGTGTGACCTCGACGACCAGGAGCGTCTGCCCCGGCACGAGCAGCGACCCTCGCCTCATGCGGTTGATGAGCTGGGCCTGAAAAGGGGTGATGTTGGTGATCACCTCCTCTGACACGATCGACGGACGGAGGCGGTCGGCGGTGACAAGTTTCAGCCGGTCGAGGATGACCCGCCCCGCTTCAGCCACCACCTCCGGGTCATCCGCGTGCAGGGCAAGCAGCCCGAACTCACGCTCGACGACCTGTGAGCCTGGGCGCACGGAAGTCGCCTTCAACGCAGCGTCGGCGACCCGGTACACCTCGTTGCCCGGAGCGACCTCGACGAAGAGCTGCGCCATACCGACGAGCGGAATGTCACCGTCGGCCACGGTCGCTTCGTATGCCGCGTACCGCGGCTGCATTCGCGATACCTGGCCAAATGCGCGCAGCTCGACCCCGGATGCCAAATTCTCTAATCCTTTTGGTAGATCGTCTTGCCCTCGCGGCGGAGGGCGTCGACGATTCCGACTATTGCCGCGTCAACCGCGATGGCCTGGGCGCTCACCGCACGCGCGGCAGGCGTTCCGTGAGCCACCAGGACGAGCTCGCCTTCGCCGGCGCCGACCAGGTCGACGGCGACATACGGCGCGCCGGGACCCGGTTGCGCGTCCCGTCCCACTTCCTCGACCAGTAAGAGCTTGGTTCCCGTCATGGTCGCCTCTTTCATCGAGGCGACCGCGCTTCCAACCACGCGTGCCAGCTGCAAGTCAGTTCACTCCCTTCGGGACCGGCGCGTCCGCGGCCACCTGGCGGATCACCTGTTGGGTGACCTGCTCGGCGAGCTCGGCCTGTGCATCGGTTCCGGCTACGAGCAAGCGACCGAACAGTCCGGTGCCGGCGACGCGCACCAGCTCCATCCCGGTCGCCTTCTCGATTTCGTTTGCAATCAGATAGACGTATGCGGCCGGGGCGACCTCGGCCACGTATAGGGTGTCGCCTGGCAGCGTCCAGGCGCCACGCCGGACCTTGTTGAAGAGATGACTGTGGTACGCGTTCAGGGCGCTGATGCGCTGCGACGACACCAGCTCTGGCACGAGCCTGTCACCGACGGACAAACCAAGCGAACGAAGAACCGCGTCCCTGGCTTCGAGCACAGTGTCCGTGCGCTGCGCATGCAGCTCGACCAGACCGAAGTCGCGCTCCACGAGTGTGCCCGCCGACTGGACGGCGCACGCCTTGAAGGCGGCGTCGGCGATCGGAAATACGAGACTGCTCGGCGTCACCTCGACGAGGAGCTGGGACATGTCCGGCATGGGCAGGCTGCCCTGCGCCATCAGGGCCCAGTACGCCGCGTACTGTTTGCCCATCCGGTCGATGTGCACCAACGCTCGCAGGCGCGCTCCATCGGACGCGGTTGTCACGACCTGAACCTCACGAACTCTCTTACGACGCGACCATCACGCTCTCGACGGCGTTGTCCGGGCGCGCGATCACATGCTGGGAGACGAGCTCGCCGACCCGCTGCGCCGCTGCGCCGCCGGCTTCCACTGCAGTCTTCACAGCACCGACCTCGCCCTTGATGATCACGGTCACCAGGCCGTCGCCGACCAGCTGGCGGGATACCAGGGTGACCTGGGCCGCCTTGACCATGGCGTCGGCCGCTTCCACCGCCGCCACGAGCCCTCTCGTCTCGATCAATCCGAGCGCCGTTCCGGAGTTCCTGTTCTCTGCCACCTGCGTTCCTCCTAGGTTTTGGGTCGAGCCGGCCTTACGCGCCGGGCTCGACTTGGGTTGACGGCAACTCGCGGTTGGACGCCGCCCGGGGGTGCCGCATCACCTTTTCCGGGCGGGAAGAAAAGATCGGCTACGCCTGGCGCCGGCCTTCCGAGAACCGTGGCGGCGCGAAACGCGTTTTGACTCTCCGCAGTGCGGCGGCCGGCGGCGACCGCCTCCTGCACGGCGCTGACGCCTCCTGTCGAAACCACCGTCACGAGCCCATCACCGATGTCAAGGCGCCGTGACAGGCCGACCGGAGCGGCCTTCGCCATCGCGTCGGCCACGGCGACTGCGTTGGCGAGCCCATACACCTCGAGCAGTCCCAGGGCCTCATTCACAGGGCTCTCTCGTAGATCGATGTGACGTCGGCGGCGTTGAGGGGCCGCGGGTTGGTCGCCATCGTCATGTCAGCGAGGGCACGCTCGGTCAGGGCAGGAATGTGCGACTTCGCCACGCCGAGCGCTGCCAGGCCTCGCGGCAGGCCCACGCGGTCTCCGAGCACTCGCACCAGGCGGGGCAGGCGGCGGCCATCGGGCGAGCCCATCACGGCGGCGAGACGGTCGTAGCGCTGCCTGCGGGCGGGCAGGTTCGCCTCACAAACGTGCGGGAGAAGTATCCCGTTGCAGACGCCATGTGGCAGGTCAAGCAACGCCCCGAGCGCGTGCGCGAGCGCGTGGGTCGCGCCGACGAGGGCGGAGTTGATCGCGAGCCCTCCGTAGAGCGCCGCCAGCATCATGCCCTCGCGCGCCTCGACATCCTGGCCGGTCTCCACGGCGCGCACAAGGTGCTTGGCCGCGAGCTCCACGCCGCGAAGCGCCAGCATGTCAGTGAGGTCGGAAGCGAGCGTCGACACATATGCCTCGACCGAGTGGGTCAGGGCGTCGAGGCCGCTGGCCATGGTCACGGGCTTGGGCATCGCGAGCGTAGTGAGTGGATCGTTGAGCGCGAGAACCGGCATCAGGCGACGGTCCGCGATGACCATCTTGACCTTGCGCTCGGTGTCGGTGATGACCGCGAACCGGCTCACGTCGGCGCCGGTTCCCGAGGTCGTGTTGACGGCGATCAGCGGAATCCCTCTCCCCGCTGCGCGGTCAGACCCCTCGTAGTCGTGCACCCGTCCGCCGTTGGCGGCGACGAGCGCGACCATCTTGGCGCAGTCGTGCGCGCTTCCTCCGCCGACCGAAACGACCAGGTCGATGTTGTGGCCCGCGCC
>DASWFO010000218.1:0-5470 GCA_036394195.1 Alphaproteobacteria bacterium | reverse complement strand
GGAAAAGTCCCCGCCCCTCCGTCTTCCCTCCGCGCCATCCGTGATTCGCCGGAAGGCGGCGGGGGCACCGCCTCCCAGCTCGTCACGCGGGGCCCCGGGTCCCGTCCCTCGGGTCCCGCCGAAGGCGGGCCCAAAGACAGGCTCCGGGTGTCCGGCCCGAGGACAGCTTCACGACCCCGAGGGTCCATCCCCGGCGTCCATCCCCCTGCCAGCCCATTTTCACAGAAAAATAACTGGTCGCAGATATAAAGATATGTTTATGTCAGCGGATGATTTGGCCGGTTCGGCCGTTTTGGGCAATAGCTGGCGATAGATAAGGACTGCCGATGGGTTTGACGGGTCTTCTTGAGGGGCTGAAAGCCGGCGCCGAGCCCACCCGCCTGCGGCTGCTGGCGCTGCTCGCCCAGGGCGAGATGACGGTCAGCGAGCTCACCGGGATTCTCGGCCAGAGCCAGCCCCGGGTGTCGCGCCATCTGAAGCTGCTCTGCGACGCCGGCCTGCTCGAGCGCCTGCCCGAGGGCAGCTGGGTGTTCTACCGCCTGGCGCGGAACGTTCACGGCGAGGGGGGCGAGGGCGCCGCCGTCGCCCGCCGCCTGGTCGACATGCTGCCCACCGACGACCCGGTGCTGGCCCGCGATCTCCAGGGCTACCTCGCCGTGCGCGAGGAGCGCGCGGGGGCCGCCGCCGAATATTTCCGCCGCAACGCCGCGCATTGGAACGAGATCCGCTCGCTCCACATCGACGAGCGCGAGGTCGAGCGGGCGCTGCTGGCGCTGCTGCCCGCCGAGCGCCCACGGGGACCGGCGTTTGAGCTGCTCGACATCGGCACCGGCACCGGCCGCATCCTCGAGCTGTTCGGCGACCGCGGCGCCAACGCGACCGGCATCGACCTGTCGCGCGAGATGCTGTCCGTGGCCCGCGCCAATCTCGCCCGCACCACCTTGCGGAACTGCAGCGTGCGCCAGGGCGACATGTACCGGCTGCCGTGGCCGGGCCCGAGCTTCGACGCCGTGACCATCCACCAGGTGCTGCACTTCGCCGACGATCCCGGCCGGGTGATCGGCGAGGCGGCGCGCGTGCTGCGCCCCGGCGGCCGCCTGGTGATCGCCGATTTCGCGCCGCACGAGCTCGACCATCTGCGCCGCGAGCACGCCCATCGCCGCCTCGGCTTCGCCGATCCCGAGATCGCCGGCTGGATCCGCGACGCCGGCCTCAGCCCGCTGCCGGTCACGCATCTGCCCGGCGGCCAGCTCACCGTCAGCATCTGGTCCGCCGACAAACCGGCCCACCCCGTCGCGTCATCCGCGCGAGAAACGGTCGCGGCGGAGTGATGCCGATGTTTTCCGAACCCCCCACCCTAACCCTCCCCCGCAAGGGGGGAGGGAACAACAAAGAATCCCCCTCCCCCTTGACGGGGGAGGGATGGGGTGGGGGTGCATTCGTTATCGAAGAGGCGCGCGCGTTCCAACGCGCGCGTCATGCAGTGGAACGACCGGGACCCGGCCTCGGTGTGAGTCACCCGAACGCGCGGATGCGCGTTCGCCCGCCCGAGCATGTGGGGTTGGTGGGGCGGCCACATGCGAGGGCGGCCAGAACACGCGGCGAAGGAGGGATCAATGTCTAACGGCCTCATCGGCGGAACCAGGAACGCTGCCGCGTTAAGGGTCTCCTTCGAGTTCTTCCCGCCCAAGACCGAGGCGATGGAGCAGCAGCTCTGGCAGGCGGTGAAGCGGCTGGAGCCGCTGGGCCCGCGCTTCGTGTCGGTGACCTATGGCGCCGGCGGCTCGACCCGCGAGCGCACGCACGCCACCGTGCGCCGCATCGAGGCCGAGACGGCGCTGCACGCGGCGGCGCACCTGACCTGCGTCGGCGCCACCCAGGACGAGGTCAACCAGGTCGCCCGCGACTACTGGGCGTCCGGCATCCGCCACATCGTGGCGCTGCGCGGCGACGCGGCCCCCGGCACCAGGTATGCGCCGCATCCCGGCGGCTATCCCTACGCGGCCGAGCTCATCGCCGGCCTGAAGAAGATCGGCGATTTCGAGATCTCGTGCGCGGCGTATCCCGAGTGCCATCCCGACGCGCCCAACGCCGAGTTCGATCTCGACAATCTGAAACGGAAACTGGATGCCGGCGCCACCCGCGCCATCACCCAGTATTTCTTCGACATCGACACCTTCCTGCGCTTTCGCGACCGCGCCGCGCGCGCCGGCATCACCGCCCCGGTGACCCCCGGCATCCTGCCGGTGACCAACTTCGCGACCGTGGTCAAGTTCAGCGGCGCCTGCGGCACCCGCGTGCCGGCGTGGATGGCCGAGCTGTTCGAGGGCCTCGACGACGATCCCGAGACCCGCAAGCTGGTCGCCGCCACCGTCGCCGCCGAGCAGTGCCGCCGCCTGCAGGAATACGGCGTCTCCGAATTCCACTTCTACACCCTGAACCGCGCCGACCTGACCTTCGCCATCTGCCACATCCTCGGCCTCCGCCCGAAGCCGGTGGAAGCGAAAAAAGTCGCCAACGCATGACCTCTTTCTCGTCATGCCGGCGAAAGCCGGCATCCAGAAATTTCACCACAGAGACACAGAGAGCACAGAGATGATGATTGTCCTTCGTCATTGCGAGCCCGGGTTTGCAAGGGGCTTCTCCCCTTGCAGGACTTTGGGCGAAGCAATCCAGGAGTCTGGATCGCGTCGTCGCTGCGCTTCTCGCGATGACGGAAAAGACTCTGCGTTCTCCGCGTTCTCCTCTGCGACTTCTGCGGTGAAACTCTTCATCCTGTCTCTGTGATCTCTGTGCCTCTGTGGTTCACTTCTAGGCTTTGAAGCATGTCTAAACTTCTCGACGCCCTTCGCGATCACGTCCTCCTCTGCGACGGCGGCACCGGTAGCCGCGTCCAGGCGCTCACGCTCGACGTGGAGCGCGATTATCTCGGGCATGAGAACTGCACCGAGATCCTGAACAAGTCGCGGCCCGACCTCGTGCGCGAGCTGCATCGCGGCTACCTCGCGGCCGGCGCCGACGTCATCCAGACCAACACCTTCGGCGGCTCGCCGATCACGTTGGGCGAGTTCGGCCTGCAGGACCTCGCCTACGACCTCAACAAGACCGCCGCCGGCTTGGCGCGCGACGTCATCGAAGAGTTCCGCCGGGCCCATCCGCAAGACAATCGGCCCAGATTTGTCCTTGGATCCATAGGCCCCGGCACCAAGCTGCCGTCGCTCGGCCATATCGACTACCAGACCCTGGAAGACGCGCTCGCGGTCCAGGCCAAGGGCCTGCTCGACGGCGCCGTCGACGGCATCCTGATCGAGACCTGCCAGGACCCGCTGCAGATCAAGGCCGCGGTCAATGCGGTGAAGCGCGCGAAACTGGAGGCCGGCCGCAAGCCCGGCGGCAGCGACGACATTCCGATCATCGTCCAGGTCACGGTCGAGACCACCGGCACGTTGCTGGTCGGCGCCGACATCGCCGCCGCCGCCACCGTCATCGACGCGCTCGACGTGCCGGTGATGGGTTTGAATTGCGCGACCGGGCCGCAGGAGATGGCCGAGCACGTGAAGTGGCTGGCCGAGAACTGGCCGGGCCTGATCTCGATCCAGCCCAACGCCGGCCTGCCCGAGCTGGTCGACGGCAAGACCCATTATCCGCTGGCGCCCAACGACCTCGCCAGGTGGCTCGAACGCTTCATGCAGGAAGACGGCATCAACCTGATCGGCGGCTGCTGCGGCACCGACGAAGCCCATATCGCCGCCCTCGACGCCATGCTGCGCAAGCACGCCTCGGACGGCCTCAGGCCCAAGCCCAAGGCGCGCACCTCGCTGTGGGTGCCCTCGGTCGCCTCGCTCTACCACCAGATGCCCTTGCGCCAGGAGAACGCCTATCTCTCCATCGGCGAGCGCTGCAACGCCAACGGCTCCAGGAAATGGCGCGAGCTGCAGGAGCGCGGCGACTGGGAGGGCTGCGTCGCCATGGGCCGCGAGCAGGTGAAGGAGGGCAGCCACGCCCTCGACGTCTGCACCGCCTTCGTCGGCCGCGACGAGGTGAAGGAGATGAACGAGGTCATCGGGCGCATGCGCGGCTCGGTCACCGCACCTCTGGTGATCGACTCCACCGAATTGCCGGTCCTTGAGTCGGCGCTGAAGCTGTACGGCGGCAAGGCGATCCTGAACTCGATCAACTTCGAGGACGGCGAGAAGCCGGCCGAGGCCCGCGTGAAGCTGGCCAAGCGCTTCGGCGCCGCGGTGGTGGCGCTCACCATCGACGAGCAGGGCATGGCCAAGACCGTCGACCAGAAGGTGGCGGTCGCCCGTCGCCTGGTCGACTTCGCCTGCACCCGGCACGGCCTGAAGCCGCACGATCTCCTGATCGATCCCTTGACCTTCACCATCGCCACCGGCAACGAGGACGACCGCAAGCTCGGCCTGTGGACCCTGGAGGGGATCGAGCGCATCCGCGCCGCCCTGCCCGAGGTGCAGATCATCCTCGGGCTGTCGAACATCTCGTTCGGCCTCAACCCGCCGGCGCGCCACGTGCTGAACTCGGTGATGCTCGACCACGCGCTGAAGCGCGGCCTCACCGGCGCCATCCTGCACCACTCCAAGATCATGCCGCTGCACAAGATCGCGCCCGAAGAGGTGCAGACCGCCGAGGATTTGATCTTCGACCGCCGACGGGAAGGCTACGATCCGCTCCAGGCGTTCATTGCGCTGTTCCAGGACCGCGCCGCCGAGGCCAAGGCGACCCGCAAGCGCGCCGAGGCGGTCGAGGAGCGGCTGAAGAACCGCATCGTCGACGGCGACAAGCTCGGCCTGGTCGAGGATCTGGACCTGGCGATGAAGAGCTACAAGCCGCTCGACATCATCAACACCCACCTGCTCGACGGCATGAAGGTGGTCGGCGACCTGTTCGGCTCGGGCAAGATGCAGCTCCCGTTCGTGCTGCAGTCGGCCGAGACCATGAAGGCCGCGGTGGCGCATCTGGAAAAGTTCATGGAGCGCATCGAGGGCCAGCAGAAGGGCACCATCGTGCTCGCCACGGTGAAGGGCGACGTGCACGACATCGGCAAGAACCTGGTCGACATCATCCTGACCAACAACGGCTACAAGGTGATCAACCTCGGCATCAAGCAGCCGATCGGCAACATCCTGGCGGCGGCGAACGAGAACAACGCCGACGCCATCGGCATGTCCGGCCTGCTGGTGAAGTCGACGGTGATCATGCGCGAGAACCTGGAGCAGATGACCCGCGAGGGCGTCGAGTTCCCGGTGCTGCTGGGCGGTGCGGCACTGACCCGGGCCTATGTCGAGGAGGATTGCGTCAAGGCCTATGGCTGCGGCCGCGTGGCCTATGCCGGCGATGCCTTCGATGGCCTCGACCTGATGGCCAAGGTGGCGACCCGCAGCTTCGACGACCACCTGTCGACCTTGGCGGAGAAGCGCAAGACCCGGGCACAGCCCAGGCGCAAGCAGCG
>DASWFO010000217.1:0-11254 GCA_036394195.1 Alphaproteobacteria bacterium | reverse complement strand
GCGCCGCCGCGCCGGCCGACATGACCGGGAGCGCCGACCAGGCGCTGACGAAGCTCGGGATCGCGCCGCCGGCGGGTGGCTCGGTGTTCCGCATCGTCGATTTCCCGCCGGCCGGCAAAGAGGTGGAGAGTCTCGGCTCCGACTACATGAGCCGGACGATCGGGCACGGGGACGGGCATGGCGCGTCGAAATTCCGCCCGCCGACCCATCCGTTCATGCACCGCACCAACAGCCTCGATTACGCCATCGTGATGGCGGGCGAGATCGACATGAAGCTCGATGATTCCGAGGTGCATCTGAAGGTCGGCGATGTCATCATCCAGCAGGGGACCAATCACGCCTGGATCAATCGGGGGACAGAGACGTGCCGCATTGCCTTCGTGCTCATCGACGCCAAAGAACCGTAGTGGCGAGTTTTGCCTCGATGATCAGCCCCCCTCCCTATCCCTCCCCCGCAAGGGGGGCGGGAAGAGTCGAACGGCCTCTTTTTTTCACCCTCCCCCGAGCCAAGTCTTTTCAAGATTGGGGGCGAGGGTTGGGGTGGGGGTGGGGCCGTTCTCACGGACATCCATGAATCCGCCGCGAAAAGGTGCGCGGATCGAGATTTCCAGACTGGGAAAGGTGTTCGAAGGGTCGCGCGGCACGGTCCCGGCGCTGGTCGACATCGACCTGTCGATTGCCGCCGGCGAATTCCTGTGCATCGTCGGGCCCAGCGGCTGCGGCAAATCCACGCTGCTGCGGATTCTCGCCGGTCTCGAGAAGCAGACGACCGGCAGCTTCACCATCGACGCCGCCGGCTGGACGGTCGCCAACGCCATGGTGTTCCAGGAGAGCGGCTTGTTCCCGTGGATGTCGGTCGAAGAGAACATCGCCTTCGGCCTCACGACCCGCGGCGTGAAGCGGGACGAATGCAAGGACCGCGTCGAGCGCGCCATGAAGCTGGTCGGCCTCAGCAAGTTCCGCCGGCATTTTCCGCACCAGCTGTCCGGCGGCATGCGGCAGCGCGGCGCCATCGCCCGCGCCTTCGTGACCGACCCGGCGGTGCTGTTCATGGACGAGCCGTTCGCGGCGCTGGACGCGCAGAACCGGGTCATCCTGCAGGAAGAGCTGGTGCGGCTGTGGGAGGAGACCGGCAAGACCGTGGTCTATATCACCCATTCGATCGAGGAGGCGCTGTTCCTCGGCAACCGGGCGGTGATCATGACGGCGCAGCCGGGCCGCATCAAAGAGGTGATGCCGGTGCCGTTTTCGCACCCGCGCAAGCTGATGGAGCTCAGCGCCTCGCCCGAGTTCGGCGCCCTGAAGCTCAGGATCTGGCGGGAGCTGGAAGGCGAGGTCATGCGCGCCCGGCGCGAGCAGGAGGGCGCATGAGCCTGCGTTCGCCAAAGCTGCGGCGGGCGACTCCCGTGCGCCGAAGCTCCGATAGGAGCGAACGCGCATGAGCACCCGCCCGTCGGTGCGCCGCGAGCGGCTGATGTATCTGCTGTCGCCGATCGGTCTCCTGGTGCTGTGGGAGATCCTGATCCAGGCCGGCATCGGCGACCGCCGCTTCGTGCCGGCGCCCAGCGACATCGCCGAGCGCTTCTATCAATTGATCGTTTCCGGGGAGCTGCCGAACCACGTCGCGGCGACATTGTGGCGCATCGCCGTCGGCTACGTGATCGGCGTCGTGCCGGCGGTGGCGATCGGGCTCTGCATGGCGATGTCGCGCGGCGTGCGGATCGTGGTCGACCCGCTGATCGCCGCCCTGTTTCCGATCCCGAAGGTCGCGTTGATGCCGCTGCTGCTGCTGGCGTTCGGTTTTGGCGATGCGTCGAAGATGGCGGTGGTGGCGATCGGCGCGTTCTTCCCGGTGGTGGTCAACACCTTTGCCGGGGCCGCCAATATCGAGCCGATCTATATCGACGTCGCGCGCAATTACGGGGCGAGCCGGCTCGTCATGTTCAGCCGCATCGTGTTCTACGGCGCGCTGCCGATGATCTTCACCGGCCTGCGCACGGCACTCGCGATCTCGTTCATCGTCGTCGTGGCGGCGGAATTCGTGGCGGCGAAAACCGGCATTGGCTATCTCATCTGGAGCTCGTGGGAGCTCCTGCAGGTTGACGCCATGTTCGTCGGCATCGTGACCATCGGCGTGCTCGGCGTGATCACGTCGACCATCTTCCGCGAGATCGAGCGCGTGGTGATTCCCTGGAAGGCCGAGGAAGCGTAAATCAGAAGAAAACCGCAGAGTGCGCGGAGGAGCGCAGAGGACGCAGAGTGGACGAGAACACTATCGGTGAAACCGTCTTAGGCTGCGAATCGCGACACCTGTGAACCAGGTCACACCCGGCGGCTGTGTTATATGATACGCCTTCCCAGGGGAGTCGCGCTCGGGCGGTTAACAGCTTCGTTAACGACGTGCCACGCCCGGCGCTGCGCGGGGGGACCGAATGAAGCGGCGCGAATTCATCAGCGCGCTTGGGGGTGCGGCGGTCGTGTGGCCGCTCACGGGTTACGCGCAGCAGTCGTCGACGCCGACCGATGGCTTCCTCAGCACCAGATCGGCTCAAGCGGACGTAGGGTCTCTAGCGGGATTCCGAATTCAGCCGCGCAAATTTTGCGGAAGAGGTGTCGTGATGAACTCTCTGAGCAAGGCGTCATTCGCCGGATTGTTGGCCTTGGTCGCCGCCATCGGCAGCGCGCAGGCGCAAAGCCCGACAGGTGCCGAGGGGCAATCCGCAAGAATTTATCACGTTGGATTACTCACCAACGGCCCGGTCATTGGCGCGACCGACGAGCGCCGTAAGAATCTCGTCTCAGGACTCGCGGCACAGGGGTTTGTCGAAGGCCGGAATCTCATTTTCGAGCAGCGCTCGGCTGATGGCGAGCCTCGGCGAGTTGCCGGTCTTCTTCGCGAACTTGAGGCCGCCAACATCGACGTCCTTGTCACCTTCGGCTATCCGCCCGCTTTGGCAGCCAAGAATTCAGCCAGAGCCATACCCGTCGTCATGACTGGTGCCGGCGATCCGGTCGCAACCGGTCTCGTGAGCGGATTGGCGCGGCCTGGCGGCAATCTTACCGGCGTTACGGAATTGTCGACCGATCTCAGCACTAAGCGGCTTGAAATTCTTAAGGATACGGTGCCCAACCTTCGGCGAGTCGCGATGCTGTGGAACGCCGACGATCTAGGAATGACGATGCGCTATAAGGCAGCTGAGACCGCCGCCGGGGTCCTCGGAGTCAGTGTACAGGCCTTGGGCGTCCGCGAGCCGGACGATTTCGACAATGCATTCGCCGAAATGCAGCGCGAGCCACCCGGAGCTATTCTCATGGTCAATGACGCCCTGACGAACCTCAACCGCAAACACGTGGTTCAGTTTGCCAGCGCCAATCGACTGCCGACGATCTTCGAAGTCGGCGCGATCGTTCGCGAGGGCGGTCTCATGTCTTATGGGCCCAAGCAAGGCGAGATTGGCGAGCGCGCCGCTTATCTCGTCGCAAGGATCCTACGGGGTGCACAGCCGGCGGATCTGCCCCTTGAGGTGCCGACCCGCTTCGAGTTCCTCGTCAATCTGAAAACCGCGAAGGCGCTCGACCTGACGATTCCACCGGCACTGATAGCCCGCGCCGACGAGGTGATCGAGTAGTTCGCCCAAGAGTAGCGACTGCGTCGCTCGAGCGAATGTCGCCTTCTGGCACATTCCCGAAGTGCCGCTCGTCGCAAGTGACAGCCGCTTACGGTGTCAAAGCAGACTCTGGAGAACCGTCCGAAGGCGTGTTTATGAGTTCGAGTCCTAGTTGAAGGCCGGGTGATCATCGAAGTGAAAGCCGTGGAATAATTTATTGAAGTCCATCAGGCGCAACTTCTTGGCTATTTGAAGCTTGGTAGGTTTCGTCTCGGGTATCTTTTAAATTTCAATGTTCCGAGGATGAAAGACGGGATTTGGCGCTTGGTGAATGGCCTCTGATCTCCGCGGCCTCCGCGCTTCTCTGCGGCCTCTGCGGTTAACACGATCCTTTGGGTGACCCGGTCTTATTGAGATGTGTTTGCCATGAACCTGAAACTCAGCATCGCGTTGAGCGACAATCCGCGCACCCGGCCGATCCTGGCCGGAACGGTGCGGCCGGACGGCATCGACCTGATCCCGACGACGCTGCATCCCTCGGAGATGTTCTGGCGCCAGCTCCGCTTCGCCGACTTCGACGCCTCGGAGATGTCGGTCTCGTCGCTGCTGATCGCCGTCGCGCGCGGCGACGCACGCTGGGTCGGCCTCCCCGTGTTCACGACGCGGCGCTTCTTTCACACCGAGATCCTGGTGCGCCGCGACGCCGGCATCGACACGCCGGCGGATCTCCGCGGCAAGCGGGTCGGAGTCCCCGAATACCAGCAGACGGCGGCGCTCTGGGCACGCGGCGCGCTCGAGCATGAGTTCGGCGTCGCGCCGAAGGACATGGAATTCTGGATGGAGCGCACGCCCGAACACAGCCATGGCGGGGCCACCGGCTTCAAGCCGCCGCCCGGCGTCGTCGTGCATCAGATCCCGCCGGAGAAGAGCATCGCGTCGATGATGGTGGCCGGGGAGCTGGATGCGACACTGCACTATGTGCGGCGCTGGAAGCAGGACCTCGTCGACCGCAGCACGCTCGATCTGTTTGGCCATCCGGACATCCGGCCGCTGTTCGCCGATCCGGCGACCGAGGGAATCCGCTATTACCGGAAGACGAACCTGTTCCCGATCAACCACGGCATGGTGATCCGCCGCGAGATCGCGGACGCGCATCCGTGGGTGGCCCTCAACCTGTTCAAGGCCTTCGTGCGAGCCGCCGAGATCGCCGACGCCGAGCGGCTCGAACACGTCGAGTACCACCTGAAAGCGGGGCTGCTGCCGGCCGACGCGGAGAAGGCCTTGCGCACGCCGTTGCTGCGGCACGGCGTCGTTGCGAACCGCCGCGTGCTCGAAACCGCCGCCCAGTACTCGAACGAGCAGGGGCTGACGCCGCGCGTGATGCGCCTCGACGAGGTGTTCGGCGCCAGCACGCTGGACCAGTAGGTCGCTTGGCCCCACCCCCCCGGCCCCCGTTTTTTCTTCTGGGGGCGAAGCCCCCAGGACCCCGGCGCGCCGACCTCCCCCCAATACTCAAAAGACTTGGCTCGGGGGAGGTGAATTTCTTTTTCCCTCCCCCCTTGAGGGGGAGGGTTAGGGTGGGGGGTGGCCGGTTGCCCTGCTTAAGTTACTTCGCCTTGCCCATCGTCAACGAATAGCGGCCCTCGGCGGCGAGGCATGCGGCTTCCGGCAGGCCGAGCTCCTTGCGCACGATATTGGTCCCGAGCACCATCGCGATCATCTTGTGGACGGCATGACGACGGCTCATGCCTTCGCGGCCCATGCCGCAATCCGACGAGATGATCAGCCGTTCCGGTGGGATGTGTTTCAGCGCCTCGCGGATCAGGGCCGCGATCTCGTCCGGCCGCTCGACCTGCAAGGTGTGATGGTCGATGACGCCGATCACCACCTTCTTGTCCTTGACGATCTGGCCGATCGCCTTCAGATCGCCGGGGCCGGACGAGCAGGTCTCGAAGGTGAGAACGTCGGCATCCACGCTGTTGAGCGCCTCCAAGGTCGGCTGATAGCTCTGCACTTCCTTGAAGATGCGCTGCTGCGCCGGATTGCCCCAGCAGGTGTGGCACCACACCTCGGTCTTGGCGCGCAGGCCTTTGACGGTGTTGTTGAACACCTTCACCAGGTCGTTCACGTCGAGCTTGCCGAAGGTGGGGCCGCGCACCGGCACCATGTGGATCTGCGGCTCCTCCATCTGGATCACCGGGCAGCCGGCGTCGGCGAGCTCGTTCAGCTCCTCGTTGAGCGCCGTGCTGAACGCCCAGGTCCGCTCGACCGCGTCCTTGTAGTGGTCGTCGGCGACCGAGGCGGCGAGCAGCTCGGGCAGGATGGTGCCGAACTTGACCGGCTTCGGGGTCAGGCGCTGCGCCACCTTCCACATCGCCGTGTATTGCAAGTCGCCGCGGCCGAGCGGCCCGACGATTTTCGGGAACACCCGGGCTTCCAGGAAATCGTGCAGGATATGGCCGCGCGGGTGGGCGGCGGCGGCGACGTTGTAGAGGCTGGCCTGCGGCTTCGCCGAAAATCCGGCCATGTGGGTCAGCGGATAGCTCTGCCAGCTCATGCCGGCGACTTCCTCGTCGTAATGCGCATCGCCGTCGGTGCAGATGTCGAGGCCGGCCGTTTCCTGGGCGCGCAGGTGCACGGACACGGCGTCCTCGTATTGCTCGCGATAGCGCGAGTTCACCATCGCTTCGAGGAAGCTCTTGCTGCCGAGCGTCGCCGTGTACCAGGCCGGGCGCGGCAGCGAGCCGATGATCGACGTGGGCAGAACGACGTTCGCCGAAGCCTTGAACATGACGGGGGTCCCCTCCGATCGGTGATTGCGGCTACCGTGACCGAGGCCGCAACCGGCCGTCAAGCGTGACGCATGCGGCGTCGATATGGCACCATGCGCCAAATGCGCCACGTGCGCTGCGCTGTGTGGGATGGAAATGGGCAAGGCGAGCGTGTCGCGACGTCGGTGGTTCGGGTTGGTGCTGTTGGCCGCAATCGTGGCGTCCTCCGGCGCCCGGGCGCAAAGCTATCCGACGGGCTCGATCCGTCTGCTGGTCGCGTTCACGCCGGGCGGGCCGAGCGACGTGCTGGCGCGCATCGTCGGCGAGCGGATGAGCCTGCGCCTCGGCCAGCCGGTCGTCATCGAGAACCGCCCGGGCGCCGGCGGCAACGTTGCGGCCGAGATCGTCGCCAACGCACCGGCCGACGGCTACACGCTGCTCAACGCCAACAACAGTATTCTCGCGACCAACGCCGCGCTCTACCGGCATCTTCCATTCGATCCGCTGCGCGATTTCGCGCCGATCAGCCTGATCGGCTCGCAGCCGAACATCCTGGTCGTGCATCCGTCGCTGCCGGTGCATTCGGTGGCCGACCTGGTGGCGCTCGCGAAGGCGGAGCCGGGCAAGCTGAATTACGGCTCGTCCGGCAACGGCACGGCGGCGCATCTCGCGGCCGAGCTGTTCCGGCTCAGGGCCGGTATCGACATCGTGCACGTCGCCTATCGCGGGGCGGCTCCTGCCTTGACCGACCTCACGAGCGGCCGCTTGCAACTGATGTTCGCCACTTCCGCATCGGTCCTGCAGTTCATCGAAAGCGGCACCTTGCGGGCGGTCGCGGTGACCACCGCCGAGCGCTCGGCGGCTGTTCCCGACCTCCCGACCGTCGCTGAATCGGGGTTTCCCGATTTCGAGGCGACGACCTGGCACGGGCTGGTGGCGCCGGCAAAGACATCGCCGGCGGTCGTCGAAAAGCTGAACCAGACGGTCGTCGCCGTGCTGCGCGAGACCGACATCCGCCAGCGCTTGGCCGGGCTGGGCGTCGAGATCGTCGGCGATTCCCCGGCCGAGTTCGGCGCCTATATAAGATCCGAGAGCGCCAAATGGGCCGCCGTTGTCAAAAGCGCCGGCATCCAGATCGAATAGGAGATCACCGTTGCCCTCCGTCGACCAGCCGCCGCCCCAGCTTGCCAAACGCGTGAAGCGCCTCGCACATCTCGACCTCGCGGGGGCCGGGCAGGTCACCGTCGCGGGGGATTACGCCTATATCGGCCACATCCCGAACCGCGAGCAGCTCAGCACCACCATCCTCGATATTTCGGATCCGTATCGGCCGCGGATCGTGGCGACGCTCATGATGGACGATCCTCACTCGCACAGCCACAAGGCGCGGGTGGCCGGCGACATCATGATCGTGAACCACGAGCGCAACATGACCCCGATCGGTCGGCGCGCCGAGCAGCTCCCGGGCGTGCGCAAATCGCTGCGCGACAAGCTTAAGCGCGATCCGACCCTCGCCGAGATCGCTGAAAAGATGGCGATCGGCGAGGACGACGTGCGCGTCGCCGAGGACGCGGAGCGGCGCGGCTACGGGCAGGGCGGCTTCCGCGTCTACGACGTGTCGAACCCGGCGCGACCGGAGCTCCTCTGCCATCACCGGACCGGCGGCCGCGGCGTGCACCGCTTCGATATGGACGGACATTACGCCTACATCTCGACCGAGATGGACGGCTATGTTGGCAACATCTTGGTCATCTACGAGCTCAAGGACCCGGCGCGGCCGCGTGAAGTGTCGCGCTGGTGGATGGAGGGGCAGCATCTCGCGGCCGGCGAGGTGCCGACCTGGCATGGCCGGCAGAACCGGTTGCACCATGCGCTGCGCTTCGGCGATGAGATGTTCGCCGGCGTCTGGCACGGCGGCCTCAGGATCATCGACGTCGCCGACATCGCGCGGCCGCGGACGGTCGCGTCCTACAACTACCATCCGCCGTTCCCCGAGCCGACGCACACGGTCATGCCGGTGCCGGGCTCGTTCGGCGGCAGGCGGATCGCGCTCGCGATCGACGAGGAGGATCAGTTCTACAATGAGAAGGACGCGGCGCGCCGGCGTGGCCGGCCGCATGCGTGTCTGTGGACGTTCGACATCAGCGACTACGCGCACCTCAAGCCGCTGGCCTGCTTCACGGTGAGCGAGCTGGACTCGCCGTGGAGCCGCACGCCGCGCTCCAGGTTCGGTGCCCACCAGTTCCAGGAGTTCATGACCGACACGCTGGTCTACGCGACCTGGTTCAGCGGCGGCCTGCGCATCGTCGACGTCGCCGATCCGCATGCGCCGCAGGAGGTCGGCTATTTCATTCCCCCGCCGGTCGACGGACAGCCGGCGCCGCAAAGCAACGACGTCACCCTGGACAAGCGCGGCCTGATCTACCTCGTCGACCGCAACTGCGGCTTCGACATCCTCGAATTCGAGCGGTGAGCGTGCCGGGCTTATTCCCGATCGTCACCCCGGCCAAGCCCAAATCCTCTGCAAGGGGCGAAGCCCCTTGCAACCCGGGCGCAAGCCGGGATCCATCTCTCCGCTTTCACCATGGATCCCGGGTCGCGCCCGGGTTGCGGCTCGCGTCGTCCGCTTCAGCCGGAGCCGCGGCCGCTACGAGCGACAGGGGCTGCTGGTCGAGCCGCAGGCCCTGACGCACGCCGCGAGTTGGAGGCGCAGCGTCGGAGCTAGACGAGCTCCGCTGGACGGCGTCAACGGTGAACGGTCGCGTCAACGGTTCAAGCGGCGAATGCGTGAGCGTGCCCAATGACTTCCAGGAAGCGTTGATCCGTTGATGCATTTTCCGCAGGCATATCCCACGCATCGTTGGGTGCTCGACAAGAATCGCAGAATTGCGGTCGGGCGAAAGAACCTCTGCAATTCTTCTTTTGCGTTATTCGAAAGATTCGTCAGTGGGTTACGAAAACAATTGCAGTATTGCGCCGGATTCAGGGGGGTGGGCCCCATGCTCAGCGGCGGCCGCAACGCCGGTTTCGACATCCTCGAATTCGAGGTGATGGGTACAAATTCATCCGTCATCCCGGGCAAGCGGCGAAGCCGCGCGACCCGGGATCCATGGAGCCGTTGGACGGATGGACCCCGGCTCGCGCCCGGGTCTGCAAGGGGCTTCGCCCCTTGCAGAGGATTTGGGCTTGGCCGGGGTGACGATCAGAAAGTAGCCAGCCTCGCTAGAACCGCGCGCGGACCTCGCGCTCGATGGTCGCCTTGACCTGCGCTTCGTCGACGATGTGATCGACGGCGCGCAAGGCTCGGTAGCCCGCCGGGTCGGTGCCGCGCGGCGCACCGCCGGCTTCGACCGTCTTCACCGCATCCAGCATCAGCCGCCGCATGGTCACCACGGCGCGGTCGGTTGCCGACAGATGCTCCTTGGAGCGGTCGACGATCGGCCCCATGCCTTCCTGCACCGCGACGTCCTGGGTATTGACGCCATCGATGCCGGTGAAGGTGCGCGTCTTCTGCACTCGGCGGTCGATTTCGAAGTCGTTCGCCAGGTTCCGCTTGAGGCGCCCGTCGGGGAGCAGGTGCTCGGGGCCGCGGCCGTCGTCGGTCTCCATCTCCAGCGCGAATTCCTCGTCGAGCGGGATGTCGGGGTCCGCCGAGTACATGAAATTGAAGACGGTGGTCGTCACGTCGTCGGCCGGCACCCAGGTGTGGCCGCAGATGGTGGGGACGCGACGCGGCGCGTTGCCGCCGCCGAGCGGCGCGATGCGGCCGCGCATTTGGGTGACCGGCATAATGTACTGATAGACGCGGACCCATTTGCGGCCACTGACGGTGCGAATTCCCGAATAGGTGAACCCGTAACTGGTCGGCTCGACCGTCAGCTTCGGCATCCGCTCATGGTCGCTGATCCACGACAGATCGCCGATGTTGTAGTTGTGCATGATCATCGCATGCGCGGAATCGAGCCCGCCCTCGAGCGCCTGCAGGTAATTGCAGTCCTGGACCGTGCGCGTGACGTAGCGATGCGTCGGCGGGGCGCGCACCAGCTCGGGGTCGGGCGGCGGCGGCACCGCGTCCGGCGGGCCCATATAGGTCCAGACCATGCCGCCGCCTTCCCACGTCGGATAGGCGTCGGCCTTGACCTGATCCTTGTAGGGGCTGCCCGGCGGCTCGGTCGGCATGTCGAGGCACTTGCCGGTCCGGTCGAACTTCCAGCCGTGATAGATGCAGCGCAGCCCGCATTTCTCGTTGCGCCCGAAGAACAGCGGCGCCCGGCGATGCGGGCAGTAAGCGCCGATCAGCCCGACCGCACCGCTCGTGTCGCGAAAGGCGATCAGGTCCTCGCCCAGCAGGCGGACGCGCGCCGGCGCGCCGTCGGGCTCGGGGACTTCGGAGGACAACAGCGCCGGCAGCCAATAACGGCGGAACAGGTTGCCCATCCGCGTTCCCGGACCGACCCGGGTTAAAAGCTCGTTCTCTTCCTTAGACAGCATGGTGGTCTCTTATTCTGGCTGAATTCCAAGCGATGTGACCAGGGTGCCGAAGCGCTGGACGTCGCGCTGCACCTCGGCCGCGAACTCCTCGGGCGAACTGCCCACCGGGTCCAGCCCGGCCTTGCCGAGGCGCTCCGCCACGTCGGGCGCGTGCACGATGCGTTTGATCTCGGCGTTCAGCTTCATGACGATGCCGCGCGGGGTGCCGCCCGGTGCGGCGACGCCGAAATAGGTCGGCACCAGCGTATCCGCGCCGCCGCCGGCTTCGGCCATGGTCGGAACGTCGGGCAGGATGTCCAGCCGCTTGGCCGCGCCGACTGCCAGCGGCCGCAGCTTGCCGTCCTGGATGAACCCGACGACGCCGGCGGGCGAGGTGACGGTCAG
>DASWFO010000216.1:0-3537 GCA_036394195.1 Alphaproteobacteria bacterium | reverse complement strand
CCCCGACATTGCCGCCATCCGCCGGCAATTCAATCAGCTGCTGCGCACCGTGCCCGCCGCCGGCAGAATCATCGTCAACGGCGAGGATGCCGAGCTCGCGACGACCTTGGCCATGGGTTGCTGGACTCCGCGCGAGTCTTTCGCGGTGGCCAAGGCCGCAGGCGAGGGCGGCGCGGACGCCGAGTGGAGCGCTCTGATCGCGCCGGGATCGGCGGCGAGCCGTTTCGCGGTGCTATGCCGCGGAACGACCGTGGCCGAGGTGAACTGGCCGCTGCTCGGCGAGCACAATGTCATGAATGCATTGGCGGCGATCGCCGCGGCGCGGCACGTGGGCGTGCCGCCGGAGCGCGCCGCGCTGGCATTGGGCGCATTCCGCGGGGTCAAGCGCCGCATGGAGATTCGAGGTGTCGTCGACGGAGTCACGGTGTATGACGATTTCGCCCATCACCCGACGGCCATCGCAACGACCTTGAGCGGCTTGCGTGCACGCGTGGCAGGCGCGCGCATCGTCGCGGTGCTGGAGCCGCGGTCGAACACGATGAAACTGGGCGTGCACCGCGAGCAAATCGCGCCCGCTCTCGCGCTGGCGGACCGGGCTTGGTTCCTTAACTCGCCGGATCTCGGGTGGGATTTGCCGTCGACCGTGGCGGCACTCGGGGCACGCGCGTCCTTTGCGGCGAGCGTCGACGAATTGGTCGAGGGGCTCACCGACGACAGCCGTCCGGGCGATCACGTACTGGTGATGAGCAACGGCGGCTTCGGCGGGCTGCACGACAAGCTGCTCGCCGCGTTGCGGGCGCGGAAATGATTGCCTTATTTCCGCTCAATATCGTGCTGTTCCCGGACGGCCCGCTGCCGCTGCGGATATTCGAAACCCGATACGTCGACATGGTGCGGCGCTGTATGCGCGAGACCGAAGCTTTCGGCGTGGTGCTGATCCGCGAGGGCAGCGAGGTGGGGCCCGCCGAGACGTTCGATGTCGGGACCCTGGCGAAAATCGTCGATTTTCATCAGCTGTCCGACGGCTTGCTCGGCCTGTCCTGCGTCGGCCAGCAACGTTTTCGCATTCGCAGCCGCTACGCCCAAGTCGACGGCCTCAACATCGCTGAAGTCGACCGTTTGACGCCTGAGCCCACCGTAGCGGTGCCGACGCGGCACACGCGGCTGGCGGAGTTATTGAAAAGCGTTCTGCCCCAGCTGGGCGAGGTCTACGAGGGATTCGACATGCGCCTGGACGACGCGGCCTGGGTCGGACACCGCCTCGCCGAGATTTTGCCGATTCCGCTGCCCGACAAGCAAATGTGCCTGGAACTGGATGATCCGATTCGAAGGCTCGACTTTCTGAGTCCGCTGGCGTAGGCGACCCGGCGGTGCGCGTTTCCGCGGAAACGTCCGGCTGACCAACACGCGGATGCCACTGCGTTTCCGCGGAAACGTCGTATAACTATCAGCGGATCACGCTACGTTTCCGGAGAGACGTGCAGGCGTCCGCACCGCCGATGGCAGATCACGTTGGGGACCGCTTGATCAGGCTCGCGAAAACGCGGCTGGCCGCTGCGATGGTGGCGTCGATGTCGGCTGCGGTATGCGCCGCCGACATGAAACCCGCCTCGTAGGCGGAAGGCGCGAAATAGATGCCTTCGTCCAGCATGCCGTGGAAGAAGCGCTTGAAGCGGTCGATGTCGCAGGCTAAGACCCTGCTGTAGCGGTCGACGATGCGCTCGTCCGTGAAGAAAAATCCGAACATGCCGCAGACATGGTTGGTGGCGAGCGGAATACCGGCGCTCTCGGCGGAATCCGCCAGCCGCCGGATCAATGTATCGGTCGCGGCCTGGAGCTGTTGGTGGAATCCGGGCGCCGACAGCAGTCCGAGAGTGGTGAGGCCGGCGATCATCGCCACTGGATTGCCGGATAGAGTGCCCGCCTGATAGATGGGGCCCAGGGGCGCCAGGCGTTCCATGATGTCGCGCCGTCCGCCGAACGCGCCGACCGGCATGCCGCCGCCGATGATCTTGCCGAGAGTGGTGAGATCAGGACGCACGCCGTAGAGCGCCTGCGCTCCGCCCAGGGCGACGCGAAAGCCGGTCATCACCTCGTCGAATATCAGCAAGGCTCCGGTGCGGTCGCATTCGCTACGCAAGGCGGCCAGAAATCCCGGTGCGGGCGGCACGCAATTCATATTGCCGGCGACGGGTTCGACGATGATGCAGGCGATCTGCCCGCCGATCTGCCGGAACACTTCCCGCACTTGATCGGCGTCGTTGAAGGTCAGCGTGACGGTGTGATTGGCGAGTGCCTTGGGCACGCCGGGGGAGGTGGGTACGCCCAGAGTCAGCGCTCCCGAGCCGGCCTTGATCAACAGCGAATCGGAGTGTCCGTGGTAGCAGCCCTCGAACTTCACGATGGTGTCGCGCCCGGTAAAGCCGCGCGCCAGGCGTATCGCGCTCATGGTCGCTTCCGTGCCCGAGCTCACGAAGCGCACCAATTCCACCGAGGGCATGAGTTCGACGACACGCCGTGCGAGTTGTGTTTCGAGCTCGGTCGGCGCGCCGAAGGAGAGGCCGTCGGCCGCGACGGCCTGCACGGCTTTGATCACGTCCGGGTGCGCGTGACCCAGAATCATCGGACCCCAGGATCCGACGTAGTCGATGAAGCGGCGGCCGTCGGCGGCCCACGCATGGGCGCCGGCGGCTTTCTTGAAGAAAATCGGCTCGCCGCCGACGCCGCGAAAGGCGCGAACCGGCGAATTGACGCCGCCGGGTATGTACTTGCAGGCTTCCTCGTATAGGCTCATGCGGTGACTCTAAGCAGCAATGGGCTCCGCCGGCAAGCTTAGCCGGACTTCGAAGCCACCCTGTTGACAGTTGGCCGCCTTGGCGGACCCGCCATGGGCCTTCATGACCTGAGCGGTGATGGCGAGCCCGATGCCTTCGCCGCCGGAGTCGCGGTCACGCGATTCGGCGACACGGTAAAACGGCTCGAAGATACGCTCCAGATCCCTGTCGGGAACCCCCGGCCCCTGATCCCGGATCAAAATCGCGACGTCCGATTCGGCGCGCGCCACCGAGACGTCGACGGGCGCGTCCTGCGGGCTGTAGCGCACCGCGTTGCGCAACACGTTCTCGATGGCGCTTCGCACCAGGTCGCGGTTGCCGTTGACGGCGGCGGCGGCCGCCCCGTGCAGCCGCACGCGGCAATTTTTGACGGCCCCCTCGAAGTTCGCATCGCGCACCACCTCTTCGATCACTTCGTCGAGCTCGAATGTTTCGCGCGCGAACGGCGCATCGGTGCCGTGCAGGCGCGCGAGCTTCAAGACCTGGGAGATCAGCGAGTCGAGCCTTTCGATCTCCCGCTCCAGGCGATCCAGTTGGCGTGAGAGGTCGGCGGGGGGTTGGCGGGCCAATCCCAATGCGACGCGCATCCTGGCAAGGGGCGAACGCAGCTCATGAGAGATGTCGCGCAGCAGCTGTGTGATGGCGCCGCGATTGGCCCGCAGCTGATCGGCCATGGCGTCGAAATCCCGGGCCAGAACCGCGA
>DASWFO010000215.1:0-34183 GCA_036394195.1 Alphaproteobacteria bacterium | reverse complement strand
CGCCCGCTCCTTGCGGACGTCCGGATCGCCGGGTGCCGAGTGCAGCTCGATCGCGCCGCGCAGCTCTTCGACCGCCGCCTCGGCGCTGCGCTGCGGGCGCCGAGCGCCCATCAGCCGCATGATCGCGCCGACGACTGCCTGGGTGGCGCGCGTGAGCGGCCCGAGCAGCCGCATCGCGACCTCGATCGCCGGCGCCAGGGCCAGGACCACCCGGTCGGCGCGGTTGAGGGCGTAGGTCTTCGGCAGCACTTCGCAGAACACGACGACCAGAACGGTCATCGCGATGGCCGCGTAGGCGACGCCGGCGGCCCCGAACAGGTCGATGAATAATCCGGTCGCGATCGACGATGCGACGATGTTGACAAGGTTGTTACCGACGACGACCGCCGAGAGAACCCGATCCTGACGCTCGCGCAGGCGCTCGACCCGGATCGCGCGCGGGTTCCCCTTCCGCGCCAGCGCATGCATCCGCGCCCGCGACGAGCTGACGAGGGCCGTCTCGGCGACGGCGAAAAACGCAGACGTCAGCAGCAGCGCCAGGATGACCACGGCGGCGAGCCACATCGGCAAATGGAACTCGAACGACTCCATTGCTTGCAATCAGGCGGCCGCGAGCGCGCTTTCGAGGACCCCCCGCACGGCACCCGGATCGACACTGCGCTCGATGAACGCCCGCCCGATGCCGCGCGCGAGAATGAACGTGACCTTCCCGTCGCGCACCTTCTTGTCCTGCGCCATCAGGTCCAGCAGATGCGCGGTATTGCGGCCGAGCGCCGGCGGCGGTGCCACTGGCAGGCCCACCGACGCGAGGTGCGCGCGGACGCGGGCCGCGTCCGCGCGCGGGCACAGGCCCAGCCGCGCCGACAGCTCGAACGCCAGCACCATGCCGACGGCCACGGCTTCCCCGTGCAGCAAGGCCTCGGAATAACCCAGGGCCGCTTCCAGCGCGTGACCGAAGGTGTGCCCGAGATTGAGCAGCGCCCGCTTGCCCGTCTCGCGCTCGTCCTCGGTGACAGTGCGCGCCTTCGATCCGACCGCGTAAGTGACGGCGCGCTGGCGGACGGCGACGTCGCCGGCGAGCAGCGCCGCACCGTTCGTCTCGCACCAGCCAAAGAACTCCGCATCGTCGATCAGACCGTATTTCACGGTCTCGGCATAACCGGCCAGGAGTTCGCGGCGCGGCAGCGTATCCAGGCTGTCGAGATCGGCCAGGACCAGGCGCGGCTGGTAGAACGCGCCGACCAGATTCTTTCCATGACGGGTGTTGATGCCGGTCTTGCCACCGACCGAGCTGTCGACCTGGGCCAGTAGGGTGGTCGGCACCTGCACGAAGTCGATGCCGCGCAACGTCAGGCTGGCGGCCAGACCCACGATGTCGCCGATCACGCCGCCGCCCAGCGCCAGCAGCACGTCGCCGCGTTCGGGCCGCTGGTCGAGAATGGCGTCGAGAAGACGCCCCAGATGCGCGAGGTCCTTGGTCGCTTCACCCGGCGGCAGCACGATGGTGGGCGATGCAATGCCAGCCGCGCGCAAGGCCTGGTCCAGCCGCGGCCGGTGGTGGGCTGCCACCGTTTCGTCCGTGATCACGAAGATGCGCGGCCGGCGCAGGATCGGACGCAGGAACTCGCCGGCACGCTCGAGCAGCTTCGCTCCGACGATCACGTCGTAGGCGCGCTCACCCAACTCGACCCGCACGCGATCGACCGGGACGCTCATCGCGCCGCTCCCGCCCGCGGGAGGCCGCGCGCCGCGGCAAAGCGATGCAACTCGTCGATCACCCTCTGGACGGTCTGTTCGGGCGGACCATCGACGCTTTCGACCCGCAGATCGGCCTCGGTATAGACCGGATGCCGCTCCCCGATGAGGCGCTCCAGCACCTCGCGCGGATTGCCCCCCTTGAGCAACGGACGATTGTTGCGCCGGCTGACCCGCTTGAGAAGAAGCTCGATGTCGGCATGAAGCCAGACCGAGATCGCAACCGACCGCACGCGGTCGCGGATGAGCGGGTCCATGAACGCGCCGCCGCCGGTGGCCAGCACATGCGGCGACCCATCCAGCAGCCGCAGGATGACCCGCCGCTCGCCGTCGCGGAAGGCCGCCTCGCCGAAGCGCTCGAAAATCTCCTCAATCGTGCAGCCCGCGGCGGCCTCGATCTCCTTGTCGGCGTCGAGAAAGGGCAGGTCCAGGCGCTGGGCGAGCCGGCGGCCGATCGAGCTCTTGCCCGCACCCATGAGCCCGACCAGGACGATCGACTTGCCGAGATGCCAGGCCGGCACCGGATCGATTGCCGAATCGGGCGATGGCGGGGATGTCGGCATGGCCGTCGTCAAGCAGCGCGCAGGCGGCCCGCGCATTCGGGGCGCCGCCGGACGCGGCATCCGCCGCGATCCGCGCACGCGAATTGATTGGAGCCGAACGACTCTATAGACTGCCGCCGAACTGACATATTTGGAGTGTAACAGACTCCGTCACATGGAAGAAACCGGCTGACGGGCCGGTCCCTTTTGCGCCTTTTCCACCGATATTTCCACTCCACCGATATTTCCACGATGACCGCCTTCACGCGCACCCTCCTGATCCTGCTCTGCCTGCTGGTCGTGGCGACCGGCGGCTTCATCATTTTCCTCGGCGTTCGCGACATCCCGGCGCCGACGGCGCGGATCGAAAAGGTGATCCCGAATGAGCGGTTTTCGCGCTGACGCGCGGGCCGGTAAGCATCTGCTCCGCGCGGCTTCGCTTCTGATCGGCCTCGTCTCCGGTGGCGCGGCCCTGCCAGCGGACGCGCTCGCCGCCACACTGGCGCAAGCCGGGCCGCCGGTCCGGTTGACGCCGACGCCCCCGCCGGCTGCAGACCCGCCTGCCACACCGAAGGCGCCGCGCCCGGAGACCTCCACGCCGGCGGTCCCCTACATTCCCGGCGAAGGGACCGCGATCGAGGTCACGCAGCCGACCCCGATCAGCACCGATTCGGTCGGTCTCAAAGACCCCGTCCAGGCGGGTGTCCCGGACACGCTGTGGAAGGGATCGGCGCGGACGCTGATCGAGCAGCTGATCGACGACCTGCCGAACGCGATCACGTCGCGCCCGGCGCATGACCTCGTCCAGCGGCTGCTCGTCGTATCGGCCCCCGCTCCCGCCGGCGAGCCGGCGGTCAAGGGCCGCAGCTTCGCCGGTGTCCGGGCGGCCAAGCTCTTCGCCATGGGCGATATCGAAGACTCGGGCGCCATCGCGCGGCTGCTGCCCAGCCGCGCCGAGGATGAAACCGCCGCCCGGCTCCAGCTCGATTCGGCGCTGGCCGCTTATGACAACGCCGGTGCCTGCACGACGGTGCGCGGCCAGATCGCGCGCTTCAGCCAGCTGTATTGGCAGAAGGCGCTCGTCTTCTGTCAGCTGCTGGCCAACGAGCCGGCCCGCGCGCAGCTCGGTCTCAGCCTCCTGCACGAGCAACAGGCCCCCGAGGACCCTGCCTTCGAGCGACTTGTGGCGAAGCTGTCGGGCGATGCGCGGACCACCGTGGACAAGCTGCCCGCACCGACGCCGCTGCATCTGGCCATGATGCGCGCGGCAAACCTGACGCTGCCGGCCGAGCTGGGCAATGTCGACGATCCCGTCATCCTGCGGATGATCGCCAGCAGCCCGAACGCGTCGCCGGAGCTGCGGCTGGCCGCTGGCGAACATGCCGAGGCGGTCGGTGCCATGTCGGCCGAAACCCTGGCCGAGCTTTACGACGGCATCAACCTAACCGCCGATCAGATCGCCGACGCGCTCGTCATCGCCGAAAAGGATCACGGCCCGCGTGGGCGGGCGGTTCTGCACCGGGCGGCGCGACAGCTGCCGATCGGCGCCCAGCGCGCCGAGCTGCTGCAGAAAAGCTGGCGCCTGGCCCGCGAGCGCGGCATGTATCCGACGGTCATTCGCGTCGATCTGCCGATCCTGACCGAGATGCCGCCCAATCCCGAGCTGATGTTCTTTGCCGCCGATGCGGTCCGGGCCCTGCTGTTCGCGGGCAAGCTCGACGACGCCCAACGCTGGTACGCCGAGGTGCGCTCGGCCGCGGCGTCGGGCAACGAGCTCGCGGCGAATTCCGACGCGCTGCTGTCGCCGCTGATCTGGCTGGCCGATCCGGACCAGCGCAAGACCAACACGCCGACTCTGGCGGCGCGCTTCGATGCCTGGCGCACGGCGCAGCAGACCCTCGACGCGGCTGCACTCCCGCAGCGCTCGGCTCTCTTGGTGACGCTGCTCACCGCGACCGGTGATCGCCCCGACCCGACGCTGCTCGGCCCGTTGCTGCTGGCCAAAGACAAGCCGGACGCGTCGGCGATGCCGGGCATGGGGGCCATGCCGAGCATGGGCCTGTGGCTCGGCCTCGGCGCCGCCTTCGAATCCGGACGCATCGGCGAAACGGCCCTGTTCAGTCTCGCCATCCTCGGCCCCAAGGGAGCCGTGAACGCCGCCCCCCAGGCGACCGCGATGTCGCTGGACGCGTTGCGGGCGGTGAGCCTCGACCCGGATGCCCGCGTGCTGGCCGTCGAGGCCGCCATTCTCGGCGGCCTGTAGAACGAGCGCCCAGCGCGTGACGCCACCCACCGCCGGCGCCCTCCATCTCGAAAGCTTTCTCGAGATGCTCGCCGCCGAGCGCAACGCCTCCGCCCATACGCTGCGCGCCTATCGGCGGGATCTCGAAGATTTCGCCGGCTTCGTGGCCAAGCGCGGTCCGGGATTGGCCGAGACCACCGGCGACGACGTGCGCGCCTACCTCAAGCGCATGAGCGAGCGCGGCCTCAGCCCCCGCACCGGGGCCAGGCGGCTTTCGGCGCTGCGCCAGTTTCATCGCTTTCTGGTCGCCGAAGGCCTGCGGGCCGACGATCCGCTCATGTCGATCGATGCGCCGCGCCTGGGCCGCCCTCTGCCGAAAACGCTGTCGGAGACGGAGGTCAAGCGGCTGATCGAAGCCGCTCCGAAGCTTGCGATGCCGGAGCCGGAGCGGGTCCGGCTGACCGCCATGATCGAAGTGTTCTATGCCGCGGGACTGCGGGTTTCGGAGGTGGCGGCCCTGCCCGTGGCCGCCCTGGCCCGCGACGGGCGCTTCCTCACCGTCCGCGGCAAGGGCGACAAGGAGCGGCTGGTGCCGCTCAGCGCACCGGCGCGCGCCGCCCTCGAGGCGTGGAAGAGCCTGCGGCAGGAGTTGCTGCCGGCGGGCCGGACCTCACGATTCATGTTTCCATCGCGGGGGGCGTCCGGCCATATCACGCCGGCGCGGATCGCACAGCTGCTGAAGGCCCTCGCCCGCGAAGCCAACATCAATCCAAGACGGGTGTCGCCGCACGTCCTGCGCCACGCCTTCGCGAGCCATCTCGTCGACCACGGCGCCGACCTGCGCAGCGTGCAGCAGATGCTTGGTCACGCCGATATCGCGACCACGCAGATTTACACCCATGTGGCCCGCGAGCGCCTGCAGCGGCTGGTTCAGCAGAGCCACCCGCTGGCCACCACACCCCCGCCCCCGAAGCCGCGGAAAACCTGAGCGGCGCCAGGATCTGCTTTCGCGCCAAGGCCTTGGCGGAGCGCTCCGAGCGGCGGCCCGTCCATTCCGGCTTTACAAATTTACAAAGCGGCGCCGGATTTTGCAAAGTCCGCTACAGATTTACTAATAAAATTAGTGACTTAGGGGTTGCGCTTCGCACCCGCAATGTAAAGATCAACGGCATTGCCTCGTCAAGTCCGCGCCCTGCGCGAAGACGCCGGCCCTGGTTCAGACAAAAGGAATTCACGACATGGCTGCTGCCAAACCCGCCCGCAAGACCGTTCGCAAGTCCCGCCCCGCCAACAAGACCCAGACCGGCGCCCGCAAGGCGCGCCCGGCGCATGGCCGCGCCGCCGCCCCGTTGCGTAACGCCGCCGCCGTCACCAAAGGGGCGGCACGGCCCGCGGGCGTCACGATCGAGGCCCCGATCGACGACGCCTTCGCCGAGATCCTCACGCCCGAAGCGGTGGCGTTCATCGCCGGGTTGCAGCGCAAATTCGGCGAACGGCGCCTGGAGCTCCTGGCGCGCCGCCAGCAGCGGCAGGCCCGGCTCGACGCGGGCGAGAAGCCGGACTTCCTGGCCGAGACGGCGGCGATCCGCGCCGGCGACTGGACCGTGGGACCGCTGCCCAAGGACCTCCTCGACCGCCGGGTCGAGATCACCGGACCCACCGACCGCAAGATGGTCATCAATGCGCTGAACTGCGGCGCCTCGGTGTTCATGCCGGATTTCGAGGACGCGAACACCCCGACCTGGCGCAACCTGATCGAGGGCCACATCAATCTGCGCGATGCGATCCGGCGCACGATCACCTTCGACGATCCGGCGTCGGGCAAGCACTACAAGCTCAACGAGAAGACGGCGGTGCTGATCGCCCGCCCCCGCGGCTGGCACCTGTCCGAAAAGCACGTGCTGGTCGACGGCCAGCCGATGTCCGGCTCGATCTTCGATTTCGGCCTGTACTTCTTCCATAACGCCAAGGAACTGCTGAAGCGCGGCAGCGGTCCGTATTTCTACCTGCCGAAGATGGAGAGCCACCTCGAGGCGCGGCTGTGGAACGACATCTTCGTCGAGGCGCAGGCGAAGCTCGGGATCAAGCGCGGCACGATCAAGGCGACGGTCCTGATCGAGACGATCCTGGCCGCGTTCGAAATGGACGAAATCCTCTACGAGCTGCGCGAGCATTCGTCCGGCCTCAACTGCGGCCGCTGGGATTACATCTACAGCTTCATCAAGAAATTCGCCGCGGACCCGAATTGCGTGATGCCGGACCGGGCGCAGGTCACCATGACGGCGCATTTCCTGCGCTCCTACAGCCTCCTGCTGATCAAGACCTGCCATCGCCGCAACGTACACGCGATGGGCGGCATGGCGGCGCAAATCCCGATCAAGAACGATCCGGTGGCGAACGAGGCCGCGATGGCCAAAGTCCGCGCCGACAAGGAGCGCGAGGCCGGCGACGGGCATGACGGGACGTGGGTGGCCCATCCCGGCCTGGTGCCGATCGCCAAGGAGATCTTCGACCGGCTGATGCCGGAGGCGAACCAGATCGCCCGCGAGCGTCAGGACGTGAACGTGACCGCCGCCGATCTCCTGCGGGTGCCGACCGGCACCATCACCGAGGCGGGCCTGCGGCAGAACATCAACGTCGGCATCGGCTACCTCGCGGCATGGCTGGGCGGGCTCGGCTGCGTGCCGCTCTACAACTTGATGGAGGACGCGGCGACGGCCGAGATCAGCCGGGCCCAGGTCTGGCAGCAGATCCGGCACAAGGTGAAACTGTCGGATGGCGGCCGGCAGGTCGACCTGAAGCTGTGCCGCAAGATCCTTAACGAGGAACTCGGCAAGGCCAAGGCCGCCGCTAACGGCAGCTTCGCCAGCGGCCATTACAAGGAGGCGGCCAGGCTGTTCCGGGACCTGATCGAGGCCAAGCGGTTCCCAGAGTTCTTGACGTTGCCCGCTTATGATTGGATTGTTGCCCACGAATCATAAGCAGGGGACCTCTTGACCGGGGACTTGATGCACTATCTTGACTTCGAGAAGCCCATTGCCGAGCTCGAAGGCAAGATCGAGGAGCTCCGTCGCCTCACCAGCGACGGGGGCCTCAACATCGCGGAAGAGGTGGGGAAGCTGCAGTCGAAAGTCGACAAGCAGTTGCGCTCCGCCTATAGCCGCCTGTCGGCTTGGCAAAAAGTCCAGGTGGCGCGGCATCCCGAGCGGCCGCATTGCCTCGATTACGTCAACGCGCTGATCGAGGATTTTACGCCGCTCGCGGGCGACCGCCTGTTTGCCGAGGACGCGGCGATGATCGGCGGGATCGGCCGGCTCGCCGGCTATTCCTGCGTGGTACTCGGCAACGAGAAGGGCAGCGACACCGAAGAACGGGTGAAGCGCAATTTCGGGATGGCGCGGCCCGAGGGCTATCGCAAGGCGCAGCGCCTGATGAAGCTGGCCGACCGGTTCCACCTGCCGGTGGTGGCGCTGGTCGACACGCCCGGCGCCTATCCCGGCATCGACGCCGAGGCGCGCGGCCAGGCTGAGGCCATCGCGCGCTGTCTTGAAGTGTGCATGGCCGTCCGCGTGCCGTTCGTCGCCGTGATCATCGGCGAAGGCGGCTCAGGCGGTGCCATCGCCATCGCCGCCGCGAACCGCGTTCTGATGCTCGAGCATGCCATCTATTCGGTGATCTCCCCCGAAGGCTGCGCCTCGATCCTGTGGCGGAGTGCCGAGCAGGCCAAGGACGCCGCGGAAGCGCTGCGGCTGACCGCCCAGGACCTGCTTAAGTTCGGCGTGATCGACGGCATCATCCCCGAGCCGCTCGGCGGCGCGCATCGCGACCGTGCGCGCACGATCCAAGCCGTCGGCGAGGCCGTGGCGCGCAACCTGCGCGAACTGATCGGCCAGGACGGCGGCCTGCTGCGCACCCGCCGGCGCGAAAAATTCCTTGAGATGGGCCGTCAGGGCCTGTCGTAGGAGACTCAATGAGCGAAATCATATTCATGGTCGAGCAGGCGCCGGAAGGCGGCTACACGGCCCGTGCGCTAGGCCATTCCATTTTCACTGAAGCCGATGACGTCGCTATGCTGCATACGAACGTTCGCGACGCGGTTCGCTGCCATTTCGAACCGCACGAGATGCCAAAGATCGTTCGCTTGCATTTCGTTCACGATGAAATCATTACAGTATGAGATTGCCTCGCGACATTTCGGGTCGCGACCTCGCCCGGGCACTCAGAGCATTTGGATACGAAGTTAAGCGCCAAACAGGCAGCCACATCAGGCTGACGAGTACGCTTAAAGGGCAGCATCACGTCACCATCCCCAATCATTCCCCGATCCGGCTCGGTACACTGTCAGAATTGGTGTCCGACATAGCGGATCACTTCGGCATCTCGCGAGACGAAGTCGCAAAGCAGCTCTTCGATGCGTAGATCGCCAGCAGCAACGCCAAACAGCGAGTCCAACGACGCCGGGCGGCTCGCCGATTCGGTGATCGCCGGCGACCGGCGGGCGCTGGCGCGCGCGATCACGCTCATCGAATCGACCCGGCCCGACCATCGGACGCGCGCCGAGGCGCTGATCGGCAAGCTCCTGCCGCGCACCGGGGCTGCCGTGCGAATTGGCATCTCGGGATCCCCCGGCGTCGGCAAATCGACCTTCATCGAAGCCTTCGGTCTCTATCTCGTCGAGCATGGCCGCGAGCTCGCGGTGCTCGCCGTCGATCCGTCTTCGCCGCTGTCGGGCGGCTCGATCCTCGGCGACAAAACCCGCATGCAGGACTTGGCCCGGACCGATAAGGCGTTCATCCGTCCCTCGCCCACCGCCGGCACATTGGGCGGTGTCGCGCGGCGCACGCGCGAGGCGGGCCTGGCCTGCGAGGCCGCCGGCTTCGACGTCGTGATCGTCGAGACGGTCGGGGTCGGCCAATCCGAAACCGCCGTCGCCGACATGGTCGACCTGTTTGTGCTGTTGCTGCCGCCGGCGGGCGGCGACGAGCTGCAAGGCCTCAAAAAAGGCATCGTCGAGCTGGCCGATCTCATCGTCGTGAACAAGGCGGACGGCGAACTCGAGCCGGCGGCGAACCGCGCCGTGGCCGAGTACAGGGCGGCCGTGCACATGCTGCGCCCGTCGACATCGGGCTGGATGACGCCGGTGCTGAAGGTCTCGGCCCTCCAGCGGCGCGGATTGGACGGGGTGTGGGCCGAGATCGAACGCTTTCGCGCCACGATTGGACCGCAGCGCCTGACCGAAAAGCGCGTCCGGCAGGCGCGCGCCTGGATGTGGAACGAGATCGAGGAGGGATTGCTGGCCGAGCTCCGCGCCCACCCCAAGGTGGCGGGCCGGATCAGCGAGATCGAGGCGAAGGTCGTCGCCGGTGCGATCACGCCGACGACGGCGGCGCGGACGATCCTCGAGGAGTTTCGCGCCCGCGGCTAGGGCTCCTGTCGTCCCCTGATCAGGCCGTCGTGTTGACGTGATTGCCGCGATGCGAGTCCGACGAATTTGTGGGGGTCGGCGCGGTCGGCGCGACGGGCGGATGCGCGCCGGTCGTCTGTGTGTGCGTCGTCGTGGTTGTGGTGGTGGTTGCAGACGAGGTTGTCTGCGTGGTCCCGTGCCAGTGCCACGCGTAAGCGGGCTGTGAGGCATAAACCGGATTCATGGGTGTTCCTCATCTGGTGGACGTCGTCCAACGGCCGCATGTTATACCTACCAAATTGCCGTGCGGCCCAGGTCACGTTTTCGGCAGGGCCGCGGATCGCCGGTGTCAGGCCTCTTGACGGGCCGGGGTTAAGCCGCGTAAAAACGCGCCTTCCGCGGCTTGCGCCGCTGGAAATTTTACTGTGATTTCAAGGAATTCGTCATGTCCCGCCGCTGCATCGTGACCGGCAAAAGGGTCCTGGTTGGCAATAATGTCAGCCACGCCAACAACAAGAACAAACGCCGGTTTCTGCCCAACCTGCAGGTGGTGTCGCTGCTGTCCGACGCCCTCGGCCAAGCGATCCGGCTGCGCCTGTCCTCGCGTGGGATCAAGACCCTGGAGCACGCGGGCGGCCTCGATGCGTGGGTGTTGCGCACGCCGAATGCGAAGCTCGACATCGAGACGCGCCGCCTCAAGCGCCGGATCCAGAAGGCCATCGAGAAGCGCGCCGCCGCCTGAGGCGCACGCTCCCGACGTTCCGAAAAGCCCGCCCTCCGGCGGGCTTTTTTTATGGCCGCCGGCCATCGGTGGGCGGCGGGAGCTCGAACATCATCAGGATTGTGCGCTGCAGAATCGTATAGTTGTCGTCCGAGATGAGATAGAGCCGCACCGATCCATCGGCGCCCCGAACCGCTGCGACGCCCTCGAAATTATCCACGGTGAGCGGCAGCTGGAGCTTGGCCAGCTCCTGACCCTCCAGATGAGCGCCCGGCCGAATGTCCGCCCGGCGGAGCTGAACCAACCGCGCCCCCCACCCTGACAGGAACGTCAAGCGTCGCTCGAGCACCACCACGTCGCCCGCAGCAAACGTTCCAGCAGGCATTTCGGCGAGCCCGGTCGGCTTGAAATCGCTACCCGCACGGTAGTGCAGCTCGTCCCAGGCGGGACCATCGGCGATCCAGCCGACATTCTCGTCGCCGTCGCGCAACTCCTCGACCAGGGCCAGCAGGCGCCCGTCGGAGAGGCGAAGCAGCGCCTCGATGCCGCCGTTCGCCGGCGCCGCGGCCAGACGCGCCGGCGTCGGGATCGGGCGCGGCGGCACCGAGAACGGGCGGTCGGCCCGCGGATAGTGCCAGATGCGGTGATTGTGTTCGAACGAGACGTAGAATCCGCCGTCGGGGGCGGTGGTCAGGCCTTCGGCGTCGTTGTTGCGCCCGAAGATGCGACGGCCCGCCGGATCGATCAGGGGTCCGAGGCTCATATGGCTGAGAGAGATCAGGCGCCCTGACGCATCGTGGACAAGCTCGGCTTCGAACCAATAGCCGCGGTCCGAGATCGCGGTCACCCGGACGCCGTCGGGGCTGACATGAAGATCCGACCAGCCGCCGAAGCGCGCGTCGCTGGATTGCAGGATCAATCCGCCGCGATAGACCAGACGTCCAACGGTGAGCCGTGCCGGATCGTTCGGATCCAGCGCCACCGGCGTCGCGGTGAGCGGCACCGTCTGGGCGTGCGCGACAGCGGCGGCAACGACGCTGACGATGATGACCGCGAAGGACAGGCGTGAGCGCATCGGTCCCATCATGGCCCAAAAGAAAGGGCGCGGCGTCAGCGACGCCGCGCCCCCCGTGAATTCCCGAGCGCCCGCTCAGGAGGTCGTGTTGTTCAGAACGTGATACTTCCTGAACCAGGCCGTCGCCAACTTCCAGCCGTCGTCGGCGGCATCCTTGTTGTAGCTCGACCGGTAATCAGCATGGAAGCCGTGCGGCGCGCCCGGATAGACGCGGAATTCGGCGGTCTTGTGCGCGGCATCCACCGCCTTTTCCATCTTGGTGACCGAAGCGACCGGAATTCCGGTGTCCTTGTCTCCGTAAAGCGCCAGCACCGGGCATTTCACGTCCTTGGCGATATCGATCGGCTGTTTTGGCATCGCCTCGCTCGTCTGTCCCTCGGGCGGCCCGTAGAACACGACCGCGGCCTTCAGTCGCGGATTATGCGCCGAATACATCCAGCTGGTGCGGCCGCCGCGGCAGAAGCCCATGATGCCGAGCCGGCTGGTGTCGCCGCCGTCGCTCTTCGCCCACGCCACCGTGGCGTCGAGGTCGGAATAAAGCTCGCTGTCTTTCTTGCTGTTCACCTTCGGGAACAGCTGCTGCATGTCCGTCACCTGGGTGAGATCGCCGACGCGGAAGTAATAATCCGGCGCAATCGCCTCGGCGCCGAGCTTCGCCCAGCGGCGACACACGTCCTTGATGTATTCGTGCACCCCGAAGATCTCCATCGCGACCAGGATCACCGGCGGGTTCTTGGCATTGGCCGGCTTGGCGCGATAGGCCGGCATCTCACCGTCGCCGACCTTGATCTTGACCATCCCGGCGGTGAGGCCGTTGGTGTCGGTCGTGATCGGCTCCGCCCGGACCGGACCGGCGGCGAGCGTATAGCCGGCGGCTGCGGCCGCGGACGCGGTCATGAAAATCCGCCGCGAGAGCGGCGGCACGGCGCCGGCGATTCCCACGAAATCAGCCATCATCGGTCGGTCATCGGGCATTTAAAATCCTCCTCCTCGGGTTGCAGCACACGGCCTTCGGCCGTCTTATTAACAGCGCTCTGTGACGGTTATTCCATCACGCCGGCGAAGCGGCGGTCAATGCGGGGACGCGGCGCGGGGCGCTCGCGCGATCAAATCCGGTGGCCCACGCCGCCGACGATGCCCTTGCAGCTCACGACCTCGGAGTCTTCCAGCATTTCGATCGAGTGCGGAACGTCGGGTGGGATATGGATGGCAACGCCGGGGCCGACCTCGCGGACCTCGTCGCCGACGGCGGCCCGGGCGCGGCCGCTGAGCAGCAGCAGGATCTGCTCGTGCGGATGCGCATGGGTCTTGGCACCCTCGCCGGCCTTGTAGCGCAGCACGCCGAGCTCGATCTGCTCGCCGGTGATCAGCCGGCCGAACGCCGTCGAGTGCTTCGGCGTGACGAACTCCTCGCGGACCTGCTTCAGCTCGTGGAACGGCATCGACGCCCTCAGCTCGCGCGGCGAGAGGCGGCCGCGGCCCGGGGCGTGCGCGGCGGCGCCGACATGCTGGCCCATTCCTCGTCGAACAACTCAGCCAGCTTCTCGGTCATGGTGCCGCCGAGCTGCTCGGCATCCACGATGGTGACGGCGCGGTGATAATACCGGGTCACGTCGTGGCCGATGCCGATGGCGAGCAGCTCCACCGGCGAGCGCGTCTCGATATAGTCGATGACGTCGCGCAGGTGTCGCTCCAGATAGTTGCCGGGATTGACCGACAGCGTCGAGTCATCCACCGGGGCGCCGTCCGAGATCACCATCAGGATCTTCCGCTGCTCGGGGCGGCCGACCAGGCGGTTGTGCGCCCAGAGCAGCGCCTCGCCGTCGATGTTCTCCTTGAGCAGGCCTTCGCGCAGCATCAGGCCAAGCGACTTGCGGGCGCGCCGCCATGGCGCATCCGCGGCCTTGTAGATGATGTGCCGGAGGTCGTTGAGCCGTCCCGGGCCGGGCGGCTTGCCGGCCGACAGCCAACGTTCCCGGCTCTGGCCGCCCTTCCAGGCGCGGGTCGTGAAGCCGAGGATCTCGACTTTGACGCTGCAGCGTTCGAGCGTGCGCGCCAGGATGTCCGCGCTCATAGCCGCGACAGTGATCGGACGGCCGCGCATCGAGCCCGAATTGTCGATCAGCAGGCTCACCACCGTGTCGCGGAACTTGGTGTCCTTCTCGCGCTTGTAGGACAGCGGGTAGGCCGGGTTGGTCACCACCCGCGACAGGCGCGCGGCGTCCAGCATGCCTTCCTCGAGGTCGAACTCCCAGGCGCGGTTCTGCCGTGCCAGCAGGCGTCGCTGCAGGCGGTTGGCCAGCCGGCCGATGACTCCTTGCAGATGGCCGAGCTGCTGATCGAGGTGCAGGCGCAGCCGCGTCAGCTCGTCGGCGTCGCACAGCTGGTCGGCCTCGACGATCTCGTCGAACGCCGTCGTGAACGCGCGGTAGGACGGCTCGTTCGGCTCGTTGGTGAACGGCCCGTGCGGGCGCCAGCGCCGGCCCGGCCGCTCCGGGCCGTCCTCGCCCATGCCGACCTCCTGCTCCCCGTCGGCCTCTTCGGCCGCGGCTTCGGCGCCTTCGGAGGATTCCGTCTCCCGCGATTCGCCGCTGGCGAGCGATTCGGCGGTTGATTCCGCCCCCTCCGCCCCCTCGCCCTGCTCCTGGCCGGTGTCCTGCTGGTCGCCCTCGGTCTCGCTCGCGTCGGCCTCGCTGGCCTCGGCTTCATCCTCGCCGAGGTCGAGGTCGGTGATCAGCCGGCGCGCGGCGTCGGCAAACGACTCCTGGTCCTCCAACGACCGTTCCAACGCGGTCAGGTCCTGCCCGGCGCGCGCCTCGATCCACGGCCGCCACAGGTCGACCATGCGGCGGGCGGTCTCCGGCATCACGGCTCCGCCCATGGCCTCGCGCGCCAGCAGGGCCACGACTTCGGCAAGCGGGGCGGACTCGCGGTCGGCGATGCGCGAAAAACCCTGGACGCGACACTTCTCGTCGAGGGCGGCGGCGAGATTGGCTTTGACGCCGCTCATCTGCCGCGACCCCAGTGCCTCGCAGCGCGCCTGCTCCACCGCTTCGAAAATCGCCCGCGACATCATCCCGCTGGGCAGTCGGCGCGCGTGGATCTCCGCATCGTGGTGGCGCAGACGCAACGCCATCGCGTCCGACTCGCCGCGGACGATCGCCACTTCGTTGGGCGGCAGATCGCGCGACGGCATCGGCAGCCGCGCTTCGGCGCCGCGCAGGCTCGCCCCCTCGGGGGCGAAGGTGACCTGGACCGCCGGGTCGTGCGACACCGCGCGCATCGTGGCCGCGGTTATCTGGCGGAACGCCTCGACCGGTCCATCATTGGGTTTCGGCATGACCTCGCCCGCCCACGATCAGGCGCGCCCGGCCCTGAGTCCGGCGACGCTGAGCTCGGTGCCGAAGCAGCGCTGATAATATTCGGCCACCGTCGTGCGCTCGACCTCGTCGCATTTATTGAGGAAGGTCAACTTGAACGCGAACGCCACGTCGTTGAAGATGCGCGCGTTCTCCGCCCAGGTGATCACGGTGCGCGGCGACATCACGGTCGAGATGTCACCGGCGATGAAGCCGGCGCGCGTCAGGTCGGCCAATGCCACCATCGCCGAAATCATCTCGCGGCCGTCCTTGGTGTCGTAGGCCGGCGCCTTCGCGAGCACGATCTTCAGCTCCTCGTCGTGCGGCAGATAGTTGAGGGTGCCGACGATGTTCCAGCGGTCCATCTGGCCCTGGTTGATCTGCTGCGTGCCGTGATAGAGCCCGCTCGTGTCGCCGAGACCAACGGTATTCGCCGTGGCAAAGAGCCGGAACGATGGATGCGGCCGCAGGACGCGGTTCTGGTCGAGCAAGGTGAGCTTGCCGTCGACCTCGAGCACGCGCTGGATCACGAACATGACGTCGGCCCGGCCGGCGTCGTACTCGTCGAACACCAAGGCACAGGCCCGCTGGATCGCCCACGGCAGCAAGCCCTCGCGAAACTCGGTGACCTGCTTGCCGTCGCGCAGCACGATGGCGTCGCGCCCGACAAGGTCGATGCGACTGATGTGGCTGTCGAGGTTGATCCGGATGCATGGCCAGTTGAGCCGCGCCGCCACCTGCTCGATATGGGTCGACTTGCCGGTGCCGTGATAACCCTGGATGATCACGCGGCGGTTGAACGCGAAGCCGGCGCAGATCGCCAGCGTCGTGTCGCGATCGAAGCAGTAGGACTCGTCGAGGTCGGGGACGTGTTCGCTGGGCTTGGAGAAGGCCGGCACTTCGAGGTCGCTGTCGATCCCGAAGGTCTGCCGCACCTTCACTCTGATGTCGGGCAGATTGGCTTCGAAGGCGGGGGCGGTGGCAACCATGATCGGAAACGCTCCGGATAAACAGATCGTATTATTTCGGGGTGGATGAGCCTGATGCGCGACGAGAGCCGTCAGTCGGCGGCATCTTTGGTCGCCGCGACGCGCAGCGTCTTCAGGTAGGTGTAGGCCTGATTGATAGACTTCAGCCGGTCCTCGGCAGCCTTGTCCCCGCCATTCGCATCGGGGTGATGCTGCTTGACCAGCGTTTTGTAGCGCGCCTTGATCTGGGCCGCGGTGACGCCGACCGAAAGGTCGAGCACGGCCAAAGCCTCCTCTTCCTGGCTCGGCGGCCGCTTCGGCCGCGGCGGCGCGTCGTTGAACGTGAAGAAGTGCCGCATCGCCTCGCGGATGGCATCCTGGCCGAGGTCGTAGAACCGCGGGCCGCGGGCGCCGAGGGGCCAGCTGGGGCGGCCACCGACGACGTCCGCCCGCCGCCATGACTCGCACTCGGCCTCGCTCATCCCCCGATAAAAATCCCAGGTCGCGTTGTAGGTGCGAACGTGCTCCAGGCAGAACCAGTAATACTCGTTCAGCTCCGTGCGCGACCGCGGAGCGCGGTACTCGCCGAGCTCGACGCAACCGGGGTGGTCGCACATCCTGGGCTGAGATCCGGGGGGACGCTGGGGACGGTCGTACGTACGGGCACGCGAACGGGACATAGTGCCAAGAGTATGGGGGACACCCCGGAATCTCGCAAGCGAGGGGCGCACAAAAAAGGTTAATTTGGGAATTTCTTCAAGCCAGCGTCGCCAGTCCTTCCATGGCCAGCTCGCCGGCCGGGCCGGTTGCCCACAGTTTGACCGTCCCATCCGCCTCCGGCCGCCCGTTGACCGTGAACGGAGCCGTGTCGAACAGAGGCGCCATCGCCCGGAACGAATACTTGGCGAGGCGGCGCTGCGGCGCGCTTTTGCGCAGGAGTTCCAACAACAGTGTCGATGTCAGCGGTCCGTGCACGATGATGCTGGGATAACCCTCGACCTTGGTCACGTATGGGTGGTCGTAATGGATGCGATGGCCGTTATGGGTCAACGCCGAGTAACGGAACAGCAGCACCGGGTCGGGCTTGATGGTTTGCGTCCATGTCGCGCTGGTCGGGGCGGCTTGCGGCTTGGGCGCCGGGGCGCCGCGCTCCGGCGCCGAGCGATAGACGATATCGTGCTCCTCCTCGATGGCGAGCCCACTGCCGCTGGAGATCCGATGCCGCACCACGACGAACACCAGGTCGCCGCTGCGGCCCTGCTTCGGCTCGACGCTCAGGATCTCGGAGTTGCGCTTCGCCGGCTCGCCGACGCGCAACACGCCGGGGAAGCTCAGCCGGCCGCCCGCCCACATGCGGCGCGGTAGCGGAACCGGCGGCAGGAAGCCGCCGCGCTGCGCATGCCCGTCCTCGCCGATCTTGCCCGGGCGGACGAAGCCGTTGAAGAACAGCCAATGCCAGCCCGGCGGCAAGGCATCGCCCGGGCGCGGCACCGCCTCGAGATCGAGCGTGGCCGCCATGTTGGCGACGCGCTCGGCGAAGATCGGCTCCTCGGTCTCCTGGGTGCGGCCGATCCAGTCCTTGAGATGGGCGAACGTGTCGGTCATAAGTTTGTCTCCTCCGGACCCAAACTTATCGGCATCTGGCTGGGTCGTCACTTCGAAAACCTGGAATTCCCCATGACCGCCCGTGAAGCCCCGTCTCCGCGTGAAGCCCGGGCCACCGATGTGATCCGTGAAGTCCTGCCGCTGGCCGGTCGTCGCGTGCTCGACGTGGGCTGCGGCGACGGCGCGCTCACCCGGTCGATGGCGCGCGCCGGTGCCGTGGCCACCGGCATCGACATCAGCGAAACGCGTCTCGCCCAGGCGCGCGCGGCGGAACCGGTCGCCGGCGCCGATTATCGCGAAGGCCGCGGCGAGACATTGCCGTTCCCCGACGGCTCGGTCGACGCCGTGCTTTATCACAATGCGCTGCATCATGTGCCCGTCGAGTTGCAGGGCGCCGCGCTGATCGAAACCGCCCGCGTGCTGAAGCCCGGTGGCAACGTCCTGATCATCGAGCCGCTCGCCGAGGGACCCTATTTCGGGCTGGTGCGCCAGATCGAGGACGAGACCGAGGTGCGCCGCGCCGCCTATGAGGCCTTGCGCGCGACCACGGCGCTCCAGCCGGTGCGCGAGGACTTCTACGACGCACCGGTGCGCCATCCCGATTTCGCGGCCTACGAAGCGCGGTCGGTGGCGATCCACCCAGGTCGGAAGGAGCGCTTCGAGCGGCTTCGGCCGCAGATGACGCGGGACTTCGAGCGGCTCGGCCGGCGCACGGAGAACGGTTTTCTCTTCTCCCAGCCGACCCGCGTGAACCTGCTGGTCAAGCCGGCGTAGAGCGATAGACGCGATGCGACCCGGCCGAAGTATCGTCCTGCTGCGGCTGCTGGTCGTCGCCGGTCTGTTTGTCCTGACGCCCCTGCAGAACGCGGCTGCCGTGGAACCCGACGCCGTGCCGTTCCTCGCCGCGGACGGGCAACGCAGCTACGGCGCCTTTCTGACCCAGGGATTCCATCGCGTTTTTGCGATCAGCCCCGGCGGTGGGTATGGGTCCGGCTGGGGTCACCCGAGCATAGATGTCGCGAAGAAAACGGCGTTTGAGAATTGCCAGCGCCGCGATCCCACAGGCACATGCGCGATGTATTCGGTGAACGGCTACGTCGTCTGGGGCCAGGACGCTGGCGCGATCCCGCGTTACGCGGCCGCTCCGAAGCTTGGGCTTTTCCTCCCGAGCGACTATTACCCGGTCCGTGGGCCCAAAGCTGCGGCCGGCGTCATTATTTGGAGCCACGGCTATTTCCGCGGCATCGATGCCACGCAAGGACAGCCGCAAGGCTATGTGAGCCAGTTTCATGCGGCCGGTTGGGATGTTTACCGCTATAACCGCGAATACATCGACCAGATGCACAAAGAAATCGCGGAGATGGTCGATTCGATAGTCGCCGCGCGCCGAGCGGGCTATGCCAAGGTGGTGCTCGCCGGCCAGTCGCACGGCGCCTGGATCTCCCTTGAAGCGTTCGCACGCGACGCGCCGATCGACGGCGTGATCTCGATCTCGCCCGCCACCCACGGCTCGCCGCCATCATCGGGAGCCCGATCGGACTTCCGCGAACTGTTGCGACATATGCGCAAGCGGAACAGCGCGGACATCCCGGTCGTGATCGCCTTGTTCGAGAACGACAGCTACGATCCCGGCGGCCGCTTCGCCGATATTCCCGACATCCTCGGAGACACGACCATTCCGCTTTACTTCATCGATCGGCCGGCCGAACTGACGGGCCATGGCGCAGGAAATAACAGCAAGTTCAACGAGCGGTTCGGCCCCTGCATCACGCGCTTTATCGTCGAGACGCCGCACGCGCCGGGAGACTGCCGCTGACAGCCCACAGCGCGGAGCCGATCAGCCGTAATTCAAAAACAACAAGTAGTAGTTCGACCGCGCGACGTTGATCGCGGCGGCGATGTCGAGGCCGGAGGCGCCGTGATCGAGGCCGTCGCGCACGGCTTTGATCCCGTCGGCATTCTGGCGGATCAGGGCGCGGAGCTTCGTGTCGTCCGCCCAGCGCGGCGGAATCGCCGTCTCCATGGCCGCGACCGCATCGGCGCACTCGGCCGCGGCCTGCCGCACCTGGGCGCGCTGCGCATCATCGAACGACGCGCCGCGGCGCTGCTCGGCAAAGGTAACGAGGCCGGACAGGCGGTCCATGGCGTCGCGATAGCGCCGCACCGCGTCGGGAAAGCCGGCCGTCCCGGCGCGATGGCGAGCCTCGGCGAGCAGATCGCCGATCTGCGCCAACGCCGCCGCGGTGCCGGCGCCGTCGTTTCGATCGGCGGCGGCGGTCGCGGCATCGGCTTGTTTTGAAATGGCAACGGCGGCGGCGCGCCATTGCGGATCTTTCGCGTAGAGCGACGGCCGGCCGCCGATCGGCAAAGCGGCCACGGCTTGCCAGGCAGTTCGAAACGAGTCGATTTCGATCGCCGTCACGTCGTCGTTGCCAAGCCGGCTGTACCAGCTGGCGGCGCGCCAGTGAACCAGCGCAGATTCGAGCGTATCGTCGGCCGGCGATCTGGTCTGCGCCGCCGCCGGACCGAAAGCGATGGCGGCCAGCAGCAGGACCGCGGCGCGCAGGCACCGCATCTCATCCACCCGCGGCGCGGCGGACGAGATCCGCGTGCAGGTCGTCCGAGATCGAGATGCCGCGGTCGCGTGCCTTTTCCCGCGCCGCCAGACGACGATCCCCGGGCAGCCGGGCACCCGGCTGGGCCAGGATCGCGGCTGCAAGATCCCCGACCCGGGACGGAAACGCATCGCCGGCGAACCGCGCGGGATCGATCAGCAGGAAGAACTGCCCGACCCGCGGCGGCGGCCCCTTGGCGTCCAGGAACGAGCTCGCCTCATAGCCGAAATGCGAGGCGGACAGCGCCGCGGCCAGCAGCTCCACCATCAGCACGAGGGCCGTTCCCTTCGCATCCCCCATCGCGATCATGGCCCCACCGAGTGCCGCCTTGGCGTCGGTGGTCGGCCGGCCCTCGGCGTCCAGCGCCCAATCGGCCGGGATTGCCTCACCTTTTTGCGCCGCGACGACGATCTTGCCGCGCGCGACCTTGCTGAGGCTGAGGTCGATGACCAATGGCGCCCGGCCCGGACACGGGCAGGCGAACGCGATCGGATTGGTGCCGAAGATCGGCTTGGCGCCGCCCCAGGGCGCGATCGCCGCCGGCGAATTCCCGAACGCGAGCGCCACCAGGCCTTGCTCGGCCAAGGGCTCGATGTGATACGCCGCAACGCCGAAGTGATGCGAGTTGCCGATCGCGACGGCGACCGTGCCGCTCGACCGCACCATCTCCGCGGCGCGCGCCAGGCCCATCGTGATGGCCGGGAACGCAAACCCGTCTTTGGCGTCGACCTTCACGGCACCGGGTGCGGTCTCGGTGACCACGGGAACCGCCTGGCCGTCGACCTTGCCCACCTTCACCTGATCGGCATACATCGGCAGACGCACGAGCCCGTGGCTCGCCAGCCCGTCCGCTTCGGCGGCGACCAACGCCCGCATTACGGCCTCGGCGTTGGGGTCGGCGACACCGGCCGCCCGCAGGACGTTGCGGGCGAGCTCGCGCGCCGCCATCAGCGATAAGGTGGCCATGGGCTTCTAAGTCTTCGCGAGGGCCTTCAGCGCCCGCTTCACGTTCGCGACGGTCATGCCGGACACTCGCACGTTCGATTCCACCGTGTTGCCCGCGACATGCGGCGTCAAGATCAGGTTCGGCACGCCGCGAAAGATCGAATTCGCCGCGGGTGGCTCTTTCTCAAGCACGTCGAGGATGGCGCCGCCGAGCCGCTTGGCCTTCAAAGCCGTTACCAACGCGCTCTCGTCGACGATCCCGCCGCGCGCGGTGTTGATCAGGATCGCGTCGGGCTTCATCAGGGCCAGCGCGGCCGCATCGACCAGATTGCGCGTCGAGGGCAGCAGCGGCACGTGGAGGCTCACGACGTCGCTGTCGGCGAGCAGCGGCACCAGATCGAGATGAGCGACGCCGAGGCTGGTCCAGGCCGGATCGCCTGGCAGCACGTTCGGATCGTAGGCCGCGACGCGCATGCCGAGAGCCCGCGCCCGCTGCGCCACCTGGCGCGCGATATCGCCGAAGCCGATCAGTCCCAGCATCTTGCCGTGCACCTCGCGGAAGATGAGGGTCGTGCGGTCGAACCAACCGGCCGCCATTTTGTCGGTGACGCCCCAGATGTTGCGCAAACCCATGAAGATCGCCGCGATCACGTATTCCGCAACCGCCTGTGCGTTGGCGCCGGTCGCCGGGAAGACCTGGATGCCGCGGGCGCGACAGGCCTCCATGTCGATATTGTCGAGCCCGACCCCGAGGCGTCCGATGATCCTAAGGCTTTGGCACGCGGCGAGGACGTCGCCGCGGACCTGGGTCATGTTGCGCACGATCAGCGCCGGCGCCTCGGCCGCCAGGAGCTTGATGTCGTCCGGCCGCTTGACGAGCTCCGGGTCATAGACGACCGAAAAGTCCCTGGATAGGTCGGCCAGCGCCGATTCCTCGATGAACTCCGTGACCACGACGTCGGGCATGCCACCTATCCGTGCCGCGCCGGGACCCGCTATTCCGCCGCGTCGCGGATCAGGCTTTCGCCCGGACGCACCCGGCTGAACGCGACCGGCTCGGTCGAGACTTCGATATCGCCCCCCTTGAGGCGGGCGCAAGTATAGCGCGACGCCGCGAGGCTGGAAGTCTCGGGAAAATCGGCCCGCCAATGCGCCCCGCGCGAATCCTGGCGCGCCGCCGCGGTGGCGGCGATCGTCCGGCTGACCAGCACCAGGTTCTTCAGGTTGAGCCAGTCGTGCCAGCTGAGGTTGAAGCCGAGGTCGCGCCCGTCGATCCCGGTTGCGTCGAGCCGCGCATCGAGCTCGGCCAAGGTCGCGGCCCCCCGCGCCAGGGACGCCGCGTCGCGCACGATGCCGACGTCCTCCCACATCACATCATAGAGGGCGGAGCGGATCGCTTCGATATCGCCCGGCGGCTTCGCCAGCGGCGTGCGCACGAGCGCTGCCGCGCGCTCGATTTCGCCCGTGTCCGGTTCTTGGAAACGGCCCTCGACCTTGACCCAGTGCCCGATCGCGTCGCCGGCGAGCCCCCCGAACACGGTCGAATTCGCAACCCCGTTGCCGCCCAGCCGGTTGGCCCCGTGGACGCCGCCGGTGTCCTCGCCGGCCGCGAACAAGCCGGGCAGTGCCGTCGAGCCGTCGGGCGCGAACGTGGTGCCGCCCATCATGTAGTGCGCCGTCGGCACGACTTGGACCAGGCCCGAGACGAGATCGAAGCCGACGTCGCTGCAGCGCCGGACCATTCCCTTGAATTCGCGGCGCACCATGCCGGGTTCGAGATGGCGCATGGTGAAAAACACGCCGCCGTTCGGGCCGGTGTTGCCGCGGCGCATCTGGTCGAACATGGCGCGGCTGACGATGTCGCGGGTCGCGCGCTCGCCGCGCGCGTCATAGGCCAGCATGAAGCGCTCGCCCGCGGCATTGAGGAGATGGCCGCCGGCCCCGCGCAAGCCTTCCTCAATGATCGTACCGGTGAGGCGCGTGTCTTCACCGGCGAGGAGCCCGGTCGGGTGGAACTGAACCATCTCCATGTCGCGCAGCGTCAGCCCGGCACGCAACGCCATCGCCATGCCGTCGCAGGATTTGTCGCCGGACGGCGTATGGTACTTGTACATCGTCGGCCCGCCGCCGGTGGCCAGCAGCACGGCCTTCGCCTGGACGAACAGGATCTCGCCCGAGCGCATGTCGATCAGCACGACGCCGGCCAGCGCGTCGCCCGCCGGCGTCTTCACCAGCGTGATCGCGCGGTGCTCCTCCAGCCGGCCGATGTTGCGCGCCCAGACCTGCTCGGTGAGCCGGTTGACGATCTCGATGCCGGTCAGATCGCCCTTGTGGACGGTGCGGTCGAAGGTCTGGCCGGCAAACGCCTTCTGGTGAATCGTCCCGTCCGGCTTGCGGTCGAAGAAGCAACCGAGCTCGTTCTCGAGCTCGCGGATCCGGCGCGGCGCCTCGGTCACCAGCGTCCACACCAAATCCTGGTCGTTCAGCCAGCCGCCGCCTTCGACGGTGTCCATGAAATGCCGCTCCGGCGAATCGCCGGGCGCCAGCGCCGCGTTGTAGCCGCCCTGCACCATGCGGGTGCAGCCGCACTTGCCGAGCAGGCCCTTCACCGCGACCGTGATGCGAAGCGATGCGTCAACCTTGTGGGCGTGCAAGGCGGCAAACAGGCCGGCCCCGCCGCTGCCGAGAATGAGGATATCGGTGTGAAGACGCCTCAACGCCGGCTCACGATTTCACGCCCATGGCGGCGAGAGCCGCGGCGCGGCGCGATTGCGCGGTCTTGTTCACGCGGTCGTACGAACTGCCACCCTGCGCGTCCATTGCGACCAGGAGCGGGCCGAATCCCTTGACCGCGAAGCGCCACAGGCATTCAGGATTGAGGTCCTCGAAGTCGACGTCCTCGATCGCCTCGATCCAGGTAGTCTCGAGCGCCGCCGTGCCGCCGATGACCGCGAGATAGACCCCGCCGAGCTCGGCGAAGGCACTCGACGACTGCGACCCAAGCCCGCCCTTGCCGATGACGATCCTGACACCGTAGTCGCGCATCAGCGGCCGGGTGAACCGCTCCATCCGGGCGCTGGTGGTGGTGCCGATGCACAGCGGCGCGTAGCCGGCCGGATATTCGTTCGACTTCGGCACCTTGCGCACGTTGGGGGCCGTATGGAGCACGGCATGGCCGCTCAGGTCGAACCGCGACCTGCGGCCGCGGTCGAACATGTGGATTTGCGTCGCGTCACGGATACCGAACAACGCGCCGGTCAACGTCACCGTATCGCCGACCTTGAGGGCCCGGATCTGCACCTCGGTAACCGGCGTCTGCAATTCGTGGTGCGGCATCAGAACCCGATATCCACGCCCTTCGGCGTGAACGTCGCGGTCGCACGCCGCGCCGAATGGCATTGGATGTTCACGGCGACCGGATTCATGGTGATGTGAGTCGCCGCGGTCTCGACATGGACGGCGAAGGCCGTCGCATCGCCGCCTAGGCCCTGCGGCCCGATGCCGAGCGCGTTCACAGCCGTCGACAGCATCGCCTCGAGCTTCGCCCCTTCCGGATCGGCGCACACCGAGCCCAGCGGCCGCGTGGCCGCGACCTTGGCGAGGTGCATGCAGAGGTCCGACGTGCCGCCGACACCGACGCCGACGATCGTCGGCGGGCAGACCTTGCCGCCGGCCTCCATCACACGGTCGATGACGAAGGTCTTGATGGCGTCAACGCCATCGGCCGGAATGAACATCTTGAGGAACGAGCCGTTCTCCGAGCCCGACCCCTTGGGGATCATCTCGATCCTGAGCGCCTGCGGGGTCGCGTCGAAATCGATGTTGATCACCGGAACAAGGCGCCCGCACGAGGTCTGCTCGTTCACCCGCGTGATCGGATGGACGATCGAGGAGCGCAAGGGGTGCTCGCGCGTGGCGCGCTCGACGCCGCGGCGGATCGCGTCTTTCAAGGCCACGCCGTCGATCTCGACATCGCGGCCAATGGTCACGTTATAGATCGGGATGCCGGTATCCTGGCACAGCAGGTTGTCGGTGCGCTCGGCGACGGCGATGTTCTCGATCATCGTCGCCAGGATCGTTTTCGCCGTGCCGTCCGTCTCGCCGGCATCGAGCCGGCCAAAGCCCTGCTTGATATCGTCCGGCAGCACCTTCAGCGCGCGGATGTAGAGGAGCTTTGCCGCCTCCTCGACCGCATCGATGTCGACGTGAAGCTTGCTCACCGTTGCATGCCCCATTTGCGGACGGTGTGGGTCTCGATGGTGCGGAACACCACGCTTTCGACCACCAGGCCGATGATGATGACGGTGGTCAGCCCGGCGAAAACATAGGCCGTCTCGAGCTGGTTGCGGTTTTCGAAAATGAACCAGCCGAGGCCGCCGGAGCGCGACGACACGCCGAACACGAGCTCGGCCGCGATCAGGGTGCGCCAGGCGAACGCCCAGCCGATCTTGAGACCGGCGAGGATGGACGGGAACGCCGCCGGGATCAGGATCTTCATCACGTACCGGACGCCGCGCAGCCCGTAATTCTGGCCGGCCATGCGCTGCGTCTCGGAGACGGCGAGGAATCCGGTGTGGGTGTTGAGCGCCACCGCCCACAGGACGGAATGGATGATGACGAAGACGAGGCTCGGGATGCCGAGACCGAACCACAGGAGCGCCAGCGGCAGAAGGGCGATCGCCGGCAACGGATTGAACATCGCGGTGAGCGTGGAGAGGAAGTCGGTCCCGACCCTCGTCGAGACGGCGATGGTGGTGAAGACGGCGGCCAGCGCGATGCCCGCCGCGTAGCCGATCAAGAGCACCTGGATCGAGGTCAAGGTCCGATCGATGAGCGGGCCGTGGGCGGTCGCGTCCCACAGCGCCGCCGTCATCTCGCTGAACGACGGGAACATCAGCGGGTTGTTCAGCCAGCGCGCATAGAGCTCCCATACCGTGGCGAGCACGATCAGGATGACGATGCGGCGCGCCAGCGTGTTGTTGGTAAGCCGCTCCCACGCCGACAGCGGGCGGGCGGCATCGCCGATCTGCGCGGCCTGGCGCGCGCCGGCGACGAACTCGGGCCGGATCGGCGGCGAGGCCTGGACGTGATCGCGCGCTTTGCGGCCATTGTCAGCCATGGTGCACCAGCCGCTCCTCTTCGACGCGCTCGGCGAACAGCATGTTGTGGATCCGCTGCTGCAGCGCCATGAATTCGGCGCCGCCCTGGTGGGCGTGGTGGAACTCGTCCGCGTTAAGCTCCGCCTTGACCTGGCCGGGATGAGGCGACATCACCAGGATGCGCGACCCGACGATGATCGCCTCTTCGATCGAGTGGGTGACGAACAACACGGTGAACCGCGTGTCATCCCACAGCTGCAGGAGCTCTTCCTGCATCTTGCGACGAGTCAGCGCGTCCAGCGCCGCGAACGGCTCGTCCATGAGCAGGATGTCGGGTTCCATCGCCATCGCGCGGGCGATGGCGACGCGCTGCTTCATCCCGCCGGACAGCGTATGCGGGTAGGCGTCGCGGAACTTGGTCAGGTTCACCTTATCGATCGCCGCCAGCGCCCGCTGCGCGGCCTCGCGGCGGGCGAAGCGGCCGGAGGCGAGGATCGGGAACATGACGTTCTGCTTGACCGTCTTCCAGGGCAGCAGCTGATCGAACTCCTGGAACACCATCATGCGGTCGGGGCCCGGCCGCTCGACGTCGCGGCCGGCGAGGCGAATGCGGCCTTCGACCGCCTTCATGAATCCGCCGACTCCCTTGAGCAGGGTCGATTTGCCGCAGCCGGACGGCCCGAGCAGCACGAAGCGGTCCGACGGCCAGACGTTGAAGCTCACCCGGTACGTCGCGGTCACGAGATGATCGCGCGTCTTGTACTGGAGCGTGACGCCGTCGACCTCGAGGAGCGGCGGCGGCAGCGCTCCGTTTCCCGACATCGTCGATATGGTCGCCGGCGCGTGCATGCGTGACGCCTCGTCTCGTACCGTCAGCTTCCGGACTTGCCGTGGATCTCGGGGAAGAACACGTCCGCCCACGATCCGGGCCTGTCCTTGATCGACCCGACCTTGTGCATGAACTCGGCGTATTTCATCACATTTTGCGGTGTCGTGGTGAATACGTTCTCCGGGTCGGCCAGGATCTTCTCGACAAAGGGCAACGGCAGCCTCGATTTCTCGGCCGCGATCCACAGCTCCGCCGCCGCGTGCTTGTCGCCGTTGATGGACGTCATCGCCTCCTCGAGGGCCGCCACGAAAGCGCGGTACAGCCTGGGATTCTGATCGTGGAACTTGGTCGTCGTCCACACCAGATTGAACGTGCTAGGCCCGCCCAGCACCTCATAGGAGCTCAGCACGCGATGGACGCGCGGATCCTCGAGCTCCTGGTACATGAAGGGCGCGCTGGTGAAATGCCCGGTGATCTCCGATTTGCCCGAGAGCATGGCCACCATCCCGTCCGGATGCGCCATCGAGACGGTCAGATGGTCGAGCGCGTCGAACTTGCCGCCCAACGCCGCTTCGGCCGCCATCTGCAGGGTCACCGCCTGGATCGACACCTTCACCGCCGGCAAGGCGATGCGGTCCTTGTCGGTGAAATCCCGGATCGTCTTCACGGCCGGGGCGATGGTGGTGAGGTAGAGAGGCATCGAGTTGATGGACGAGACCGCCTTCACCCCGTAATTGCCCTTCGTCTTCGACCAGATGGTGAGCATCGGGCCCACGCCGCCGGAGACCATGTCGAGATTCCCGGACAGCAGCGCGTCGTTCATGGGAGCGCCCGAGGACAGCTGCGACCATTCGACCTTGATCTCACCGAGGCCCGCCGCCTTGGCCTGCTTTTCGACAAGCTGGCGCACCTCCATGACCTCGAGCGGCAGGTAGCTGATGCCGAACTGCTTGGCAATGCGGAGCTCGTGCTGCTCGGCCGCCAGAGCGGACTGGGCGCACAGGATGGCGGCGGCGGCCAGCGCTGCCGCCCAGCGGACGCGCAAGGTCCGGCCTTGTTTGCTCACGACCCGTCCTCCTCCCCGACCTTCGTTCTTTGTCAATACGTTTAGCATATTCGGGCTCCGGGATTGATGGAGAATTCCAAGAGCCCGGCATAAGCCGTCACCGTTCGCCGTGGTTCAACCGTAATTAATTTCAACCTCGAACGTGGTTTCGTTTGATCAGAGGACCAGGCTCGTTCCGGAGGCCAGCAGCAGCCACAGCACCAGACGGCGGAACTGGGCCTCGCTGATCCGGCTGTAGAGCCTGAGGCCCAGCCACACGCCGAGCGCCATGGCCGGTATCGACACCAGCATGTAAATGCCGACATCGCGGGTGAGCGTACCGCTGCCGAGCAGGATGACCATGGCCATGGCTTGAATCGCGGCGTTGAACGGCTGGTAGACGGCGCGGCTGATGTCCTTGCTCCAACCGCGGAGCATGCACCAGGCGGTCGGCACGACGCCCGAGAGCCCGGCGAGCCCGCCCAGGACGCCGCCGAGAAATCCGACGCCGCCGTCGGCCGTCCGTCCGCCGGCGGTCAGCGGCTTCAGCGGCGGGGCGAACAGCATGAAGCCGGAATATCCCAGCATGATCAGGCCGACGACGATACGGAAGATCCTGGGGTCGGCGTAGTCGAGCAGCCACACGCCGAGCGGCGCTCCGATGGCGCCGCCGATCAGGAACGGCCACAGCAGATCGAACCGGAACCGGCGGTCCATCTGCATGAGCGCGAAGCATTGCGAAATGAGGCTGCAGGCGATGCCCAGCGGTCCCGCAACTTTCGGCGCCAGCACGTGCAACCACAGGCCAAGCGCCACCAGATTGAACGCAAAACCCGACAGGCCCTGGGCGAATGCCGCGAGCAGAGCCCCCGCGGCCACGACCATGACGGCCCCATCCATCGCGATGAGCGCCGCCATGTCTTCAGCCGGCGAGATTGAGCAGGAACAACGCACCCGCCGCGGCACTGAACCCGGCGGTCACGGCGACCGCGGTCTTCTGCCAGTCGCTCCAGCCGAGGAATTCGAGGATCAGCAGGCGGACTCCGCCGGCGAGGTGGGCGGCGAGCAGCACGACCAGAACGAACTCGCCGAGCTTGACCAGCGGCCGCTCGGCCCAGCCGAGAAAGCCGTCGAGCGCCGCCTCACCCTCGATGGCCTGTCCGAGCGCCCAGAAATGCAGCGGCAGGAAGGCGGCGAGCGCCAGGCCCGAGATGCGGTGCACGACAAAAGCGGCATAGCTCGGATGGGCGCCCTTCCGCCACGACAGCGGCCGGGTGGCGGATGCGGCCTTCACCGGAACAGGCCCCACACCGCGCGCGCGCCGAACGCCGCCAGGACCGCCCCGAACAGGACGGCGGCGTGATCGAGCGAACGGCCGCGCCAGTCCGTCATCTCGCGGAGAATCGTGCGTACACCGATCGGCGCATGCACCGCCACCGCGGCGACGAAGAGAAGATAAAACGTCAGCCACGCGACCGAGCCGCGGGTGCGGCCGAGGATCTCGGCCGCGGTCAGGCCGCCGCGCACGGCGTAAATGATCAGCACCAGATGGACCAGGACGCACACCGCCAGTACCGCGGCCGAGGCGCGCTGCGCCAGCCACAGCCGCGCTTCGCGGCGCGTGACGGCCGCGACGCTCACAGGCGGCCTTTTATGGTCGCCATGGCGGTTGCCCGCTTCAGCCCGGCGATCGCGGCGGTCGGATTGAGATGCTGGGGACAGTACTCGCGGCAGCTCTCCTGGCTGTGGCAGGCATGACAGCCGGCATCGCCGGCCACCAGCGACAGGCGCCCGGCACCGGCGCCGTCCCGAACGTCGTTGACGAGCGTCCACGCGCGGTTGAGCGCCGCCGGTCCCAGGTATTCCGGGTTCCAGCGGACGATATCGCAGGCGGCATAGCAGACGCCGCAACCGATGCATTCGATTCCCGCATCGACGGCGCGCCGCTCGCGCGTCTGCGGCGGGACGAACGCGAAATCGGCCGGCGGCTGCTCCCGCGGCATGAAGCGGCCGCCGGCGCGCTGCCATTTGTCGAAGAACCCGGTCATGTCGGTGGCGAGGTCCTTGATCACCGGCAGGTTGTCCAGCGGTGCCAAGGTGAGCGCGTCGTCCTTCGCCACCTTCGCGACATGCGTCCGACAGGTCCAGCGCGGCTGGCCGTTGACCATCATCGCACAGGAGCCGCACATCCCGACCCGGCAGGCGAAGCGATAGGCCAAGGTTGCGTCCAGGTGACGCTGAATCCAGGTGACCACGTCGAGCACGGTCTGGTTCGCCCGGCGCGGCACGGTGAAGCGCTGGTACGCGCCGTCCTCGCGGCCGCGCCAGACCTTGACCGCCAGCGACGAAGCGTCGATGGGGCCGGTCACGCGGGCACGCTCACGCGCTCTGATAGAGCCGGGTCAGGACGAACTCGCGATGCCCGAGCGCTTCGGCGCAGGTGAGGCGGCCGTTGCAGGTGCGGATCGTGATGTCGATGAGCCGGTCGCCGGCCTCATCCAGGGTCATCTCTCGCCGGAGAATGCCGGAGACGTCGAGATCGATGTGCTCCTTCATCTCGCGCGCCGTCTTGGGATTGGCGGTGAGCTTGATCACTGGCTCGATCGGGTTGCCGATCACGTTGCCCTGCCCGGTGGGGAAGAGATGGACCACGAAGCCCGCGGCGGCCTGCAGGGTCACGCACTCGGCGGCCGCCGAGGACGTGTCCATGAAATAGAGGCCAGCGCCCTTTTCCGGCACCTCCGCCGGTTTCAGCACGTCGATGTACTTCGTCTTGTGGCCGATCTTCTGGAGGTTGCCGAACGCCTTCTCCTCGATCGTGGTCAGGCCGCCGGCGATGTTGCCCTTGGTCGGCTGCGAATCGCGCAGATCGTTCGTCTTGTGGCGCTCGATCATGTCGTTATAGGCGCGCCAGGTGGCGAGAAACTTGTCGCTGATCTGCTTGCTGACGGCACGGCTGGCGCACACCATCTCGGCGCCGGTGATCTCCGAGGTCTCGCCGAAGCAGGTGGTGGCGCCCAGCGGATCGAGCTTGTCGATCAGGTTGCCGACGGTCGGGCACGACGCCAGGCCCGAGGTGGTGTCGCTCTCGCCGCATTTGGCGGAGATCCACAGCTCGTTGATATGGCAGGGCTGGCGCTGGATCTCGGTCGCCCATTGCACGTAGTCCTGCGCCGTGCGCGAGGCGGCGGCGATCGTCGCGATGTCTCCGTGGCCCTCGATGGCGAAGCCGGCGACCGGCTTGCCGGTCTTCTTGATGCCGTCGACGACGCGCTGCGTCCACTGCGGCTCGATGCCGATCACGATGCAGGCCGCCACGTTCGGGCTGGCGCCGGTGCCGATCAGGGTGCGGAAATGGAGCTCGAGATCCTCGCCGAACTGCAGCCGGCCATAGGGGTGCGGCAGCGCCAGCGTGCCCTTGATGTTGTTGGCCACGGCCTCGCAGGCCGCGTTCGACAGGTCGTCGAGCGGCAGTACGATCACATGGTTGCGCACACCCACGCGGCCGTTCTCGCGCCGATAGCCCATGAACTCGAGCGAACGCCCGTTGCTCTTGCGCGACACTTTAGCCGGCGCGGTCGCGGCCGCCTGCGCCTTCGACTTCGCTTTCGCCATGGCTACCACCTCTTGGTCTTCATGTTGTGGATATGCGCGTGCCGGCCCTTGCCGATCGCCGCCGTCGCCAAACCAATATCGTGGCCGTATTTGAGGACCGTCTCGCCCTTCTTGATGTCCTTGAGCGCGATCTTGTGGCCGAGCGGTACCGCGTCCACCGCCTTGACCTGGATCGTGGAGTCATCCTCCAGCACCCAGCCGGTCAGGGTCTCCCCGGCCTTCACGGTTTCGACCACCACGACGCCGACCGTATCCTGCTTGTCGTGAACGATGAAATGCGTCGCGGCCGCCATTGTTCCTCCCCGGCTTTCCGACATTGGGCCCGACCCTAGGCCCGGCGCCGCCCGACCGTCAATGGGGAATTCTTATATCTTATATAAGACTATGTTAGGCTGTCGGCCGATGGACGCCATCCCCGATTTCAAGCCGCTCTACCTGCAGGTGAAGGATCTGCTGATGCAGCGCCTGGTCACCGGCGCCTGGCGGCCGGGCGAGGCGCTCCCCTCGGAATTCGGGCTCGCCGCCGAGTTCAAGGTCAGCCAGGGCACCGTGCGCAAGGCGCTCGACGAGCTCGCGGCGCAGAACCTTCTGGTGCGCCAGCAGGGCAAAGGCACGTTCGTGGCACAGCACACACCCCAGCGGGCGCTGTTTCATTTCTTCCATCTCGTCTCCGATGACGGGGGCCGGGCCCTGCCCGGCTCGCGGGTGCTCAGCCTCACCGCCGCGAAGGGCAAGCCCGGCGAGACGCGGCGTCTGGGCCTGAAGGCGGGGGCGAAGGTCATCCGCCTCAAGCGCGTGCGGCCGCTCGGCGGCGAGCCGGCCATCTTCGAGCGCATCGTCCTGCCGGCGGCGCGGTTTCCGAACTTTGTCCAGCGCCTGCCCGCCGACATTCCCAACGAGGTCTACCGCTATTACGAGGACGCATACGGCGTCACGGTCGCGCGTGCCGTCGAGAAGCTGAAGGCGGTGTCGGCAACCGCGGAAGAAGCGCGGGCGATCGGGCTCGCGAAGGACGCGCCGTTGCTCGAGATCGACCGAATCGCTTATGCGATCGACGGCAGCGCCGTCGAGTGGCGGCTCAGCCGCTGTTCAACCGCGCGGCATCACTATCTGAGCGAGATCGTTTAGGCCTCCGGCCATTACTCCTCGTCATTGCGAGCGAAGCGAAGCAATCCAGCGACGCGAAACTGGATTGCGTCGTCGCGGAGCCTGTCCTCGGGCCGGCCTCTGGCCGGACCCGTGGGCTCCTCGCAATGACAAGCGTCCGTACCTGTCACCGCAGCATCTGGCTCATCTGCGCTTCCGGATAGCGCGTGCCCGAGGTGACGCCGGGCGGGAATGCCTTGGACAGGGCGGCGATGTCGTCCTTCGTCAGCTGCAGATCCGCCGCCGCGGCGTTCATCTCGAGATAGGTCCGGCGCTTGGTGCCGGGGATCGGGATGGTGTCCTCGCCCTGCGCCAGCACCCACGCCAGAGCCACCTGCGCCGGCTTGGCCTTGAGCCGGGCCGCGATCGCCTCCACCGGTCCGAGGAGGCTCAGGTTCTTCGCATGGTGCTCCGGAGCGAAGCGCGGATGCTCGCGGCGCCGGTCGTTGGGTGCCAGCGTGTTCAGGTCCTTGATGCCGCCGGTGAGAAATCCGCGGCCGAGCGGGCTATAGGCGACGAAGGCGATGCCGAGCTCGCGGCAGGCCGGGATCACCTCCGCCTCCATGTCGCGCGTCCACAGCGAATATTCCGATTGCAGTGCGACGACGGAATGGACCTTCACCGCGCGGCGGATCGTGCCGGGGGCGGCCTCGGACAGCCCGAGATAGCGGACCTTGCCCTGCTCGACCAGGCGCTTCATCGCCCCCATGGTGTCCTCGATCGGCACCTGCGGATCGACGCGGTGCTGGTAATAGACGTCGATCACGTCGACGCCGAGCCGCTTCAGGCTCGCCTCGCACGCCTGCTGCACGTATTCCGGCCGGCTGTCGATGCGGCGCGCGGGATCCCACGGCTTCTGGCCGAACTTGGTCGCAAGGATCACCTTGTCGCGCTTGCCCTTGAGCGCCCGGCCGACGACTTCTTCGTTCTTGCCGTTGGCATAGGCGTCGGCGGAATCGAGGAAGTTGATGCCGAGATCGATGGCGCGATGGATCGTCGCGGTCACTTCGGCATCGTCCGGCTGGCCGTAGATCGGCGTCATGCCCATGCAGCCAAGGCCGATCGCCGAAACCTGAGGCCCGTTGCGTCCCAAGCGTCGCATCTTCATCGCGGCATCTCCTAAAGCGGTGTGTTTGCCCCGCGGGCGCGCCATCAGAGTATATCGGGCCACGGGCTGTCAATTCGGCGGGGCCCGCGCACGCGACGCCACCGGGCGTT
>DASWFO010000214.1:0-8904 GCA_036394195.1 Alphaproteobacteria bacterium | reverse complement strand
ATTTCTTGAACACTTCCTTGCCCGCCTCGGGATCGCCTGCCGCATGGGCCGAGCCTGCGCCGACAAGCATTCCGAGCATGGCCGCGACAAAGACCTTTTTTTTCGACATTTGAGCTCCTTCCGCAGGATGTCCGCGCGCCGACGCAGGCGCGTCGCCTTGGCTGCCATCCAGATAAACTCGGCAGCCGGCCATTCATCCCCAATTTGCGTCAAACCGCAACCGCTCTTTGCCACCGATCGGTCTTGGAAGGTGATCCTCAGGTCTGCTGTGCGCGGCCGAACTGACCAAGGGCGGACGTCGCCGCGACCGCGGCTCATGACCCGTTCCGCACATGCACGCCGTTGGCTATGCTCCGTATCATGGACGCCCCGTTTGCGATGGATCCAAGCCCGCCTTGGACAATGGACGTCGATTGACAATTCAGAGACGGCTTTCGAATTTGGAGAACCTCATGACCCGGAATCGCAAAGGTCCCCCACACCAAGCCAAGCACTTCCAGCCCGAGGACCATGCGCACGCGGCGCATCAGGAGGAAGCGTCGCATGGCCCCGCGCAAAAGCCTGGGAAGAGCGAGCCGCGAAAGACCGCCCATCCGGTGGAGCGCACGCCGAAAGGTCCGAGCAGGGGCCAATAGGTCCGGTGTCGCAGAGGACCGGACGGCAACCGCCGTCACGGTCGCTCTGCACCGACTTCTCGGTTGCTCACGCGCAGATGGGGCATGGTAGGGAAGACGAAATCCACAGATGTCGCCCCCCGTTCAGGCTTCGAACAAACAGACGCGGCGCGTCGTTCGCCCTTGGCCGATCTTTTCTTCGCTGTCCGGCTACGTCGCGAAAAATCTGAGCGGGGACCTCGCGGCGGGGCTCACCCTCGCGGCGATCGCGATACCCGAGCAGATGGCCACCGCGCGCCTTGGCGGGTTTCCACCGGAGCTCGGCTTCGTCGCGTTTGTCGCCGGGTCAATCGGTTTCGCGGCCTTCGGGGCCAATCGCTTCCTGTCCGCGGGCGCCGATTCTACCATCACCCCGATTTTTGCCGGCGGCCTAGTGATGTTGGCGGCGATGGGAACACCGGAATATGCCGGTTTGGCGGTTGCGCTCGCGCTGGTTGTCGGCACCATTTTGATCGGCGGAGGAATTTTTCGCCTCGGCTGGGTCGCGAATCTCTTGTCTGCTCCCGTCACGACGGGGTTTCTCGCTGGTATCGCAATTCACATCATTGTCTCTCAGCTTCCGGGGCTTCTTGGCGTTTCGCCTCCCGAGGGCAATCTGTTTCACCGTATTGCCGCCATCGCCAAGGACTTCGATCGAGCAAACCTCTATTCGGTCACGCTCGGCTTGGCCGTCCTTTTTCTGACTCTCGGGTCGGAGCGTATCAGCGCCCGCATTCCGGGCGCGTTGATCGGCCTTCTTACAGCCACCGCAGCCCTCCTTTTGTTCGACTTGGAAAGCCGCGGCGTTGCCGTCTTGGGAAGGACCCAAGGCGAGTTGCCGCGGCTTCTTTGGCCGGCAGTGAAGATCGATGACCTGCTCCATGTCGTACCGTTGGCGCTGATCGTTTCCGTCGTGATCATGGTGCAAACAGCCGCCACGACATGCTCATTCGTCTCGGATCCCGGCGAACCTCCAGCGGTCAATCGCGACTTCATCGGGGTTGGTGCAGGAAGCATTCTGGCTGGGCTCCTCGGCGCCTTCCCGGTGAATGCCAGCCCGCCCAGGACCGCTATCGTGTCAGAGTCCGGAGGGCGCTCGCAAATCGCCGGCTTGGTGGCATCCGGGTTTGTCTTGGGACTGATCGCTTTTGGGGCGACGCTCCTGACCCATGTGCCGCAGGCAGCACTCGCCGGCGTCCTCCTTTTCATCGGCCTTCGGATGATTCGTATTCGCGAAGTCATCGAGGTCTATCGCCGAACATTCGGGGAATTCCTCCTGATCATCATCACGATGAGTTCGATCGTCGCGCTGCCGACGGCGACGGGCGTTGCGGTAGGGATCGTGCTTTCGCTGATGCATGGAATGTGGACCGCGACCCGCGCGCATGCGATCGAGTTTGAGAAGGTCCCGGGGACTTCGATCTGGTGGGCCCCGAGCACCGAGCTGAAGGGCGAAATCCTTCCCGGAGTCCTGGTCATTGCATTTCAGGCGCCGCTCTCCTTCTTGAACGCGTATGATTTCAGACGAGGCGTCCTGGATGCCATAGAGCGCCGCCCAAAGCCGCTTGATTTAGTCGTTCTGGAAGCGAGCAGCATCATCGCGCTTGACTACACCGCCTCCAAAATTCTCGCGGCAGTGATCACGCAGTGCCAATCCTCAGGCATCACGTTTGCCGTTGCCCGTCTCGAATCCGTGCGGGCGCAGGAAGCATTCTCGCGCTTCGGCATCATGGACCTTCTCCGGCGGGACCACCTGTTTCACAGCGTGGATGAGGCTGTCACGGCGTTGGCCAGGAAGCCCTGACGGCAGCCCTTTTGCGCGGCTTCATCTGAATGGAACGACGATGAACAACAACGCCTACCCCGCCATCCACGCGAAGCTCGAGCAATTGCGGCCAACCCAAATGACCGTCGGCTACGAGGAAGTGAGCCTGAAACGTAAAGAGTGGCGGGAGCGCACATCGAAGGACGCCAAGCAATTTCTGCGGGCCCATCGGTTCCCGGCCATCTGCGGCCCGAATAGCCACTACTATATCGTCGACCACCACCATCTCGGCCGTGCTTTGCTGGAGGAGAAGGTCGGCGCGGTGACCGTTTCCGTCTTGAGCGATCTTTCCCATCTCGACAAAGACGAGTTCTGGATCGTGATGGACCACCATCAATGGACCCATCCTTATGACGAGAAGGGCAAGCGCCGAGACTTCTCCGACATGCCCAAGAAGCTCGAGCAGCTTCGCGACGATCCCTATCGCAGCCTGGCGGCGGAGGTTCGGCGGGCAGAAGAATATCCCAAAGACATAACGCCGTTTTCTGAATTCCTGTGGGCCGATTTTTTCCGTCGGCGGATCTCACTCGCTACTTTGCGCGAGGACCCAGACGGCGCATTGGACCAGGCGAAGAAGCTCGCTCAGAAACGCGAGGCCGCCCATCTGCCCGGCTGGTCGCAAATCAGCAAAAGCTGATCGCGCGCGAGCGTCCGCTGCGGGATGGTCAGCGGATCGCCTTCTCGCGGTTGTTGGCCTGATCGAAGCCCTTGGCGGCGGCGAGGCCCTTGACGTCCTTGAGCACGGTGCCGTCGAGGTCGGCTTCGGTGAGGTCCGCACCCGTCAGATCGGCGCCCGTGAGATCGGCGCGCGCCAGATTGGCGCGGAACAGGATCGCGCCCGTCAGGTTGGCGCCGGTGAGCTTGGCGAAGGCCAGGACGGCGCGATTGACGTCGGCGCCGCTGAGGTCCGCACCGGTCAGATCGGAGCTGGTGAAGTCGTTGCGCATCTGGCCCATCGGCTGGTTCTTGAGATCGACGCCGAGACGCGCGCCGACGAAGCGCGCGCCGCGCATGTCGATGCCGTTGAAGCGGGCGATGATTCGCGCCCCCGACAGATCGGCGCCGGCAAAGCGCGGCGCCTCGCTCGGTGGCGCCGGTGCCATGGTGGTCGAGACGACCGGCCCGAACAGGCTCGCATTCGACAGATCGGCGCCGCTGAAATCCGCCCGCATGATCCAGGCGAGATCGAGCCGCGCGCCTTGCAGCTTCGCGCCGGTGAATTTCGCACCGACCAGCTTGGCGCCGAAGAGATCGGCGTGAGCGAGATTGGCGTGGCTGAAATCGAGCCCGCTCAGATCGAGCTCGCTGAGATTCTTGCCGGAGAGATCGGCCACATGCGCCGCCGTCGCTTCCGACAGCGCCGCGCGCACCTGCTCCACCGTGAGGTCGGCCGCGTGGGCCGCGCTCGCCGCCCATAGGCCCGCGGCAAGGACCGCCAGCAGCCTCATCGCTCCGGTCATCGTTTCCTCCCTTGCCCCGCTCAGGCGCCGGCCGCGATGGCCTGCCAAGTCGCGATCGCCTGGCGGGTCGCGGCGACATCATGCACCCTGAGGATCTGCACGCCTTGGCTCACGCCGTAAAGCGCCCCGGCGACGGAGCCCGGCATCCGCTCCTTCGGCGACAAGCCGCCGCCGACATGGCCGATCAGCCCCTTGCGCGAGAGGCCGAGGAGCACGCCGCAGCCGAGCGCATGGAACAGCGCAAGCCGCGTCATGATGTCGAGATTGTGCGCCGAGCGCTTGCCGAAGCCGATGCCGGGATCGACGACGATGCGCTCGCGCGGGATGCCGGCGGCGAAACAGGCATCGACGCGTGCCGCGAGGTATTCGAGGACATCGAGCGAGGCGAGCGTGTAGGAGGGATTGTCCTGCATGGTGCGCGGGTCGCCGGGCATGTGCATCAGCACCACCGGCGCTCGCGAGCGCGCGGCCACGGCGAGGCTTTCGGGCTCGCCGGCGAGCGCCGACACGTCGTTGATGATGCGCGCGCCGGCGGCGAGCGCCGCCGCCATGACGCGGGCGTGGCGCGTGTCGACGGAGACGAGCGCGCCGACAGCGGCGAGCGCGCGCACCACCGGCTCGATGCGGCGGACCTCCTCCTCGGCGGGCACCGGCGTCGCGCCCGGACGGGTCGACTCGCCGCCGACATCGAGAATGTCCGCGCCCTCGTCGAGCAGCGCCCGGCCCTGGCGGATGGCCTGGTCCGCCGCCATGAATTCGCCGCCGTCGGAAAAGCTGTCGGGGGTAACGTTGACGATGCCCATCAGCAGCGGGCGCTCGAGCGCGAGCCCCGCCCAGGCCGGCCGCGGCATGGCGAGCCGCTCGAGTTGCTGGTCGATACGCCCGGCAAGCGCCGCTGCGCCCTGTTTCGACCATTCCCGCAATTGCGCCACGGGCACGAGCGCCGTCGTGACGCCGCCATCCGGCCAACGCCCCAACATCTCCACCAGAGGGAAGGCGAGCCCGGAGGCGGCAAGCGGCAGCGCCAGTCCCTCGGCAAGCGCCGTCGCGGCGGCGGCGCCCGACAGCAGTCCGGCCGGGCGCAGCCAGAGGCGGTCCGCCGCAATGCCCGCCAGCGCCTCGGCGCCGGCCGCAGTGAGGTGATCGGCGGCGGCGCGAGACGCCATGAGGAAGCTGTCCTTGAATACCTGTCGATCGGCGGGATTAGCACGCCGCTCGGAGGGCGCGGCTCGACCGTCGAGATCGCGCATTCTGTCACCCGCTGCCGACCGTCGCAACAGTGCCGCCGGCAATCCGGCAGGCTGAAGCGCACCAACGACCGCTCGCGGCAGGCTCTCTGGGCCGGGTCAAGACTACGCGCCAAGCCCTTCTTACTGCTTCCCGTGTCGGGTGAAATATGCTGGAGTCGCCGGCCAAGGGAGGAAAACGGCAGAAATGGCCGATCGCACGACACGGTCGCTCCATCGCTTGCGCGTGGAATCCGACCATCGGCCGCAATTGACGCTCATCGCCGGGGCGCTCGACGGTGCGCCCGGCGGCAAGGCGGCGACGCTCGTCGCCCCTGCCGCAGCGCCGCCCGTGCTGTCCCAATCCTCCGATATTTGCGGGGTCGGCCGCGGCGGCTGGGCGGCAGCCGCCCTCCTCTACGCCGCGCTCGCAACCGCCCTGCTGCTGGCCGCCTGGACTGCGACCCCGCCCGCGCCCTGGCCCGCGAGCCCGACGCTGTTCAAGGTGGTGTTCGAGGAGCCGCCAGCGCCGCCACCCGCTCCCGCCCCCGAGCCGCCGAGCGCTGCACCCGGGGTGCCGCCGGAACCGACCTTGGCGGAGCCCGAGCCCGATCCCGTTCCGCCGGCGCCGCTCGCCATCGCCGAACCCACGCCGCCGGAGCTGCCGAAGCCGCCGCCGGCCAAGCCGGCGCCGCCGCGGCAGCATGCTGCCCCTCCGCCGCAGAGCGCCGCGCCGGCGCCAAGCCCGCCCCGCGAGCAACAGGTCGCGACCGTGACGCCGCCGCCGCTGCCATCGGCCGCGGTCGTGCCGCCGCAGCCGATCAGCGGCCTCGCCAGCAATCGCAAGCCCGATTATCCGCCGGCCGCCAGGTTGCGCGGGCAGCAGGGACGCGTCGTGCTCCGGGTCGAGGTCTCGGCGGCGGGCGCACCGCTCGGCATCGCCGTCGTATCGACCAGCGGGCACGCCGTCCTCGACAAGGCGGCGCTCGCGGCGGTCGAGCAATGGCGCTTCCAGCCGGCCACCCAAGCCGGCACACCGGTGGCGGGCGCCGTCGACGTGCCGATCCAGTTCCGGCTGGAGGAGTGAGCGGAGCCGGCGCCGCCGTGGCGCGGCGGCGGGAGCGCCAACCACCAAATAATTCCTGACGGCGATACCGATGAGATCGCCTGTGCGTTTCACGCCCAGGCTGCGACTACGAGCGACGCCGCGGCAAATTGCCTGACAGACGGGAAAAACAGGGATATAGGCGCAGCCGCTCGATCTGCTTTCTAATGCGAACAAGAGAAAAAAGCCGTAGGGAGGAAGATGTCCGGTCGCACGTTTCCCCGTCTCCTCGCGGCGACGGCGCTGGTGGTGCTGCCGTCGGCGGCGCGGGCGCAAGCCGTGGCCCCGGAGAGCCAGCCGCCGCCGGCCACGACGCTACCCACGGTCGAGGTCATCGGCACCTCCCCCCTGCTCGGCAGCGGCATCGACCGCGACAAGGTGCCGGCCAATGCGCGCAGCTTCTCAGCCGGCGATCTCAGTCGTGACGGGACGCCCAGCCTCACCCGCACGCTCGGCGAGCGCGTGCCCAGCGTCAACATCAATGACGTTCAGGACAGCCCGTTTCAGCCGGACATCCAATATCGCGGCTTCGACGCCTCGCCGATCCAGGGCACGCCGCAGGGCCTCGCGGTCTATCAGAACGGCGTGCGCATCAACGAGGCGTTCGGCGACACCGTCAACTGGGACCTGGTGCCGGACTTTGCCGTGAACCGGATCAATCTGATCAGCAACAATCCCGTATTCGGCCTCAACGCGCTCGGCGGCGCTCTGGCGGTGGAAATGAAGAACGGCTTCAATTTCCAGGGCGCTCGCGCGGAGGCGTCGGGCGGCTCGTTCGGCCGGCGCGACGGCATCGTCGAATACGGCGTGCAGTCCGGCGCCTTCGCGAGCTATGTCGGCGTGCGCGCGCTCTACGAGGATGGCTGGCGCCAGCATTCACCGACCTCGCTGCACCAGCTCTACAGCGATCTGGGCGCCCGCGGCGAGCGCCTCAGCCTCGATGTCTCGTTCGCCGGCGCCTCCAATCTCATCAACGCCGTCGGCCCGACGCCGGTCGAATTGTTGGCGGCGAGCCGTGGCGCGATCTTCACCTCCCCGCAGTCGACACGGAACGATCTTGCCTTCCTGACCGCGACGGGCTCCTACAAGGCCAGCGATACCGTCACCATCGACGGCAATTTCTACTACCGCCATTTCCGCCAGCAAATCGCCAACGGCAACACGACGGACGCGCAGGCTTGCGACCCGTTGGTCGCAGCGGGCACGCTGTGCTTCGGCGATCGGACGACGGTGCTGTTCGCGCGGAACGGAGCGCCCGTCCCCAATTTCCTCAATGGCGCGGACCCCGGCCAGATCGACCGCACCACGACCGTCGCCGACGGCCTCGGCGGGTCGCTGCAGCTCACGCGCGACGCGCCGCTGTTCGGTCACTCGAATCACTTCGTCGCCGGGGCCAGCCTCGATCACGGCAATGTCAATTTCCAGGGCAGCAGCGAGCTCGGGGTCATCGAGCCGAGCCTGCTGCTGGTGAGCGGCAGGGGCTTCATCATCGACCAGCCGGACGGCTCGGTCGGGCCGGTCAACCTCGACACCACCAACAGCTATTACGGGCTCTACGCCACCGACACCTTCGATGTCATGAGCCGGCTCGCGCTGACGCTGGGCGGCCGCTACAACCTCGCCCTCATCCGTCTCACCGATCTCGGCGGCACCAGTCTCAACGGCGACCATCGCTTCGGCCGCTTCAACCCCGCCATCGGCGGCACCTACAAGATCACGCCCAGCCTCACCGGCTATGCCGGCTACTCCGAGGCAAACCGCGCGCCGACGCCGGGCGAGCTCGCTTGCGCCGATCCGGCGCACCCCTGCATCCTCGAGAACTTCGTCGTGTCGGACCCGCCGCTGAAGCAGGTGGTGGCGCGCACCTACGAGGCCGGCCTGCGCGGTGCGTTCCAGCCGCAGCCGGACTTCGGGCGCATAACCTGGAATTTGGGCCTGTTCCGCACCGACCTGCAGGACGACATCTTCAATGTGCCGAGCCCGATCACCGGCTTCGGATTTTTCGAGAATGTCGGGAACACGCGGCGCCAGGGGATCGAGGCGGGGATCAGCTACCGATCCGATCGCCTCTTCGCCTATCTCGACTACGCGCTGGTCGACGCGACGTTCCAGAGCACCTTCACGCTCGCTTCGCCCGGCAATCCCTTCGCCGATACCAACGGCCGGATCACCGTGCGCCCGGGCGATCACATGCCCTCGATCCCGCAGCATCGGCTGAAGTTCGGCGCGGACTATTCCGTGACCGACAAGTGGAAGCTCGGCGCCGACATGATCGTGGCCAGCGACGAGTATCTGCGCGGCGACGAGGCGAACCAGAACCCGAAGATCGCCGGCTACCACGTCGTCAACCTGCATTCCTCATACGCGGTCACCGACCATGTCGAGGTGTTCGGCCTGGTGCAGAACCTGTTCAACGAGAAATACGAGACCTTCGGCGTATTCTTCGATCGGACCCGGGTGCCGTCGCTCGGGCTGAGCAATCCGCGGTCCTTGAGCTCGGCGCCGCCGCTCGGCGTGTTTGTGGGCGTGCGCGCCTCGTTCTGACGATCAGCGATCAGCCCGGCACATCGAAGCGGATGCCCTGGGCCAGCGGCAGCTCGCGCGAGTAATTGATAGTGTTGGTGGCGCGTCGCAT
>DASWFO010000213.1:0-1671 GCA_036394195.1 Alphaproteobacteria bacterium | reverse complement strand
CGGGCGGAACGGATGCGAAGGCGCTGTCTGCTGCGGCACAGAAGGCGCTTTCGGGCGAAATCGAGACGCGCGCCAACAAGCTCGCTCATGCGCCGGACTCTCAGTTCGTACTGACGTCGGATGCGACGATCCGCTGGATTGGCGAGCCGGTCGCCAAGATCTTGGCGGGCGATACCGTGTTGCGTCCGCGGGTGCGCATCCTCGCCGACGAACAGCTCACTGGCGCCTCGCTCGAAGCGGCGCAGATCCGTCTCGACTTGTGGACGCGCACCCATATTGAGCGGCTGCTCGCGCCGCTGTTCGTATTGGGCGCCGCCGAGGATATCACAGGGCTGGCCCGCGGCATTGCCTACCAACTCGTGGAAGCGCTCGGTGTTCTTGAGCGCAGCAAGGTTGCCGACGATCTTAAGAGTCTCGACCAGGATTTGCGGGCCGTCCTGCGCCGGCATGGTGTGCGGTTCGGCGCCTATCACGTTTATGTTCCGCTTCTGCTCAAGCCGGCGCCGCGCGCGTTGGCGGCGCAGCTTTGGGCGCTCAAGCACGGCGGCCCCGATATCAAAGGGCTCGACGAGCTGCAGCGGCTCGCGTCGAGCGGTCGGACGTCGTTTCCCGTCGACAAGGAGGTGCAGCGTTCGTTCTATCGCACCATCGGATATCGGGTTTGCGGCGAGCGCGCCGTGCGGGTCGACATCCTGGAACGTCTCGCCGACCTGGTCCGGCCGGCACTCAGCTGGCGACCGGGCTCGGCCGCGCCCCAGCCCGCCGGTGCCTTCGAGGGCATTGGCTTCACGGTTACCCAGGCCATGACCTCCCTCACGGGCTCCTCCGGGGAAGATTTTGCCTCGATCCTGCGGGCGCTCGGTTATCGCATGGAGAGACGGCCGAAGCCCGTCAAGGTGGTGGCCGAAGCGGAAACGCTGCCCGCACCCGACACGGCTGCGCCCACGAGCGATCAACCTGCGACCGGATTGGAACCGGTGGTGGACACCGTGACCGATCCTCCCCTTCAGGCGGAAGGTGAGATGGTCGCGGACGGCGCACAGGTCGACCAAGGACCGGCTCCTCACGACTCGACTTCCCCTGGAATGACGTTGCAGGTATCAGGCGACTCCGCGGCAACCGCGGCCATTGCGGGCGACCAAGGCGCCTCCGATCCGGCCCGGCCGGCAGCCGACGAGGCTACAGCCGTAGCAGAGGCAGGCACACCCGATGCCCCGACAGCGTCATCAGGCGGAGCCACCGTCGATCCAGAGTTGCCTCAGGTGCCCGCCGCGACGGCGGAGCCGGAGCTCATCGATGTGTGGCGCCCGGGCGGCCGCAGCGAGGAGCGACGGGGCCAGCGGCGCCCGCCCCAATGGCAACGCACCCGCCAGGGCCACGATAGGGCGCCAGCCGGGAACGCAACGGAGGAGCGCGCCGTTGCTGCTGCGGCGGACGGGGCCGAACCTGTCGTCGAGGCAGCTACGCCAATCGAAAAGAAAGCTCCACGTCATCGTGGCCCGCGCGGCGGGCCGCAGGGTGAATTCCGGCGCGAACGCGACGACGGCGGCGAGCGGCGCCAGAGAGATCATCGCGCCGAGCACCGTTCCGAACGTCAAGGTGATCGTCCCGAGCGCGCCCGCGGCGACCGGCCGCATTTCGCGAAAGGCCGGACCGAGCACAAGGATCGTC
>DASWFO010000212.1:0-4357 GCA_036394195.1 Alphaproteobacteria bacterium | reverse complement strand
CTACCGCCGCTCGGAGGAGAGGGCGTTCTGGGACCACGCCTTCTGCTACGGGTCGGGGATCGCGACCTTTGCCCAGGGCATGGTTCTCGGCGCCTTCATCCAGGGCTTCAAAGTCGACGGGCGGACGTTCGCGGGATCGTCGTTCGATTTCCTGACGCCGTTCTCCATCTTCACCGGCTTCGCCCTGGTGTTCGGCTATGCGCTGCTCGGCGCCGGCTGGCTGATCATCAAGACCGACGGCGAGCTCCAGGCGTGGGCGCGGCGCCAGGCGCGGTGGTGCTTCCTGGGCGTCTTGATCGCGGTCGGCATCGTCAGCCTGTGGACGCCGATCATGGAGGACGAAATCGCGCGGCGCTGGTTTTCGTGGCCGAACATCGCCTGGCTCTCGCCGGTGCCGATCCTGACGCTGGTGATCGCGTGGTGGGAATGGCGCTCGCTCAACAATAACTCGGAGGCGTCACCGTTCGCCGCGGCGATCCTGCTCTTCGTGATGTCGTATCTCGGCATCGCGATCAGCCTGTGGCCGATGATCGTCCCGTACCGCTTCACCCTGTGGGACGCCGCGTCAGCGTACAGCACGCAGGCGTTCCTGCTGGTCGGCACGCTGGTCCTGCTGCCGGTGATCCTCATGTATACCGGCTGGTCCTACTGGGTGTTCCGGGGCAAGGTCCGCGCCGACATCGGCTATCACCACTGATACACGCTCTCGCCGAAAGGCGAGAACGGGAGTTCGGGTCTGCCGCGGTGACCACGGGCGGCCAGAAATCCCGTCACATTTGTCACTCCCACCGTGCGACGTCTGGCGGCAAATCTATCTCCTGACCAACAGCGAGCGATACGAGAGATCGCTCCCAATCCGGAGGTTCCGATGACCACGATTACTTCACCTGAGAAGGGCCGGACAGACGGACAGCGCGCCATGAACACGCCTCCGATTGTGTCGCCGCAAGAGTGGGCGGCTGCGCGCGAGCAGATGCTCGTCAAGGAGAAAGCCATGACCCGCGCCCGCGACGCGCTGGCCGCCGAGCGTCGGCGGATGCCGTGGATGGCGGTGGAGAAGGCTTACGCGTTCGAGGGACCCCAGGGCAGATTGAGCCTGCTCGACCTGTTCGAAGGCCGCCGTCAGCTGATCGTCTACCGCGCCTTCTTCGAGCCCGGCGTGCACGGCTGGCCGGAGCATGCCTGCATTGGCTGTTCCCTAGGGGCCGACCAGGTCGCCCACCTCGCCCACCTGAACGCGCGCGAGACGACCCTCGTGTATGCCTCGCGTGCGCCGCAGGCCGACATCGCGCGCCTGAAGGCGCGGATGGGCTGGGAAATGCCCTGGTACACCATCACCGACAGCTTCGACGCCGACTTCGGGGTGGATGAGTGGCACGGCCACAACGCGTTCTTCCGCGACGGCGAGCGGATATTCCGCACCTACTTCATCAACGGCCGCGGCGACGAGGCGATGGGCACCACCTGGAGCTACCTCGACATGACGGCGCTCGGGCGGCAGGAGACGTGGGAGCACTCGCCGGAGGGCTACCCTCAGAGCCGACCGTACAAGTGGTGGAACTGGCACGACAGTTATGTCCCCAGCGCCGCGCCCGACCCGAAGTGGGTCGAGGTGTCGGACGCCGGAGAGGCCGCCTTTCGGAAACGCGACGGCTAGTCCGGTGAGGCGCGGCATCGCTCCCGCGGAGCCGCGTCGATAGAGGCGCGGCGCTGCTGGTGAGCCGGGAATTACTGGCCTATGGAGGCGGCATCCTAGAGTCGGTGTTGCATCAGCGAGGTGTTGCAGCGTCACTTGGCGGCGGATGGAGTTGCAGGAAGGCGGCCGCGGCGTCGCGGGGACGCGCCGCGATTTCGCGCGGGTTCGGTCGCTCGCGACACCGAGGAGCAGGCTCATAATCAAATCGCCCAACAGCAGGCCGCCGAACTCCTCGGCAAAGTCGGCAGGGCGGCCCTTGAGCAGTCCGGACGCCTGCGCCATGATTTTACGCAAGGCGGCACGGCTCGTTTCGCGCCACCTCGGGCGCGTGGACCGCCTCGGCGATCGCCAATCGGAAGACGGCAATGACCGTTGGATCGCTGATCTTGCGGACGAGCTGCGTCCCGAAGGACGCCAACACGAGCGCGAGGCTCTCGCGGTCGCGCGGCACGGGCAGGTCAGCGGGCATCTGCAGTCGCTTGGCGCGCGCACTGATGCATGCGATCAGCATTTCCTGCTTGTTACCAACCAGCGCGTAAAGCTCCCGCTTCGAAACGCGCACGCACGTGGCGATCTCGAGCGTGCTGGTCGCCGCGTAGCCATGCTTCATGAACGCCGCGAAGGCCGCTTCAAGAATGCGGCCGCGAACTGCGGATTCGGCGCCGCCGTCCTGGCGCTGTTTTGACGTCGATGCCGTCGCCATCAGCTCCCCCTTGACATTGGTACAACACGGTACCAAATAGTGGTACTGTATCGTACCAAAACAGGGCAGAGAGGCATAGCCATGACCGATACGACCAGCATGGTGCGCCAGCACTATAGCGCCACGGGCCTCACCGACCGCATCAAGGCGGCGCTTGCAGCCATCACGCCCGAAGATCAGCCGCTGACCGTTGCCCAGCTTGCGCCGCTGGATCAGTTCCACACCCGCGGCATTCTCGCCACGGCCGATCTGGCCGGCGCCGCTGGCCTGGTGCCCTCGACCCGCGTGCTCGACCTGGGTTGCGGCATCGGCGGACCGGCACGCTATCTCGCCGCCACCTTCGGCTGCATGGTGACCGGCGTCGATCTCAGCCCGGCCTTCATCGACGCCGCGACCTATCTGACGGCGCGATGCGGGCTTTCCGATCGGGTGACGTTCCAGGTCGGCGACGCGCTGCACCTCCCGTTCGAGGCGGGCGCGTTCGACAGCGTGTTCCTTCAGCACGTGGCGATGAATATCGAAGACCGCGCCGCGCTTTATGCCGAGATCCGACGGATCCTGACGCCGGGCGGGCGGTTCGCTATCTACGACCTGGTGCTGCGCGACGGCGACGTCGTCTATCCGGCCCCATGGGCGCGCGACGCCTCGACCAGCTTCGTGCGAAGCGAGGCCGACACCCGCGCGGCGCTGGAGCGCGCAGGGTTCAGGGCGGTCCTCTGGCGCGACGACACCCAGGCGGCGCTCGACTGGTTCAAGGCGACCATGGGCGGTCCGCCGCCCAGCGGACCGAACCTCGGGGTGGTCATGGGTCCGGACTTCCGGGCCATGGCCGGCAATCTCGCCCGCAACATCCGTGAGAACCGCCTCGGCGTGCTCTCCGCGGTCTTGATCCGCGACTGAAGCTATCGCCGCCCAGGTGGAGCGAAGCGCATTGATGGCGCAACCGTGCAAGATGCTCGCTTAGTTCCGAGACGCGGCCGATGGCTGGAAATTCCAACTCAGGAAGCGCTCATGCTGCCGCAACTCTGCTTTTTCGTGAGCATCGCATTCAGCTTCGTCGCGTGGGGGATCGTCACCGCCCGATACATCTGGCCGGAACTCCGCCTCCGGCAGCGCGCCGAAGCGTTGCGGCCTCTGCTCATCCTGCACAGCTTCCGCTTTATCGGGTTGGCATTCCTGGTCCCAGGCGTGGTGTCGCCCGATCTCCCGCCTACCTTCGCGCGTTTCGCGGCCTATGGCGACATCATTGCGGCGACGCTCGCGTTGCTGTCGCTGCTATCGCTGTCACGCGCGGCTGGCATTGTCAGCGCATGGATCTTCAATCTCTGGGGCGCGGCCGATCTTCTGAACGCGTTCTACCAAGCCAATGACGCCGGGCTCGTGGCGGGGCAGTTGGGAGCCACCTACTTCATTCCGACGTTCGTTGTGCCGCTCCTGCTGATCACCCACGGACTCGCCTTCCGGATTCTTCTGCAACATCAAAATGAATCCGCCATGCGGGAGAGCCGGCGCCCAGCATAAGCTCGGCTCGGAGGCGCTGCCCGCCGCGGAGTCTCGCTTCGGCCGGCGGACGGCGCGCACCTTGCCGGTGCTTCCGCCTCCGTCCGCGCGCTGCGAGCCGTCCCTCGACCGACGGCATGACCGCGGATTCGTATCCGTTCACGCACGAGTTCCTGGCCGCGTGTGCGACGCGCATCATCAACGAGGTGCGCGGGATCAACCGCGTCGTCTATGACGTGACCTCGAAGCCGCCCGGCACGATCGAGTGGGAGTGAGGGGGAGTACCGTGGAGTAGTATCGGATAGCAGAGGATACTAGGGCGAATCCTAGACCATCGATAGCAGTCGATAGATTCTAAGCGACCCGCAGATCTGCCGCTCTGTCGGGCGTCTCCCCGCTCTTCGAACGGCGCCCATACGCCGTCAGGCCCACCCCAACCTTCGCGACTTTGTGGCCTT
>DASWFO010000211.1:0-21894 GCA_036394195.1 Alphaproteobacteria bacterium | reverse complement strand
CGCCGGCACGATACAATGGGTTCGCTCGCCCGCCGGCCGCGCGACCGGCGTTGCCGCCGCGACCGGGGCCCTGGCCATGGGGGCCGGCCTTTTCCTGCTGCAGATGCCGAGCCAGGAGCCGCTGCTCGTTGCCTTCCATCTCGTGTTCGGCGCCCAATACCTGTTCGCCATCGCGGTCGTCCTGGTCGGGACTGGCGTCGCCGGGTTCGGCTTCATCGTCCTCGATGCGGCCGGAGAGCACGGCTTTCTCCCCGGGGCGTTCTATGTCGAGGTGGCGCCGCCGGCACCTCCGCTGCGCGCCGCGGCGCCGCCGCCGCCGCCGAAAGCGCCGGTGTTTCCGACCGTCGAAATCGAGGATGACCTCGAGGCGACCAAGGCCGCGAGGGCCCCGGGCGAGCTGCCGGCCGACGCGGCCCGTCTGCTGGCGCTGTTCCACGACGCGCTGGTCGCCCTGCCCCGCGACGGCGCGTACATGAAGGACGGCCGGCTCGACGCCTTCGCCTGGTTCGGCTGCCATCTCTTCTTCGCCGGGCTGTGCGACGCCGAGGCCAAACGCGCGGCCTGGCCGGCGGAGATCGCGCAGCGCGTCGTCGCGACCGCGGTGACGGCGTCCACCGCCGATCCAAAGATCGCCGCCCGGTTTGCGAGCCGCTACGACGACTATCTCACCGACCCGCGCCACCTCGCGATGTTCGAACGCGGTGCCGCGACGGCGCGGCAGGCGGCCGGCTCAGGCGTGGGCTCCGCACTCCGCGAGGCGCTGGAGGCGTGGATCCGCAAGGCGGACGCGGCCCCCCCGACCGGCCATGTCGCCGTCATGTTCACCGACATCGTCGGCTCGACCGAATTCACCCAGCTGCATGGCGACGCCAAGCATTACGAGATGGTCCAGGCGCATGACCGCATCGTGCGCGCGGCACTGCAGGAATTCTCCGGGCGCGAGATCAAGCACACCGGCGACGGCATCATGGCGGCGTTCGACGACGCGGCGCTGGGCGTGCGCGCCGCACTCCGCGCCCAGAGCGAGATCAAGGCGCATCGCCACGTCAGCCCGGAGATCGGCATGACCCTGCGGATCGGTCTCGCCGCCGGCGAGCCGATCAAGGCCGGGGCGGATCTGTTCGGCTCGACCGTCCAGCTCGCGGCCCGAGTCTGCGCGCTGGCGACCGGCGATCAGGTCGTGGTGACCGATCCGGTGCGTGACATTTGTGAGACCAGCGGCCTGGAATTCGCCGATCTCGGCGAGCGGCCGCTCAAAGGATTCAAACAGCCGGTCCGCGTACACGCTGTTTCATAAGCACGATCTCGCGATACCCGCGATGAAGCGCTTTTTTGAAGAAAATTTTCTATAAATTGCCTTTCGTATCAAAAACTTAGCTGGAAAATTCCGCGACTTGGTTTATCATCGATTAAACCTCGCACCCGAGCAGCGTCGCATCCGGGGCTGAGGGCTGGACAATAGGTGCGGACATGATCCACTACAGCTACGACGTCTTCTCCTTCGACGGCGATCTTTGGTCTCTCCAGCGGACATACTCGACAACCCAGAGCACTGACGCGTTCAAATACGCGCAGAAGCTCTATGCCGAGCCGCAGACCAAAGGCGTGCGGATCATCCAGGAGATCTTCGATACCGAAGAGGGCGGCGCGGGGCGGCGGCCGATGCTCAGTCGGATCAAGGCCACCGCGATGAGCCGGGTCGACGTCGCCCTGAACGAGACCCTCCAGGCGTCCGCCGCCGGCGACTGACGCCTCGGACACTCGTGACGACGCGCCGCGCGTAAGCGCGCGGTGAACTCGCGAGCGCGCGACTTTCACTGGGCACCAGCGCGATATTGCTGGAGAGAACCGCACCTCCCGCGCAAGCGGGAATGCGTAATCTTGTTCACCACGGAGACACGGAGTTCACGGAGACGGAACTCTCGTCTTCTCCTCCGTGCACTCCGTGTCTCCGTGGTTGAATTCTCTGGCTTCGCGACGCGAGAAAATGCGGGCGCTTACGCCGTCGCGGCCTCGGCGAGGCCGGTGTTGCCGGCGTCCTTGCGGCTTTCGAGCTGGCGCGCCCACATCGCGGCATAGACCCCGCCCCGGGCCAGCAGGTCGAGGTGATGGCCGCGCTCGACGATGCGGCCGTGGTCGAGCACCAGGATCTCGTCGGCGTCGACCACCGTCGACAGCCGGTGTGCGATCACCAGCGTGGTCACGTCGTGGGAGATCTGGCGCAGCGAATCCTGGATCTCTTTTTCGGTCTGGGTGTCGAGCGCCGAGGTCGCCTCGTCGAACAGCAGGAGCCGCGGGCGCTTGAGGATCGTGCGCGCGATGGCGACCCGCTGGCGCTCGCCGCCGGACAGCTTCAGGCCGCGCTCGCCGACCTTCGTCTGGTAGCCGTCGGGCAGGCGCATGATGAACTCATGGATGCGCGCCAGCCGGGCCGCGGCTTCGACCTCGGACGGCGCCGCGTCGGGGCGGCCATAAGCGATGTTGTAGTAGATCGTGTCGTTGAACAGCACCGTGTCCTGCGGAACGATGCCGATCGCGGCGCGCAGGCTCCCCTGGGTCACGCCGCGGATGTCCTGCCCGTCGATGCGGACGGCGCCGTTGTCGACATCGTAGAAGCGGAACAACAGGCGCGAGATGGTGGATTTGCCGGCGCCGCTCGGGCCGACGATCGCCACGGTGCGGCCGGCCGGCACCTCGAAGCTGACGCCGCGCAGGATCGGCCGCCGCACGTCGTAGCCGAAATTGACATGGTCGAATTCGAGGCGACCGCCCGCCACGGCGAGCGGCTGGGCGTCCGGCGCATCCTCGACCTCGGCGTTGACCTCGAGCAGGCGGAACATCGTCCGCATGTCGACCAGCGACTGCCGCAGGTTGCGATAGACCATGCCGAGGAAATTCAGCGGCTGGTAGAGCTGGATGAGATAGGCGTTGACCAGCACGAAATCGCCGACCGTCATCGTGCCGCGGAACACGCCGGTGGCGGCCATGCTCATGACGCCGGTCAGGCCGACCGCGATGATGGTCCCCTGCCCCCAGTTCAGCAGCGACAGCGTGTTGGCGCTCTTGATTGCCGCGTGCTCGTAGCGCTCCAGCGAGCGGTCGAAGCGCCGCGCCTCGTGCGCCTCGTTGCCGAAATATTTGACCGTCTCGTAATTGATCAGGCTGTCGATCGCCTTGGTGTTCGCCTCGCCCTCGGCTTCGAGCATCCGGTTGCGGAATTTCAGGCGCCAGCTGGTCAGGCCCAAGGTGAACGCGACGTACCCGCCGATGGTGCCGAGCGTCACGGCGGCGAACCAGGCGTCGTAAAGGTCCCACAACACGGCGCAGACCAGGCCCATTTCGACGACCGTCGGAATGATCTGGAACAGCATGTAGTGCAGGATGTTATCGATGCCGCTGGTCCCGCGCTCGATGGCCCGCGACAACCCGCCGGTCTGGCGCTCGAGATGGAAGCGCAGGCTCAGCCGGTGCAGGTGCTGAAACGTCTCCAGCGCCACGGCGTGCATCGCCTTCTGGGCGACCCGCGTGAACACGATCTCGCGCAGCTCCGACAGTGCCGCCTGGAGCGCCCGGGCGACGCCGTAAGCGACCACGAACCCGATCGGCACCGCGAGCGCCACCGCGGCGGGATGCGACAGCGCGTCCACCGCGTGCTTGTAGAGCAGCGGCACGTAGACCGTGGTCGCCTTGGCGGCGGCGATCAGGAGTACCGCGATGACCACCCGCGCCCGCAGGGTCAGGGAGCCGCGCGGCCACAGGTACGGCAGCAGCCGGCGGATGGTCCGCCAATCGCCGGCGGATTCGGCAGTCGAACGAGGGAGATGAAAGGAAGTCGGGTGACGCGGCGACATGAAACCTTAAGTTTAAACCGTCCGGCGCCGGCTGTCGCCCCTGGCGAACGCTGAAGAGCCTCCTAATTTGGCAACAACAGGGTCGCCAGAAAGCCGAGCGCGAAGCTCATAAACGGGGAAGCCCTATGCGCAGACGCGACTGGGGGCGTCATTCATGTGCTGCGACCGTGGTGGGTAGAATGAGGTGAAAACTTGCGCCGCGCGGAGAGTTGTCGGCAGCCCACAAGCGGCCGCTATGCGATTCAACGATGGAGCGGCTGATGGACAGTCCCATACCGGTCCCATGACCCTTCGTGGTAAAGAACGCATTGAAGATCTGGTCCACCTGCGGGGGCAGCCCCACGCCGGTATCGCTAACGGACACCATAAGGCGCCCGTTTTCCGCGCGCTGCGACTTGATGGCGAGTTCGCGCGCCCCATCCAGGTCCTTCATCGCATCGATGCTGTTACTGACGAGGTTCATCATGACCTGCTGCAGTTGCACGCGATCTCCCATGACCCGGGGAAGATCTCCCGCCAGCTCCGGCCGGACTGATATGGAGTATCGCGCAAGCTCGCCGCGCAGGAGGACGATCATCTCGCGAATAACTTCGTTTACATCCAACAACTCCCGTTGGGCAGTACCCTTCTTGAAGAACAGGCCGGTCCGGCTGATGATTTGCGCCGCACGCGTTCCGTCCTTCACCATTCGCGTTGCAGCTGCGCGCGCCTCTTCGAGGTTTGGGGTGTCGCCGGCGAGCCAGCGCACGCACGCATGAGCGTTGGTAACGGCGGCGGCAATCGGTTGATTCACTTCGTGCGCCAGGGAGGCAGTCAGCTCCGCCATGGTGGTCATCCGGTTGACGCGTGCGAGATCCGCCCGCGCTTGACGCACGGCTTCTTCGGCGCGCTTCTGCTCAGACAGGGAGGCGATCGATGCGAGGGCCAGAATGACAAACGTAATGGCGGCAATGGCCAGCGCCAGACTGGTTTGATCGAGACTTGCGTCTACTTGGACCTCGTGAACCGGGCTGTGAGCGGCAAAAATGGCCGCTCGCATCGCCGTGTAGTGCATGCCGGAAATGGCCAAGCCCATGACGATCGCCGCCGCGAGCCTTTGCCAAAGATCCGTGGTTCGGAATGCCAGCCACAGTGCGGCCGTCGACGCGCCGATCGCTATGACCAGAGAGAGCACGACGAAGAGTGGGTCGTAGCTGAGCCCGGCGTGCCCCCGCATTGCCGCCATGCCGGTGTAATGCATGGCGGCAATGCCAAGTCCCATGAAGATGCCGCCGAGAACGAGGCGAAGCGGCGATGCGCTCTGGCGACTGATGACGTAAAAGCCGCCGCCGGTTACGAAAATCGCCACCAGGAGCGAAAGAATCGTCAGTCCGATGTCGTAGGACATCGGTATCGGCATGACGAAGGCGAGCATGCCGATGAAGTGCATCGACCATATTCCGCCTCCCATTGTGATCGCAGCCGCTAGCAGCCAGACGCGACGCGCAAGTCCGAGGGCGGCCCCCACGTGCGCGCTGAGATCGAGGGCGGTGTAAGACGCGAAGGAGGCGACCAGAATGGACAGAGCGACGAGATACGGATCGTGTGTTCCGGTAACGACCATCGAGATCGCCCCAATTTTCGGACCAGAGACCAGCGGCCGACGCATCCGCCGGCACCTACAACTGCACCCGGCGCCGTCATTGGCGCGCACTAAAGGCCGACGTTGGCCGACATTTCCCACATGACTTGGTCCGCGAGCATCAGGATGCTCCTTCGGCACGTTCCTCGCAAGGCAGGGCCTGCACGGCGCCGCGTTTCCGCTGTCCCCTCAGGACGGCGGCCCAATTCTTTTTGCGGACTGGGGGCTCTTCAAGGATGAGGCCCGAAACGGTTCAGCCTACCCCGTCGCCGCCTGGCGCTGCCGCCGCCGCGCCCACTGCAATGCCACCGCCACCAGGATCACGATCACGCCGAGACCGTCGGTGTAGTGGAGGTGCCACGGCGTGGCCAGCTCGAAGAGCGCCTCCATCAGGGTCGAAAAGACCATCAGCAGGCCGCCGAGGAGCAGCAATCCGCGCTCCAGCAGCGTCGTGCGGCCGAACAGCCAGCCTTGCGCGCACGACGCCAGGGCCGCGATGCCGGCGGCCGTGGTCACGGTGATGTAGACGATGTCCCACACCGAGCCGCCCTTCGGGATCTTGAGCAGCAGGCCCGGGCCGTCGGGGTCCATGACGAAGACGAACGGCACCAGGAAGGCGGGCAGCGTGTATTTCCACGCCTGCAGCGTGGTCTTGTACGGATCGCCGCCGGTGATCGCGGCCGCGGCGAACGGCGACAGCGCCGTCGGCGGCGATACCTCCGACAACACGGCGTAATAGAAGATGAACATGTGCGCCGCGTAATCCGGAACGCCGAGCTGGATCAGCGCCGGGGCGGCGATCACGGCGCAGATGATGTAGGACGCGGTCACCGGCACCGCGAGGCCGACGATCCACACGATCAGCGAGGTGTAGATCGCGGTCAGCAGCAGGTTGCCATGCGCGTATTCGATCGCGATCGCGCTGAACTTGAGGCCGAGCCCGGTCAAGGTCACGACGCCGACGATGATCCCGGCGGACGCGCAGGTCGCGGCGACGCCGAGCACGCCCACCGATCCCGCCTCGAGCGCCCGGACCAGCTTCGGGGGCACCAGGGCGGTGTCCCGCCGCACGAAGCTTACCACCGCCGCCAGCACCGTCGCCCAGAACACCGACAGCACGGGCGAGTAGCCCCACAGCATGAACACGATGATCGAGACCAGCGAGGTGAAGTGGAACCCGTACTGCTTGGTCAGGTGCCACAGCGTGTCGCGCTTCTCGAGGGTCACCTGGGTGATGCCGAACTTGCCGGCGTCGAGCTCCACCATCACCAGCAGCGCGAAATAGTAGAGACAGGTCGGGATGGTCGCCATCCAGATGACGTCGAGATACGAGATCTTGAGGAAGTCGGCGATGAGGAACGCCGCGGCGCCCAGCACCGGCGGCGACAGGATGGCGCCCATGCCGCCGGCCGCGAGCAGGCCGCCGGCGTCGTTGCGGCCGTAGCCGGCCCGCTTCAGCATCGGATAGGCGACCGAGCCCAGGGTTACCGTGGTGGCGACACCCGAGCCCGACGGGCCGCCGAGCAGGAACGAGGCGAGCACGATGGCCCGGCCGGCGCTGGTCGGCTTGCCGCCCATCGCGGTGAACGAGAAATCGATGAAGAATTTTCCGGCACCCGAGAACTGGAGGACGGCGCCGAAGATCGTGAACAGGATGATCAGGCTCGACGACACATCGACGGCGGTGCCGAAGATGCCTTCCAGCGTCATGTAGAGATGGCCGACCAGCCGGTCGAGATCGTAGCCGCGATGCGTCCATGGCGGCGGCAGATAGGGTCCGAACAGCGCGTAGGCGATGAAGCACAGCCCGATGAACGGCATGATCCAGCCGGTGGTGCGCCGCGTCGCCTCGAGCACCACCACGACGAAGATCGCCCCCATGATCACGTCGGTCTGCTCGGGCAGGCTGGCGCGGTCGGTCAGATCGTCGCCGCCCTGGACCAGATACCAGATGACCGCGATCGACACCGCCGCCAGGATCAGGTCCCAGACATGGATGCGGTCGCGAAAGCGCGGCGCCAGCGGGAACAGCAGGAAGATCAGCACCAGCACGAAGCCGACATGCACCGGGCGCAGCACCTGGGTCGGCACGATGCTGTACGCGGCGTAGAGGTGGAACAGGGTCATGATCACCGCCAGCGCGGTGACCAGCTTCGCCACCGGGCCGCGCAGCCGGTTGGCCGCACCCTCCTCCTGCTCGACGAACTCCTCGGCCTTTTTCAGCGCTTCGTCGCTGATCGCTTCCGGTGCCGCCACGTCGCCGGTCAGCGGTTCGTCTCTCGTCGTGCCTTTCACCCTGTCCTCCGCAACCCTGTCAGCCTAAAACGCAGACCCCGCGCCGTGGGCGCGGGGCCGTGATCTCCGCTCGTCATCTCCACTCGTCATGCCGGACTTGATCCGGCATCCATCTTTCTCCGCTGGACCCTCGCACCAAACCGCGGTTGCCCCGGTCAATTCGTAACGTTGATGCCCTTCTCCGCGAAATACTTCAACGCACCCGGATGGAACGGCACCGGGGAATAGGTCTGTTTCTGCATCTCGACCTTCACGTTGAGCGCCTCCTTGTGGACGGTCGCCCATTCGTCGCGATGCTCGAAGACAGTCTTCACGATGTTGTAGGCGACGTCGTCCGGCATGGATTCATGCACCACCAGGATGTTCCACACGGTGGAGACCTGGTTGTCCTTATCCTGTCCCGGGTACGACCCCTTCGGGATCACGCCTTTGGCGTAGAGCGGGCCGTACTTCGCGTTCATCCTGTCGACCCCGTCGGCGTGATCGATCAGCTTCAGCGTGGTGCCCGGCGTGGCGCCGAGATCGGTGATCGCCGAGGTCGGCACGCCGGCGACGAAGAAATAGGCGTCGATCTTCCCGTCCTTGATCGCGTTCGTTGATTCAGACGCGCCGAGGCGCTCGCGCGTCATGTCTTTGTCCTTGTCGAGACCGGCCGCCTCGATCACGCGGAAGGCCATGACCTCGGTGGCGCTGCCGGGCGAGCCCGTGGAGACGCGCTTGCCCTTGAGGTCGGCGACGGTGGCGATGCCTTTTCCCTCGACCGTCACGACGTGCATGATGTTCGGATAGAGGACGGCGAGCGTCATGTGCTTCACCGGGGCGCCCTTGAATTTGTCCTGGCCCTTTTCGGCGTCGTAGCTCGCGTCCGCCTGCGCCAGGGCGACGTCGGCCCGCTTGGCGCCGATCAGCTTCAGGTTATCGACCGAGCCGCCGGTGACCTCCGCCGTGGCCGACCAGCCGGGATTGTATTTGCCCAGCATGTTGGCGAGCCCGCCGCCGAGCGGGTAGTACACGCCGCCCGTGCCGCCGGTGACGATCGACAGATTCAGATTCTTCTGCTGCGCGAGCGCGCCCCCCGTCAGCATGGTGCCGGCAGTCAGCACGAGGCCGACAGCCATCGCGACGGCGCCGGGAATTCGTTTCATGAGCGAGCCTCCCTCGACAGGCGAGCGCCGGCAACCACTTCGCCGACGCGCCAGATTCCTGGCATTGGCGCGGGACTATAGCGGGTCGAATTGGGCAAATCTACGGGAGCAAGGGCGGTGGCAACCCGCTCCAGTCCTTGCTAGTTTGCGCCTATCCTCCTAGGTTCTGTTTCTTCCAACCACGGACACGACTATGGACTTGACCGGCGAATACCGGATCCCGGCGCCACGGGAAGACGTCTGGCGGGGTCTGAACGATCCCAACATCCTGCAGCCCTGCATCCCCGGCTGCGAAAGCGTCGAGAAGCTTTCCGACACCGAGTTCACCGCCAAGGTGGTGCTGAAGATCGGGCCGATGACCGCGAAGTTCGCCGGCAAGGGCACGCTCTCCAATCTCGACCCGCCGAAAGGCTACACCATCACCGGCGAGGGCCAGGGCGGCGTCGCCGGCTTCGGCAAGGGCACCGCCAAGGTGACCCTGGACGTCGACGGCAACGTGACGGTCATGCGCTATACGGCGCAGGCGCAGGTCGGCGGCAAGATGGCCCAGCTCGGCGCCAGGCTGATCGATTCAACCGCCAAGAAGCTCGCCGAGGAATTCTTCGGCCGCTTCGCCGCCGCGATGACCAAGTCGTCGGCGGCCCCGGCAGCCGGACAGGCCGCCGCCTCCAGCGAGCCCCCGCCGTCGCCGGAAGAAGTTCCCGAAGCGGCCGCGGCGACACCGCTGATGTCGTCGAGGCCGTCCGCCGAGGGTGGATCGCGGCTGAAGCCGACGGTCTGGGTCCCGGTGCTGATCGCGGTGGTCGCGGTCATTCTGTGGTGGTTTTCGCGGTCTTAGCCCAGCCGGCTCTTGACGAGAGAGCGGCCGGCGCGGAGACTCGGTTTTCAAACATTTTCCCCGTCACAAACGGGGTCTCGCGAGGAGTGAGATCAATGCCTCAGGTATCTCTGACCGTGAACGGCAAGCCGGCGTCGGCTGAGGTCGAAAACCGGACCCTGCTGGTCCAGCTGCTTCGCGAGAAGCTCGGCCTCACCGGCACGCATGTCGGCTGCGACACCAGCCAGTGCGGCGCCTGCGTCGTGCATGTCGACGGCACGGCGATCAAGAGCTGCACCATCCTCGCCGTGCAAGTCCAGGGCGCGCAGGTGCTGACCATCGAAGGCGTGGCCAAGGACGGCAAGCTGCATCCGATGCAGGAAGCCTTCCGCGAGAACCACGGCCTGCAATGCGGCTTCTGCACGCCCGGCATGGTGATGAGCGCGCTCGACCTGGTGAAGAACAACCCCTCGCCGAACGAGCGCCAGATCCGCGAATATCTGGAAGGCAATCTCTGCCGCTGCACCGGCTACCATAACATCGTGAAATCGATCGAGGCCGGTGCTGCCGCCATGCGCGGGAGGTGATCCCATGGCCCACAACGGTATCGGCGCCTCCGTGCGCCGCAAGGAAGATCTCCGCTTCCTGACCGGCCGGGGCAACTACGTCGACGACATCAATCGCCCGGGCCAGCTCTACGCCCACATTGTGCGCTCGCCGCATCCGCACGCGGCGATCCGCAGGATCGACACCGCCAAGGCCGCCCGCGCCCCGGGTGTGGCGGCGGTGTTCACCGGCGCCGACATGGCGCCCGACAAGATCGGCGGCCTGCCCTGCGGCTGGGGCGTGAAGAACAAGGACGGCAGCCCGATGAAGGAGCCGACGCATCCGGTCCTGGCCGTCGACCGCGTCCGCCATGTCGGCGATCCGGTCGCCGTGGTCATCGCCGAGACCCGCGCCGCCGCCCGCGACGCGGCCGAGCTGATCGACGTCGACTATAAGGAGCTGCCGGTCATCACCACGATCGCCGACGCGGCCAGGAAGGGCGCGGCACTGGTGTGGGACGATGCGGCGGGCAACGTCTGCTACGACTGGCAGATCGGCGACAAGGACGCGGTCGATGCCGCGTTCGCCAAGGCGCACAAGGTCGCCAGGCTCGACCTCGTCAACAACCGCCTGGTGCCGAACGCGATGGAGCCGCGCGCCGCGATCGGCGATTTCGATCCGGGGACCGGCGACTACACGCTTTACACGACCAGCCAGAACCCGCACGTCATCCGGCTCCTCATGGGCGCCTATGTGCTGCATCTTCCCGAGCACAAGCTCCGGGTGGTGGCGCCCGACGTCGGCGGTGGCTTCGGCTCCAAGATCTATCACTACGCCGAAGAGGCGATCGTCACCTGGGCGGCGGCGAAGGTGAACAAGCCGGTCAAGTGGACGGCCGACCGCAGCGAATCGTTCCTGTCCGACGCCCATGGCCGCGACCATGTGACGCATGCCGAGCTGGCGCTCGACAAGGACGGCAAGTTCCTGGCACTCAGGGTCGCCACGCAGGCGAATCTCGGCGCTTATCTGTCGACCTTCGCGCCGGCGATCCCGACCTGGCTCTACGCCACTCTGCTCGCTGGCGTGTACACGACGCCGGCGATCTATTGCGAGGTGAAGGCGGTGTTCACCAACACCGTGCCGGTCGACGCCTATCGCGGGGCCGGCCGGCCCGAGGCCTCCTATCTTCTGGAACGGCTGGCCGACGTCGCCGCCGCCGAGATGAAGATGGACCGCGTGGACATCCGCCGCCGCAACTTCATCCCCAACACCGCGTTCCCCTATCAGACACCGGTCGCCGTCCAGTACGACAGCGGCGATTACCAGGCGACCCTCGACCAGGCGCTGAAGGCCGCCGACTGGGCCGGCTTTGCGGCGCGCAAGGCCGAGGCCACGCGCCGCGGCAAGCTGCGCGGCATCGGCGTTTCGACCTATATCGAAGCCTGCGGCGTGGCGCCGTCGAACGTCGCCGGGGCCCTCGGCGCCCGCGCCGGCCTGTACGAAGTCGCCAATGTGCGGGTCAACCCGACCGGCTCGGTGACCGTGCTGACCGGCAATCACAGCCACGGCCAGGGGCACGAGACGACGTTCGCCCAGCTGGTCGCGGAGAGGCTCGGGCTGCCGATCGAGAACGTCGACATCGTCCACGGCGACACCGGCCGCATCCCGTTCGGCATGGGCACCTACGGCTCGCGCTCGCTGGCGGTCGGCGGCTCGGCGCTGGTCAAGGCGATGGACAAGGTGATCGCCAAGGGCAAGAAGATCGCCGCCCACCTGCTCGAAGCCTCGGAGGGCGACATCGAGTTCAAGGACGGCAAGTTCAGCGTCGCCGGCACCGACCGGTCGAAGACGTTCGGCGACGTGGCGCTGGCCGCGTACGTGCCGCACAACTACCCGCTCGACGTGCTCGAGCCCGGGCTCGACGAGACGGCGTTCTACGATCCCAAGAACTTCACCTTCCCCGCCGGCTGCCATGTCGCCGAGGTGGAGATCGACCCCGACACCGGGATCACCCAGATCGTCAACTTCACGGCGTGCGACGACGTCGGCCGGGTCATCAATCCGATGATCGTCGAAGGCCAGGTCCAGGGCGGCGTCGCCCAGGGCATCGGCCAGGCGCTGCTCGAAAACTGCATCTATGATTCGACGGGGCATCTGCTCACCGGCTCGATGCAGGATTACTGCATGCCGCGCGCCGACAACCTGCCGAACGTCAGCGTCGCGACGCACGCCACGCTGTGCACGCACAACCCGCTGGGCGTGAAAGGCTGCGGCGAAGTCGGCTCGATCGGTTCGCCCCCGGCGCTCATCAACGCCATGGTCGACGCGCTCGGCGACTACGGCATCCGCCACATCGAAATGCCGGCCACGCCGCAACGGGTGTGGCAGGCGATCCAATCCGCAAAGCCGGCACAGGCCGCCTAATCTTCGGGAGTGAGAGATGTACAATTTCGAATATCAACGCGCCGCCTCGGTCGCCGACGCCGCGAAGGCCGCCAAGGCGAGCGACGAAGCGAAGCTGGTGGCCGGCGGGATGACCCTCCTGCCGACCTTGAAGCTCCGGCTGGCCAAGCCCTCCGCCCTGATCGACCTCGGCGCGATCAAGGATCTCGTCGGCATCAAGGTCGCCGGTGGGACCGTGACGATCGGCGCCATGACCACGCATTTTGCTGTGTCCACGTCACCGGACGTGCAGAAGGCGATCCCGGCGCTGGCCCATCTCGCCGCCCATATCGGCGATCCGGCGGTGCGCAACCGCGGCACCATCGGCGGGTCGGTCTCCAACAACGACCCGGCGGCCGATTATCCGGCCGGCCTGCTCGGCCTCGGCGCCACCGTGATCACGAACGAGCGCCAGATCCCGGCCGACGATTTCTTCAAGGGCATGTTCGAGACGGCGCTGAAGCCCGGCGAGATCGTCACCGCGGTCAGCTTCCCGGCCCCCGAGAAAGCCGCCTACATGAAGTTCCCGAACCCCGCGTCGCGCTACGCGATGGTCGGCGTGCTCGTCGCCAAGACCAAGTCGGGTGTCCGCGTCGCGGTCACCGGCGCCGCGCCCAGCGTGTACCGCCAGAAGGACATGGAAGCCGCACTCGGCAAGTCCTGGTCGCCCGACGCCGTCGCCAACATCAAGCAGAAGGCCGACGGGCTCAACTCCGACATCCACGCCTCGGCCGAGTATCGGGCGCATCTCGTCACCGTGATGGCCAAGCGCGCCGTCGCCGCGGCGGGGTAAGCGCGGGGCCGGCGCGCGGGCGCCGATGTCCGTCGAGCTGTACATCGCCTATGTCGCGGCCTGCGCGCTGATCGCGGTCATTCCCGGGCCGACGGTCACGCTCATCGTCGCCAACAGCCTGACCCATGGGGCCCGCGCCGGCCTGTTGAACGTCGCCGGCACCCAGCTCGGCCTTTTGGCGATGCTGGGCGTCCTGGTCGTCGGCCTGGCCTCGATCATCGCCACCATGGGCTGGTGGTTCGACTGGATCCGCGTCGCCGGCGCGGTCTATCTGGTGTGGATCGGCTGGAAGCTGCTGCGCTCGACCGGCGACGCCGGCGAGCTCGGGCGTGCCGCCCGGCCGCGCGGCGGGTTCTTCGTGCAGGGGCTGCTCGTCGCCCTCAGCAACCCGAAGATGCTGCTCTTCTTCGGCGCCTTCATCCCGCAATTCGTCGATCCCGCCGGCGACTATGTCGGCGAGGTCGTCCTGCTCGGGCTCACGGCGATGGCCGTCGCGGCGGTGTTCGATGCCGGCTACGCGATGCTCACCGGCCGGGCCGGCGCGCTGCTGTCCCGCCATCGCGTCCGCTTGGCGGCGCGGGTGAGCGGCGCCTGCCTGATCGGCGGCGGTGTGTGGCTGGCCTTCACCCGCGCGCGGTGAGGACTGTTTAAACCAACCAACAGGGGGTGGCTGTGCGTAGAATCGTTGTCCTCTCAATCCTGCTGTCCGGGATCTCGGCCGTATCGCTGGCCCAGTCCGTGTTCACGACCCGCGACCTTGACCATCAGTACAACATGGAAATTTCAGCGCCGGAGAGCATCTCGATCCTCGGCGGGGTCGACGACCAGAGCCACCCGATCCTCAGGTCCGGCGGCGGTTTCGTGCATATCAAGGACTGGATCGGCGGGCAGAGCGCAGTGCAAATCTCCGCCGCCCAGGACGTCCAGGTTTTCGGTGTGAAGGACCGCAGCAGTCTGACGGTTTTGTCCGCGACCGACGCTTTCGTGGAACGGAACATTGAGGGCCGCTCAGCGGTTTCGATCGCGGCGAAAGGGAACGTCATCATTGCGCGCGTGATCGACGGACAGAGCAAGGTGGACGTTCAGGGAGCCAGCCTGACCGTCGCGGAAAAAATCGGCGGCAGAAGCTCGCTCACGGCCAAGACCACGGGAAACATCATCCTTGGCGGCGTCGTCGAAGGTGGCGCAACCCTCACTCTGACGACCCCGGGAACGATCACCATCAGGCGACTGTTCGGCAGCGACACCGTGGTCTTCTACTGCGCGCCCGCCGCGCCTGTCGTCGACGAAGTAAAAGACCTTCCGACGGTCCGGAAGCTGGATCTCTGCCCTTATTGATCCTGGCCCGGGCCTGCGCTCCGGCCTTTGGCCTGCCGCACTGGCGTGGGAATTGCTCTCCTCCGATAATCGGCCGGCGGGTGAGGGCCAAGTCGACCAGAGAAACGCCGCAAAAAAGGGACAGCCGGCGCAAGAGCCGACAAGAAGCAACTCGCTTCCGACAACATTTATGAAGCGCAACCGGTGGAAGTCCGCGCTTCCGCTCCTCCACTTGGTCCATGCAGCTCTTCCACGCAGTCCAGAGTACTTCAGTATGGAGAGACTGGCTTGATTCGGATGCGCGGCTTGATGTCCTGGAGAACAACGATGAAACGGGCGATGAGCGTCGCGGCCATTCTGCTGGTGTCCTCTTTGGCGGCAAACGCGCAGACCGTCAGCGTTCAGGTCCTCGATCAAAGCGGAGCGCAAGCGATCCTCGCGGCGGCAGTTAAGAATGCCCAAGCGCGGCACGCCCCTTCCGCGATCGCGGTCGTCGACCCTGCCGGCGATTTGCTTGCCTTCGAGCGCATGGACGGCGTCCGGCCGGCAAGCGCCGAGCTCGCGATCCAGAAGGCGCGCACGGCGGCGCGGCTGCAACGAGGGACGGCGGAGATCGAAGACAATATCGATCACGGGCGCACGGCCTTCGTGACGGCCGATATTCTCGCTTTGCAAGGCGGCATGCCGATACGGGTGGACAATCAAGTTGTCGGCGCCGTGGGCGTTGCTGGTTTGCGAAAAGAGACCGATACAGAGATCTCGGGCGTCGCGGCGGAGGCGCTGAGCCCGAATCAGAACTTATCGGCGCGCCAATAGTCCCCCGTCACGGCAGGTTCACGGGGTTGCCGCCTGATGGTCTGCCACCTCTTCGTCATGCCTCGCATTGACGACGGGGTTTGTTTCTAAGATAGCTCTCAACGAGCCCGTCTTCGTCGTCCATCCGACGGACTCCCAATCTGGCGAACGGCGTGCGCGCCAAACGATGTTCGCGTAGCCGCGAAGCACGCCATCGCCTGCACTGGCGCAAGAATTGCTCCCCTTCCATAATGATCGGCCGACGGACGCGCCGGAATGGGAGGGTTTGCCATGAGCAAAATGCGGCGGTTTGTGCTCAGCGGAGCCGTGATCATCGCGGGGGCGATGACGATCCCGCTCCTGGCGGAGGCACAAAGCGGCAAGACGCTGCGCCTGATCCCCGAGGCCGACCTGCGCTCGCTGGATCCGATCTGGACCACCGCCTACATCACGCGCAACTACGGCTACATGGTGTACGACACGCTGTTCGCGTTCGACGCCGGGTTCAAGCCGCAGCCGCAGATGGTGAAGAGCTGGACGGAGAGCGACGACCACCTCCGCTGGACGTTCACCTTGCGCGACGGCCTCAAATGGCACGACGGCCAGCCGGTGCGCGCCGCCGACTGCGTCGCCTCGCTGGCCCGCTGGATGAAGCGCGACCCTCTCGGCCAGGCCCTGCCCGACGTCGTGGCCGAGATGGCGGCCGTCGACGACAAGACGTTCTCGATCACGCTGAAAACGCCGTTCCCGCTGCTGCTGAGCGCGCTCGCCAAGCTGTCCAGCAACGTGCCGTTCATGATGCCGGAGCGGGTCGCCACCACCGACGCGTTCACCCAGATCACCGAGACCATCGGCTCCGGCCCGTTCAAGTTCGTCCGCGAGGAATGGGAGCCCGGCAACAAGGCGGTGTTCGTCCGCAATCCTGATTACGTGCCGCGGACCGAGGCGCCGAGCTGGGCCGCCGGCGGCAAGATCGCCAAGGTCGACCGCGTCGAATGGCTCTACATCCCCGACCCGACCACCGCCAGCAACGCGCTGCAGGCGGGCGAGGTCGACTGGTGGCAGCAGGCACCGGCGGACCTGGTCCCGGTGCTGGAGAAGAACAAGGACATCGCCGTCGCCACCGTCGACCCGCTGGGCAGCTTCGGCATCTTCCGCTTCAACCACCTGCTGCCGCCGTTCAACGACATGCGGATGCGCCAGGCGGTGCAGATGGTGGTCGACCAGAGCGATTACATGACCGCCGTCGCGGGCGATCCGAAGAACTGGCGGACCTGCTATTCGGTGTTCCCGTGCGGCACGCCGATGTCGAACCCCACCGGCTCTGACGCGCTCGGCGGCAAGCGCGACTTCGAGAAGGCGAAGCAGCTGATCAAGGAGGCGGGCTACAAGGGCGAGCGGATCGTCGTCATGGCGGCGACCGACCAGCCGATCGTCTACGCGCAAGGCCTGGTCACGGCCGACGTGCTGAAGCGGCTCGGCCTGAACGTGGACCTGCAGGCGATGGACTGGGGCACCCTGATCACGCGCCGCGCCTCGCGCGAGCCGCTCGACAAGGGCGGCTGGAACATCTTCTTCACCTGGACGATCGCGCCCGACCTGCTCGACCCGTCGCTGGCCTCGGCGCTGCGCGGCAACGGCGAGAAGGCGTGGTTCGGCTGGCCGACCGACGCGAAGCTCGAGAGCCTCCGCCAGGACTGGATCGCCGCCCCCGACCTCGCCGGGCAGCAGCGGATCGCCGCCGCGGTCCAGGACGAGGCGTTCCACGTCGTGACCCACATCGTCACCGGCCAGTTCGTCATCCCGACCGCGTATCGCAAGACGATCAGCGGCGTGATCATCTCGCCGGTCATGTTCATGTGGAACGTCGAGAAGAAATAGATAGCGTCATCGCGAGGAGCGCCCAATCGTCTGCAGGGGGCGAAGCCCCCCTGCAACCCCGGGACGAAGCGACCCAGGGCCGAGCTGGATCGCCTTCGCCCAGGCGATCCTCGATCGTTGACGGTTATCGGGCGTAACGGGAGCCACCGATGAGACGAATCTCCAGGGTTATGGTCGCGGCGGCGATCGCCGCGTGCGTCCTCGCCTCGCTCCCGTTCGCGGCCGGACGAGCGGACGACGAGGCCTCGCCGGTCTTCGGGGTCAAGATCCCGGCCGGATACCGGCAATGGGAGCTGATCGCCCCCTCTCACGCGCCGGGCTTTGACGAGCTGCGCGGCATCCTCGGCAACCCGGTCGCGATGACGGCGTATCGGGCCGGCACGCTCCCCTTCCCGGATGGGACGGTCCTGGCCAAGCTCGCGTGGACGCATGTCCCGTCGGCCGAGTTCGACGGCGTCTTCGTCTCCGGCCCGGCCACGACGGTGCAATTCATGGTCAAAGACGCGAACAGATACGCCGCGACAGGCGGCTGGGGCTTCGGCAAGTTCGTCGACGGCAAGCCGGTGGGCGAGGCCGAGCACAAAGAATGTTTCCCCTGCCATGCGGCCCACGTGAAAGACCACGATTTCGTCTTTACCCGGTTTGCGCCTTGAAAGGGTTCCGGCCGTGTCATTCATCCGCCGTGCTCGACGGCGGAACGTGACCGGCAGGACCCAAGCGACGATCTTCGCCGTGCTCGATGCCGGCGTGATCTGCGCCGGTGATGTTCACGTGGCACGTCGAGAGGAAATAGCGGCCCCGCAAACGTGCGGAGGCGGTCTGAACCGCTAAAGCCCGCCCCGCCCGTGTGCTAAACTGAGGCTCTTTCCAAGAGGTACCCGTTGGCGCAGATGCGCGTCGAGCGGCGGCTGGCGGCCATCCTCGCGGCAGACGTCACCGGCTACAGCCGGCTGATGGGCGCCGACGAGGAAGGCACCCTGCGCGCGCTCAAGGGCCACCGCAAGGCGCTGATCGATCCCAAAATCGCCGAGCATCGCGGCCGCATCGTCAAGACCACGGGGGACGGCGCGCTCGTCGAATTCGCGAGCGTGGTCGACGCGGTGCGCTGCGCCGTCGAGATCCAGCGGGCGATGGTTGAACGGAACGTCAATGTGCCGCCCGACATGCGCATCACGTTCCGCATCGGCGTCAATCTCGGCGACATCATCATCGACGGCGCCGACATCATGGGCGACGGCGTCAACATCGCGGCGCGGCTCGAGACGCTCGCCGAGCCCGGCGGTGTCTGCCTGTCCGATGACGCATGGCGCCAGGTCCACGCCAAGGTCGCGCTTCCGTTCGTGGATACGGGACTGCAATCGCTGAAGAACATCGCCGAGCCGGTCAGGGTATTTGCGCTCGGCGCCGAGGCGGTGGTGCGCCTGCCCTTGGAAGCCCCGGCGGCATCGGGTGCCGCGCGGCCGCGGCACCGCCTGCTCTGGGTCGCGGCCGCGGCACTGGCGCTGGCGCTCGCGGTCATCGGCGGCGGTGGCTGGCTGGCGCTGCGGCCCACGGCCGAGGCGCCGATGGCAGGCAAGCCGTCGATTGCCGTGCTGGCGTTCTCGAACATGAGCGACGACGCCAGGCAGGACTATTTCAGCGACGGAATTTCGGAGGACCTCATCACGGACCTGTCGAAAGTGTCCGGCCTGTTCGTCATGGCGCGAAATTCGAGCTTCGTCTACAAGGGCAAGGCGGTCCCCATCGTGCAGGTGGGGCGCGAGCTCGACGTGCGCTACGTGCTCGAGGGGAGTGTCCGGCGGGCCGGCGGACGTATCCGGATCACGGCCCAGCTCATCGACACGACGACCGGCGCCCATGTCTGGGCCGAGCGCTACGACCGCGATCTCAGCGACCTGTTCGATCTCCAGGACGACGTCCGCAAGAACATCGTGGCGGCGCTCGCCGTCAAGCTCACCCCGACCGAGCAGCGGCGGCTGACGCAACACGCCACCAACGATCCGGTGGCGTACGACTATTACGTTCAGGGTCTGCAGCTCGAGAGCTTCTTCACCCCGGAGGCCAACCGCGAGGCGCGCGCCCTGTTCCAGAAGGCGATCGCCCGCGATCCGAAATTCGCCAACGCCTACGCGCACCTGGCGACCACGTACGCGCTTGAGTCGGAGCAGAGAGCCGGCGAAGGCCTGGCGCCGGATGTCGAGGCGGTTGCGATCGCCGAACAGGCGGTGCGGCTCGATCCGGAGTCCCCGCAGGCGCATTGGGGCCTCGGGCGGCTATTGCTGTTTCAGCGCCAGATCGATCGCGGCGTGGCGGAGATCGAGCGGGCGATCGAAATCGACCCGAACTTCGCCGACGGCCATGCCCTCCACGGCATGTTCATGATCATCAAGGGACGCGCCGCGCAGGCCCTCGCCGATGTCGAGCGTGCGCAACGGATCAATCCCAATTATCCATTCTGGTATCTTGGCATGTATGGGGAGGCCCAGTTCCACCTCGGGAAGTACGAAGCGGCCGAGGCGACGCTGAAGAAGGCGGTCGAGCGCAACCCGAATTGGCGCGATACGCGCTTCTTCCTGGCCGCGACATACGCCAGGCTCGGCAAGCTCGATGCCGCGCAATGGGAACTCGACGAGCTGCGGGCGCTCGGCTTCGACGTTTCCGTGCGCCAGTTCAGCCGACTTTTCCCCTACCAGGAACGGGCTTACCGCGAAGACGTGGTCGAAGCGCTGCACAAGGCCGGAATGCCGGACTAGGGGTGTACTCACAAACCTCGATTGGACAACCCGACTTAGCCCACTTCCGCTTCGCAGCGATTTGCGGACCTGAGCCGAACGGTGCGGCAAGTCCGGGAAGTGTCAATTTCGGACAGAGCCGGCTCAAGTCGACCGTTGCGTCTCAACCAGTAGGCGGTCCGCCACAGTGCAAAGCCGTGCCGATTTTTCATCTGCTTCGCATCCGAGGCATGCCGAGCTTCGTAAACCCTTGCGCGAACGTGCACCTATTGCCGCAGCGGCAACGAACGGACGAATCGATCTATGTCCTCGGTAGCCGAGCGTAGCGCGGCCGCATCCTCCGGCGTCAGCGTTCGGCGACGCGCGTCGAGGAACGCGCGCGAATTTGAACCGCCCGTAGCTTCCGCGGCGGCGTTTGCCCGTCCCGGACACGCGCGCGACACGGATCGCGGTGTTTCCGAGCGCGCTTTCGCGCCCGACGATTGCGGGACGCGATTTGTCGCGGGCAGTGGCGGACCCTTAGTTGCCGCGAGCGACGAGATTGCTGATGACCTGTATTAGCGCCTCACGTTCCGGGGTGTTTCTGGGGCCGCTCAAGAACGCCGTAAGCTCGACGTCGGTCACGTGGCCGCCAGACGGGAGGTTCGCTTCATGTCTCACGAAGACCCGCCCCGATGCGACATGGCGACCCAACTGCCAACGATCTCCGTTATCGCTGGCGTAGAGTTCGCGCAATTGGACAATGTTATCCTGCTCCGGTGCGCCAGTCGCCGCGGCATCTGGTGCACGGTTGGACGCGATCCAATCCGCAATCTGGCTGAGGTCTTCCGCGCAATCGAGTAAGCAGTCCCGCTCAGCCTGCGTAACCGAACGCTCTGCAGCCGTCCGGTACAACTCGGCCCCGTCGCGCAGCCTGTCTTCGCCCGGCATTGGGCCCTCCTCCGCATTGGACTGTTATTGAGTCACCAAACATCGTAAGGGCGTCGTTGGTTCCCGGCCGGATTCTTCCAGCCCCCAAACTCGATCGGGGCAACATGGAAATGCGCGTTTTGGGACAAGGTGCTCAGATCTGCGCATAAGTCGGAAAAATTTGCTCGCGGCGCTGGCTGGTTTTCCGACGACGCAGGAGAGGGCCGCGCGATCCCTACCGCGGCGCGCGGAGGCTCTGATCGTCGGGAGCCATTGGCTCATTGATCGTGTTTGTCCAAACAGCGGCAGCTACCGGCAAGCAAACGTCTCCCGCCAGGAAAGCGGCCAGACCTGTTGCCAATTCCGTCGCGATCGTTCCCGTCCCGGGCCGACGAGCATCCGCGTCCGGGCAGGTAGGCATCGAACAGGCTCTAAGATCAGACAGTTGTGTGTTCGAGCGCCGCTATTGTGTCAGTGGCGCTAAGGATAGAGGTGGCATAATTGGGGAGGTTGATTTCCAGTGTCGTCCGCATCTCTTCCCATTGGAAGCTGGCGATCGCATCCTTCACCAGGGTGACGTCGTATCCGAGTTCTGCGGCGTAACGCACCGTCGAGTCGATGCAGGTATTCGCCTTTTGGCCAATCACGATCAACTTATGGATACCGTGCTTCTTAAGCTGGAGATCCAGGTCTGTGTTCGCGAAACCGCTGGAGCACCAGTGTTCTTGCGCAACCACTTCGCCGGGCAGC